>NC_003552.1:302710-605420 GCF_000007345.1 Methanosarcina acetivorans C2A | reverse complement strand
AAAAGGCATAGGGATTGTAAAAAGGGACGGACTTCAGGTCCCAAAAGGAAAGCCGGCCATCAATCCGAAACCCATGGAGCAGATCCGGGCTGCGGTACAGGAAGCCGTCGAAGAGCTGGGCCTGAAGGGTGCCGAGGTCACGATTTTGATCCCTGAGGGAGAAAGGATAGGAAAAGAGACTTTGAACAGCAGGATAGGAGTCGAAGGCGGGATTTCGGTCCTCGGGAGCACAGGCTTTGTCGAGCCCTGGAACGACCACCTTGGAGAGATGAGAGGAGACCTGATCCGCTGCACGGATAAAGTGGTCCTGACCACGGGCCGGATAGGAATGAAGTATTCTCACATGCTCTTTCCCGATTACACTGTTGTTATGGTCGGGAGCAGGATTTCGGAAGGGCTTGATAACGCTTCAGGCGACATCATTATCTGCGGGCTTCCGGGCCTTGTCCTGAAATGGGGAAACCCAAAGATGCTGGAAGGCAGCGGCTATGCAACCGTTGTTGAGATGCTTGAAAAAGCCCCGGAACACGAGCGCCTGAAAGAAGCTTTTGAAATGGCGGTTGAGAAAGGCAAAGGTGCAAGAATCGTTGTGATTGACAGGGACGGGTCTGTCCTTATGGACAGCAAAAGCGGAAAATAAAAACGAATTCGGAAATTGAATTAAAACTAAATTGAGACTTTGAATTGAAATTAAATCCATAAATTGAATTAAAAGTAAAATCCAGAGACTAAGATCTCGGAAATTCGAACCGGACAGAGGGGAAGAAAAACTATGATTGTGGTAGGAGTCGGAGTCGGACCCGGTATGCTCACGGAAGAAGGAATAAGGGCGATTAGGAAGGCATCGGTGGTTTACGGGGCAAAAAGAGCCCTTGAAATCGCACAGGAATATATCACCTGCGAAGCAAAGACGATTAAAGACTATAAGTCACTCCACCTCCTGCCTGCAGATTCAGTTGTCCTGTCAACAGGGGACCCCATGTTTTCCGGGCTTGGAAAATTTGCAGGGGAAAAAGATACCGTAATTCCCGGAATCTCTTCAATGCAGGCAGCCTGTGCCCGAACAAAAGTGAACCTGACCAACATCTGTGCAATAACAGCCCACGGAAGGGACTTTGAGCCTGCAAAAGCCGAACTGATCCGGGAATTGAAGAACGGAAGAAACATTTTCCTGCTGCCGGAAGAGGCATTCGGCCCCCGTGAGGTTGCAGAAATTCTTAAAGAACTTGAGATAGATGCCGAGCTCTATACCTGTGAAAACCTCGGTTACCCCGAAGAAAGGATCGCAAAAGGCACTCCTGACAAACCCCCGATTGCCGAAACTATCCTCTACGGGCTGCTTGTCGTGCAGAAAAGATGAAAAAAGAAGGCGAAAAAGTAGAGTAAAGAAAAGAAAGAAGATAGAAAAAGTAAAGAAGAGAAGAGAGACAGGAAAAAGAAAAGAAAATCCCTGTTCAGATCACAAGAAAGCTGACGACGGCGTAAAAGATTAAATCCCCGAAAACGACTGCGGTTATAAAGCCTGCCGTTATTGAGAGCATGAAAGGCAGGCCCGGAGTAACCCAGACTTCTTTCTCGATAAGCCCTTTTTTTGCGTATTCCTCGAGCTCAGGCTTCCGGTTTGCATCAAAATCGAGCCCTGTCCGTGCAAACTTCCTGATGATAGCCCCGTTTTCATCAAGCTCGAACTTTTCAAGCAAACCCAGATGTTCCTTGTTTTTCAGAGAGGACACATCAGTCCTGTATCCGAGAAACATGTAAAAGGGTTTTTTGAGCATTCCGGACGAGAAATGCAGGAGGTTGTAGCAGAACATCCCGAGCGGCACGAGAACGGTTACCAGGAGAGCATTTTCCAGCACCGTGAAGGCAAAAAGCCCTATAGGAGGCAGCCCGAGCAGGGGATAGACTTTTCCCGAGAACTGGAAAACCGGATAGAGCGGAAATAAGATAGAAAGCACTATCAACCCCTTTGCATCTCCGCCCCCGAAAGCTCCGAGCTGGAAAAGGATGTAAACCGAAAGGAAAACAATAACTCCAGAAAAAATAAGAGCCTTAAGGCAGGGAACACCTCCTGTAAAAACTTCATAGATTATAAATACCGACCCCGATGCAAGCATGTACTTCCACACCTTATTTGAAACTCTGCGTGCCTTCAGGTCAGTGTAGCACGCATAGAGCAAAAACGGCATGGTAAAGAGGATTTTCAGGATTTCTATCATACAAACCAGACAATTAAATAATTTCTATAGTTATTAACATTATTACTTATTTACTTCTTTACTTTATCGCCGGACTTAAAACCCTTAAAATATACAAAGAAACCGAAACCCCCTTGCCAAAAAGATAAAAAAGTACTCCCATAACAGGTCCGGGCAAGCCCAAAAACAGCCTGCAAGCGATAAGCTTATACATAAGAAGTTCTATTTTATGGTTGCTTAACCCTTATTAGTTTTCAATTTCATTTCATGGGCTCGTGGTCTAGACGGTTATGACGTCGCCTTCACACGGCGGAGGTCCTGAGTTCGAATCTCAGCGGGCCCACTCTTTGTTTCTTCCTTGTTTTCGGATTCCAAGAGCGTATAGAACTTCTTATCTAATACTTTATTAATGAGCTGATCCCAAAGCTCAAAATTGCTTCTATAACTCAAAAAAATTGATTTTGGAACCAGATTATATATCAATACATAACAATATAGAAAATCAAAAGTACGTAGAAGATAGAGAGTTAATCTAAAACCCCTTTATTTCCAGTGGAGATTGAGTATAACATTTCATTTCAATATATATACAGATATAAAGTAAATGAAAAATAGGCATAAGCATGCAGTTGAGGTTCAAACTTAGATTCAGGAGAATAACAGGCTATTAAGTTGTGAATCGTTATCAATTGACCAAAACTCACTTACTATAACCGAATTTTTTATCGTACTTTTTATGGTCAATTATGTCAAGCACCAATACGATAATTTCAATGCCTGAACTTCCCGCTGTAAGCGTATAAAGCATCCTCCAGAAATTAGGAAGTTCAACTCTAAACAGATTAGTTATTCCATACCTGGTTTTATATTCCGCAGGAATTAGTTTTTTGGCAATGGGTTGACCATAATGGACATTCTCCTTTAGAAGTTCCACTTTCTGAAGGAAAGCATTAAGGATTATCTCTTCCTGCTTTGATTCGGGTGCTTTACTCATGAGAGAATTATATGCATCTGCGGCTTCCGGGGTCAGGATTACTCGAACATATTTCATAATTCAAGTCCCTGAACCACTGCCTTTCTCAGGTTTTCATTCCTGCTGTGAATCCAGGTTATTCCCCTAAGTCCGACAGCAATCTTATTGCTCTGCTCCAGATAGTCCAGAATAACCATCAGTGTGTTATGGTTTACCTGTCTTGGCAGCATTTTTTTGAGTTCGGCAACTGTCACAACACTGTCAGGGCTGTTTTGCAGAGTGTCTTCTACCATAAGAATAGTGTTAAGAGTTGGAGAGGGTTTTGCTTTATCGGAGTTTAATGCTTCTGCCATTTCTTTGTCTCCAGTAGGTTTGTAACAGCTTTTAGGATTTTGCTTTTAATGATGACTATGTAATAAAAGGTTATTAACTAATAACTAACTGATATTTACAAATACTTATGTTTTCCGGAGTAAGATTCTTCACCGTATCATTCCAGAGAAGCATAAATTTCAGTCAATATCTCTTCAGGCTGAACTTCTCGAGGATCATTCAGATATACTTCACGGACAGGACCAGTAATTCTTTTTCCATTCTCTGTAATCCAGGAAAATAGTTTTTCATAAGTGAGAATACTCTCTTCATAAGGACCCTTATGAACAATCTTTGCCATTTTTCCCCCCGGGAGTTCATATGCCCGAATTTCCTCGTTCCCGGTCATTTCAACAAAATCTGATATGGGAAATGCAACTTCGATGTCGGCATTTTCTTCTTCATCGGCTTTTTGAGCTTCTTCAACTGTAGTTTCATGCCAGAGGAAAACAGGATAGGCGGTAATCGGAATATTTTTCCTGACAGCAAACTCACAAATTCTATGAAGCATTACCGGAATTTCCCGATAAGCTCCTGTTTTGCGAATGCCAAGTACGAGTTGGGGACTAAGTTCGACAATAGTAACCTCGGACATCAAAAACCTCCTTTACTATTGAAAATGTATGGAAAGACTGTATTATAAAGTTAAGGATTATTGATCCTCATTCAATTAGATGGTCTGTTAATTCACACTTTCACATTCCTTAGCCTTCACACGGTGGAGGTCCTGAGTTCGAATCTCAGCGGGCCCACCACTTATATCTGGTTCTTTTGATGCTGATTAGAGTAAGAGCTGTTTTTCTAGTGATTCTACTCTTGCCTCAAGGTTGGATTGATCCTTCGGTTTTATAACTTGTACATCACCATCGAACTCATCATCCAATGATATCACATATATTGGCTTACCATTATAATTTCCTCAATTGGTAGCATTTTTGTTTCTTCCTTTGTAGTGGAGGCAATCTACAGGAAGAAACATTCACAGGATAGGCAATAACAACCGGAAATGAAATGTTTCGAAATTTTAATTCCTAAAGGTATATAGTCCAGGAGTAAAAACTTTATTTGTAGTTGTGTGCTGGTAATTATCTCATGATTGTAGTGTTATTCTGATGGCAGATGATACCTGGAGCATAAGCATTAAAGGTCATGATGGGGAAAAGTGAATAAAGGGAGGATCTGGCGCCGAGGCTTCAATAGATGAGCTTATGGGGAAACTGTCTTCATCTCTTTTGCGTGATGATAACCTCAGCTGACAATACTATCACCAACGGTTTTATGGAGATGTGAAAAGAGTGGGACTCAAACACCCAAAGGACCAGGGCATAATACTATCCACTGGAATCTGACCATGCCTGGCTGGTTGACAGCTAAATCGGAGAGATAAACGCTTATGTCAACTTCAATTAAACGAGGCTACATCTATTTTCCGGATACGTGGGAACATATCGAGTCACAGTATATGGGTCCCTTTGTTACCCGCATTGTCCACCGCCGGCCTGATGGCACTGTGGATGTCAGAACCTCCCGGCGACATCGCAAGCAGTTCGGTCCGGAACCAGGCCCTGAAGCGGCGGAAAAAAAACAACCCAAATACCTGCTTTGGCGCCCCCGCTCATTAAACTGGTGGATCGCCGTTTTGTTCATGATTGGCGCCAGCCACTTTGCACTGGGCAGCATCTTATTTCTGGCCGGGTTCAAAAGATATCTCATTCTCAACCTGATTTTTTTCATCGGTTCGATCTTCTTTACCTCTGCCGGTTATTCCCAATATCATCAGTCTATCAACGCCGAGACTACCGTTGACGGTGATGTCCAAAACGCTAAACGCAAATGGTTGGCCTGGCAGCCTATTCGAATTGATTTTTGGGTTACATTTAGTCAATTTCTGGGAACAATTATGTTCAACTTCAACACGTTTGATGCTTTTCTCAATCTGGGTTGGGTAGGGCAAGACCTGTTGATCTGGGTACCGGACATGGTTGGCTCTATTTTCTTCCAGATCTCCGGTACGCTTGCGGTATTTGAAATTTGTCATCGCTGGTGGTGCTGGAGCAGTCGCAACATTGACTGGTGGATTACGATTATTAACTTTATGGGATGTGTTGCATTCTTAATTTCGGCATTTCTGGCTTTTATCAGACCTGCCCCCATATTTAACAATCTCGCGCTGTGGGCCACTGCTTTCACCCTGATCGGAGCAGTTTGCTTTTTTGTCGGCGCTTATTTGATGTGGCCGGAGATGGCCCAGGAAGAGTCGGCATAAACGAAAAAGGGACGGGGACCTTACGTTGAATAATTTGATCGTGGAAGGAGGAAGTGAAACAATGAATAAAACCGTTGCGTTTTTTGGTTATTACTATTACCCCTCAGAGGCTGTCTTAAAATTCAAATCATTTCTACATTTGGGTAGTACGCATTGTTGATCTTAAGTTTACTCCGTAAATTAATTAGATCTTACTTATTCGCTCGATACATAATATCAAATGCATTAGACATCATGGTTAATATTTAAACTTTAGACATTTAACGGTTCAATTATACCGTTTTTCAATCCAAATACATGAGTCCTATCCCAATTGTATAATCAAATTGAATTTTAAGACACGCTTTCAGAGGCTGTCTTAAAATTCAAATCATTTCTATATTTGGATAGTACGCATTGTTGATCTCAAGTTCACTCAGTAAATTAATTATGTCTGACATATTCGCTCGATGCATAATATCAAATGCATTAGACATCATGGTTAAAATTTAAACTTTAGACATTTAACGGTTCAATTCTACCGTTTTCAGTCCAAATACAGGAGTCCTATCCCAATTGTATAATCAAATTGAATTTTAAGACATGCTCTTAGAGAATTCAGACAAACAAGACTAATATGCTCTTTCTCTTTGACTTTAGCTTGATGGAGATAGTCTCGCCAAGGATGAAGCTGAAAGAAAATACTGATAGTAATTATTTGGCCAAACTTTGAGAAAAATTTATGAAAATTTCTTAGTAGAAATTGAAATAAAGAGAGAAAAACTACTCTACAAAAGAGCTTTTATGTTTCTAATTTCCAGGTTTTATTATACCCATCCAACTAATATGATACTACCAGTATCTCTGAGATACTATCAAAATAATATTAGTTTAATAAGATAACTATTTATAGAAAGTTTTTGTATATCAGTGTACCTAAAATTTTCTGTAAAACCGCAAATCACAAGAAGTTACAAGGTAGAAAATTCCACATCGGAAGAACAAAATTACACACAGTACACAAAAAATTGACTTGGAATTTACAGCAAATTCGCGACACTGCCTTTTGTAATCTAAGTACAAGTAAAAAAGAACTTTACAGTGGGGAAGAAAAACTGCAGGTGAAATATATGAAAAAGGATGAGACATATTTCAGGCTGTTTGACAGCGTAATAGGCTATGATGGTGCTGTAATTCGTGGGGGAAACAGCATTGAAGTCCGGATAATGAGAGGTCTGGGCTCTCTTGGATATCTCCTGTACATGATCTTAGTATTATTGCCAATAGCTTACTTGCTGATTATCCTATTCTCAATGATCTTTGAAAAAATAATGTAAATACACGCTTCTACGCAAAAAAACTCTCTATCAGGTGGGTTGAGAGTGAGATCGCGGATGAAACAATAAAAACGATTTAATTAAAAAAATATTAAGGAGAAGAAAACTCAGTAAAAAGATATATAGACTTAGGTTTCATTGGGGCACCAGCAGCTTTTTGGGTGACAGTTGCCGCATGAATGGCTATATCCAGAACAAGGAAATGCCTGCCTGATCCTCATGGAATAAAGTATATCTTTGAAGCTACGCTGGAGATTAGATCGTACAGCTCATCGATTCCACATATCCTTTATCTGATCTTCAACTTAACATTTTTTTATCAGTATCCTACTGTTCGGTTTTTTTCATTCAATGAACGAGAAAGACATAATATGCTTTTGCTCGTCAAACAAGGCGCTTGCGTCGCTTATTCGCCGGCCTTCACACGGCGGAGATCCTGAGTTCGAATCTCAGCGGGCCCACTTGTTGTTATTATTCTTATTTTCGGATTCTAAGAACGTATTTAGCTTTTTTCTAGTGCTTAAATTCTTGCTTAAAGATCAGATTTCATTTCTGGGCGTAGAACTTTGAGTTTCCAGTTAATTCATGATCAAGAGCAATTAAATAAAACAAGATTACCATTTTACTAATGAGGAAAACAACAATGGATGAAATGACTGAGAAAGAAAAAGCAGCCCGGGGTTTATTATACAATGCAAGCTATGATAAAGAGCTGATAGATGAACGAGCTTATTGTAAAGCACTTTGCTATGAATATAATCAGCTTCATCCAGCGAAAATCGTGGAAAGGACAGCTTTAATTCAGAAACTCTTTGGCAAAACTGGGGGTTCTTTTCTTATTGAGCCGCCATTTATATGCGACTACGGTTACAACATAGAAATAGGCAGCAATTTCTATGCAAATCACAACTGTATCATCCTCGACGAAGCAAAGGTTGTTTTTGGCGATAACGTGATGATCGCTCCAAACTGTGGCTTCTATACAGCTGGACATCCTCTTGATGCAGAACGTCGTAACGCGGGACTGGAGTATGCTTATCCGATAAAAGTCGGGGGCAATGTATGGATAGGCGGCAATGTTGTTGTACTGCCCGGGATAACTATTGGAGATAGTACTGTCATCGGCGCTGGAAGTGTTGTGACAAAAGACATTCCGTCTGGCGTTGTTGCTGCTGGGAATCCTTGCAGGGTTATTCGTGAGATAAGCGATGAAGATAAGAAATTTTAATCCTTGTTTTTGTGGATCTGGCTCTCGAATTTAAACGCAGATCAAAAATATGTGCATCACAGTCTCAATTCAACTACGATAATCCAGGCTATTATCAAAGAAAAAAAATCTAATCAATGGAAATAACAGAGTGCTTTCCTTTACTCCTTCTATACCACCTTTACACGAAGGAGGTCCTGAGTTTGAATATCAGCGAGCTCACTTTTTTTATCTTTATTTCCGGATTCTAAGTATTTGTAGAACTTCTTTTCTAATGCTTCAACTTGCTTTGAGGTTGAATTTTACTTCTGACTGCATAACTCTAACTTATCCATCAAATCTTATTACTTTGTTCTGAGTTTCCATCCTGCATACAGACACGTCAAACTTCCTAATAATCCAACTCCTGAAGTAGAGTTTTTCTTACTCGGTCCATTTTCTTTTGAGCTACTATCAATATCAGATTCAGAATTATTATTGTTTGAATTATTGAGTTCAATAGCATTTATTTCTTCAGATGATAGGTTTACTGTTTCCCCAACTTCCATATCTTCAGTTACAGTGGAATTTGTTGTTATACTTGAATCAGTCACATCAGAATCCATAAAGTGCCCAATGGCAACTCTAGCAGGATAGATTCCTACTTTCACTGTGTCTGTAACTCTGCTTGTAGCGGTGTCAATTACGGAAACAGTGTGGCTTGCACAGTTAACCACGTATACCTTTGTTCCATCTGGAGTGACTATAATCCCACTGGGTGCCTTTCCTACAGACACTGTGGCTTTAACCTTGTTTGTGGCTGTATCAATTATATTAACAGCACCTGTAAGCGAATTGCTGAGATACTGTATAGATACATATACCTTTTTCCCATCCGGGCTGACTGCAACTCCACAAGGAATGTCTCCTATGTTCACCACGTCTGTAACTTCGTTTGTACTTATGTCAATTACATAAATTGCAGCTGTAGAGTCACGATAAATATTGGAGTTCATCACATATGCCTTTGTCCCGTCCGGACTGACTGCAACCCTAAGAGAGTTGTTTCCTGTAGGTATAGTGGCTGCAACAGTGTTCGTGGTTGTGTCAATTACAGAGACTGTGCCTGTAAAGTTCGTTGAGTCACCACCGGAATTCGCCACATATACCTTTTTTCCATCCGGGCTGACTGCAATTCCAAGAGGAAAGTTTCCTACTTTCACTGTGGCTGTGACCTTGTTTGTGGTCGTGTCAATTACAGAAACAATATTGTTGCTGAAACTCGTCACATATGCCTTTGTCCCGTCCGGACTGACTGCAATTTCTTGAGGATAAGTTCCTACTTTCACTGTGGTTATAACTTTATTTTTTGTGGTAGTGTTAATTATGGAAACCGTATCGTCATATGAGTTAACCACGTATACCTTTTTTCCATCCGGACTGACTGTAACTCCGGCAGGATGTTCTCCTACACCTACCGTGGCTGTAACCCTGTTTGTGGCTGTGTCAATTACAGAGATATTATTGCTGTCGGAGTTAGTAACGTATGCAAAAGGAGTTGCACCTGCTACTCCCATCAATATTAAAATCGCAAGTGAGGTTATTCCTGAAACTTTCATGATTTTAAGCTGTTTGTGTACCTTATTGGATGTAGCTACAGATGAGAGTAGACTCGAAAAAATGGCAATATTTATTGTAGATAGAATTTTACTTTTCATTTTCCCCAGGCAGTGTTTATCTTTCATGCTCATACCTTATCAAAAATGTGGACTTGGGATCTTTTTATAAAATCTTCATTAATTTAAGTTAATTTCAAGATAAAATAAACGAGTTACAAGAAGAATAATTTCAGGTGAAATAGTTAAATCTAATTTTCAGGCAGGCTCTTACGTTGTGGGATCAAATGGAGGAAAAAGGTAATCAAACTGTACAGAAAAAATATTATCATTTTGTTCTAACTCATTTTTTATCCGTATTGCATCTTCTTTCGGAATCCAGTACGTCAGAGGTCCATCACTATAAAGAAAACTAATATCGCACCAGAGAAACTTTTCTACCCCAATATCATATTTGTCCAGTATTGCAAGAAATTTTTCGTCCTTAATCGCTTGTCCAGAGATCGGAAGAACGTAATAATCTTCTTTTCTGATAACGTGAGCAGGAGTGGATACAGTCCAATTTTTTTTATTGGTTTCTTTCATTTCGTCTACAAGTTCGCGTCTGATGTCACTCCAATTATCTTTGTCCGCCATTATGTAATAGTCTTCTGAAGAATTATCATATGTCATTCTATAGTTCCGAGTCATATTGCAGTTTTGAAGAATGGTTCTTACCTCTGACTCCGAAATTCCATCTTTAAATTGAATAGTCATACCACTTACTTGAGATTCAGGATCTGGTGTTTTTGTCTCCTCTACTGGTACTTTTACAAATAACCCCCAAAGCGCTACAAGAATTAGAAAAACAATAAAAATCGCAATTTCCTTGTTAATTTTGCTCATGTCAACACCTCAGAAATGAAGAAAGTTCGATAAACATTATAGACCAGTTATTTGTATAACAAGCAACCTTCCTTGATCATCGGTTAAGAAATTTTTTGCCTAAAACTATAGATTTTGTACCTGATATCTCCCTTCATTATTGATATTTTTACATGAGATCGAGATCATGCTTTAGTTCAGAATATATTCAACTTTTTGAAATTGGGCAGTGTAGCGAAAGTTCTGTAAACTTAAAGTCAATTTTTTGGAAATTGTATGTAAAACTAATCTAATTATCTCGAATTTTTGACTCAAAAACCTCTTAAAATTTGTAATTTTACAGAACTTTCGGTACGCAACTAACTGTCCAATATATACTGCTTCATGTAGTATGTACACAGATTTTTTTGTTGCTAATATCGCGGGACAATCTATCCCCATATTAAAATTCAATCCATTAATGTAATTTCATAATGTCAAATTTTTCATAATGTCAAATTTAAGGACTTCATGCAACTTCTGTGTATCTGGGAGTTTCATTTAACAACGTGAGACGCTTTGTTATCATAGAAATCTCTGGCATATTGACTGCCCAACACGCTAAGACTTTTGTTCCTTATAGGCACTTCCTGTCCTAGAATAGCACTGACTTTTACATAACCCGTATCATTAACATTTGCGAATAATATAGTGCTGTACTTACCTACATATTTTTGAGGCCACTCAGTAGGGTCATTATTTGTAGTCAACATAATCTTAAAAGATACATTTTCTCCTCCGTTTAGATTATTGCTTAAGTATACGTAGGTATCATAAGTCGGATATGAGGTATATTTAGTGTAGTCTCCATAAGGGACAGAAGAAATATTTGATAAATTTTCTACAAGAAACAACATAGGACTTCCATTATTAATAGGATCAAAAATATCGAAATAGTCTCCAATTAAACTCACGCCACAATGAATATCCTCAAGCCGAGTATCGTTTGTTCTGAACTCAAGCATATAGCCTTTATCTGATTCTACAATGAAAGACGTCCAATGATTACATAGCACTTTGTTATCAAACTTTTCAGTCATATTTTCAAAATAGGGCGTCTTACCACTTTTATCATTCCAATCAAAGACTATATGTGTCAGCTTCTGGCTAAAATAAATATCTTTCTGAGGAGAAGGAGTAAAAAATTTACCTTCCTTTGATGCGGGTATGGGAACCATTATCACAGTCGTGCCCTCTACTTCTCTCCCGGAAAGACCTGTAACTCTAACATGATAAAAACAGTGGTATCTTTGAACATCATTTCTCCAATCGACTTGGTCCCTGTAAATGCCATGGACAAAGGTGCCCACAGTTAAGAGAATGAAAAATATAAAAATGAACAGAAAATTTCTTTCTCTCACTTTACCCCGGCCCTGTTTTCTTAAATAGAAATAACATCATGCCTGCCTGATCCTCATGAGATAAGATATGATCCTTGAGGCTAGCTGTAGATTAGATTGTACAGCTCATCGATTCCACATATTCTTAATCCGATCTCCAACATAACATTTTTTATCAGTATTCTACTGTTCGGTTTTTTTCATTCAATGAACGAGAAAGACCTAATATGCTTTTGCTCGTCAAACACGGTGCTTGAGTCGCTTATTCGCCGGTCTTCACACAGCGGAGGTCCTGAGTTCGAACCTCAGCGGGCCCACTTTTTCATCTTATTTCTTTTCTGATTTAGAAGTTTTATAGACTTTTTTTTCTAATGCTTCGATTCTTGCTTTTAGGTAGGATTTTGCGTCTGGTTGCACAATTCTAACTTATCCACCAAATCCTATCACTTTGTTCTGAGCCTCCACGTTCCATATAGACAGGCCAGGCTTCCCAATAATCCAAAACCCGGAGTAGAGTTATTTTTGCTCGATTCATTTTTACCTGAGCTACTACCGTTATCAGATTCGGAATTATTATTTTTTGAATTGTTGAAGTCGACAGCATTTTGTCCTTCAGATGATAAATTAGTTTTTTCAGTTCCGACATCTTCAGTTACGTTGGAGTTTGTCCCTGTGCTTTGGGCAGTCATATCAGAATCTGTAAGAGGTACAATTACAACATTAGTAGGGTAGACTCCTGCATTCACCGTAGCCGTAACAGTGTCTGTGGCTGTGTCAATCACTGAGACATTATCGCTTTCAGCGTTTGCCACATATACTTTCTTTCCATCCGGTGTGATTGCAATTCCCATGGGCCATTCTCCGACTGGCACTGTAGCTGTTACAGTGTTTGTTTCTGTATTAATTACAGTGACGCTTTTATTGTAGAAGTTTCCTAAATAGAACTTATTTCCATCTGGACTGACTACAATTTTACTAGAATAAGTTCCTACAGGTACGGTGGATATTACATTATCCGTAGCTGTGTCAATTACGGAAACAGTGTTATTGTTAGCTACATATACTTTATTTCCATCAGAAGTGACTGCAACAAGATTGGGCGAGTTTCCTACAGGCACAGTGGCTATTACATTATCCATGTCTGTGTTAATTACAGAGACAGTGTTGCTGTCATAGTTAGGTACGTATACCTTTTTTCCGTCCGGTGTGACTACACCTTCATAAGGACTGTCTCCTACAGATATATTGGCTGTAACTTTGTTTGTAGCTGCATCAATTGCATAAATAGTGTTGTTGAAAGTGTTTGTAGCGTAGATTTTTTTTTCATCCGGTGTAAATGCAATACTATAAGTACTCGGTTCCACAATAATCGGTGCCATTAAAGTGTTTGTCGCTGTATTAATTACAGAGATATCGGTGTTGTCACGCTGCTTCGTCACATAAACTCTTGTTCCTGCAGGGTTAAATGTAATTCCCGAAGGATAACTACTTTCTATATTCACTTTGGCATTGACAGTATTTGCGGCTGTGTCGATTACATAAACAATGCAGACGTTGTCTATAGTTGCGGACGCTACATATACCTTTGTTCCTCTAGGGTTGACTGCAACTCCTACAGGCCATCCTCCACCGAGAGGCACTCTGGCTGTAATATTGTTAGTTGCTGTGTCAATTACAGCGACATAAGGAGTAGGAACAGTACCATTATAATTCATATCGTAATAATAACCTCCCTGATCATAATCTCTCAGATTTGTCACATATGCAAATGAAGCCGCACCTGCTACACCAGCGAATATTAAAATCGTAAGTGAAGTAATTCCCAAAACTTTTATGAGAGTATGCTCTTGATATGTTTTATTACATATTATTTCTTCCATTTTAAACCCCAACTTATGAACTTATGAAAAAGTAACGACATCAGCGACTCCCCCTTATATTTTGTTCATATCAGCACTTTATAAACAAAGAGGTTTCGATAAACCTCAATCTTTGGCTGGTTGTTATAGGTTCATAAACAACCGTTGAAACGAGAAGTTTATCGAACTCCTCTGAGGGATTTTTAACTTATATATATACGCACAGATTCTGAGCTACCATATGTGCGTTCAAGTAATCCTGGAGTACCATACGTCGAACCAACAGGTTCTGGATCATTAAGACGCAAATATGTATACCCATTTTGAGTTATGTATCCTTTACAAATTCGAAAATGATTTGGATTTGTAGTCATACTGAAAAATGGTCTTTCATTTTCAATTTCTGATATAGCGTCACTATTAAAAAGCCTATTAGTTATGGTTCCCGTTTTACCCCATTTCTCTTCAGCCCATTCTACAATATCATTAGATGTGAGCCCAGATGAATATGGGGTGGAATCAGGATCCCAAGTCCACAGTCCTTCCCCCATATAGATGGTTTCCTGTGAAGGGGCGGGGTCAGGATTGTGATAGTACACACAAAGCATTCGGATACATGCTGGACCACAAAAAACACTTCGTTCTTGTCCAATACCGTTAATATCAAGTATTTTACCTGTAAATGAACTTCTCACTACTACATCATCACTGATCTTTGTAATATTTTCTTCAGTGACTGCAGCATTAATATTAACTCCTTTATTAGCTGCTGCTTGTTCTATAGATTTGGTAATTTCATCACTTTTTTGCCATTCTTTTAAATTGTTTTCCTTTCCATAAGTCAAAATCTTGTCATATAGTGACCATATTCCGGGTTCGGTTTCAGTTGCGGTTTTATCTTCAACCTCATTAAGGGAGTACGCATCTACAAATATCCGGTGTTCAACTCCAGTGGTCTTGTCTTTTACTACAGTCATCGCCCCTACACTTGGATAGTTGTATACAACCAAATTGGTTGATTTGATTTTCCCATCTGAATATTCACTTTTGGCTATTTCTATTGATTTTTTCATAGCTTCAGCCGCTTTATAAGGTTCAGGATCAAATACAATATCATAGAGTGAAGGTCCCAATGTTTTATCGGCACAGATGTCAATTACACCTATCTATTTTTTTCTTTGTATACTTAGAATTGATAAAATAATTTCTGACCATTTATGTCATAAAGCTTAACCGATTTGGGATCAACAGATGCCCCTGTCCAGTTTTCAAAGCCTGGTGCATCGGCTGCTATGAAACTTATCATGTTCGCATTGGCATGCTTAAAAGCTTCCTCAGCAGTTACACTATAATTTTACTCTTTCTGTGCACTTACTGCCGGGGTTAACGCCATACAAACCAGCATTGCCAAAAGAAGTATGCTTATCGTAATTTTGTTCTTAATCATTCGTCTAACTCCTAAGTTGTTTTTCCTTTAGGAGGCAGGATCAGGCAAGCTTAAATACAGACAAAGCTAACATAATCACTGCCTTTTAGGGTGTATTTTATGGAGTTCGTATGAACCTGGAAAATACTTTTGAACTCCATAACTCCTTTTTATTAGTTCATTAAAAGTTTTATGGCCAACTCGTTTAACAATTCGACTCTCTAACTAATTTGGAGCATATATGTTACTTTTAAGTCTTTGATTGTTAGAGGATTTGGAGAGAAGATATAAATATGAGCATACCGCCTTGACTCAAAATCCAATCGTCTTACTAAAAAGAGAAATTATCCTGAATATTAGTGGGAGAAAATTCATATTAATATTCCTCGACGTATGCAGAACGTAGAAGATCATTACAAATAGGACAAATAATCGGGGCGTTATCCTTCAAGAAAACACACATAAAATTCTACGAATAAAATGTGAAAAAATTCTTCACCAGGAGATGCTAAAACAGTGGTTTATCCCAGTACAATGTCATAAATGTCCAAAAGGGAAATAACTTCAGGAATAGAAAATACTGTCTTTTTTAGAAAATTTTCATTTGGATTTATATCATAATTTTTTGCATTCTTGAACGATGTAAAGCTAAGGTTCGATTTTTTAAAGAGACTGTTCTTAAGATCGGAATTTTCAAAATTCGCATTTGTAAGATTAGTATTCACAAAATCACAGTCATATATCTGGCAATTGGTAAAATCCGTATTTTCTAAATTCATATTGGAAAAGACTGACAGGGAAAGAAAAGAATCTTCAAATCCAAAAGCGAGTATAAAGTCATTACATTTTGAAAAATCCAATCCCAGAATTTTGCAGCTTTTGAATCTTATATTCTGAAATTTTGTGTTATCCAGATCGACGTTTGATAAGTTGCAGTTTTCAAAATCACAATCAATAAACCTTGAATCCTTGAAAGATACATCTGTAAGATCAGTATCTTTAAAGGTTTCTGCTTCAAACTCTTCGTTCTGGTATTCCACGATTTAGACGTATTGTTTCTTACTTATATGATTTTTTCGGCTTTTTGCTATTTCGAGTGGGTAACTTACATTCATCTATTGAATGTCGAAGTAACACATCTAAAATATAGAAGCACCTATGGTTGAAAATCACGTTCAAGCTTGATGTTTCTCTTTTTGGTATAACTACTTTTTAACTGAGCAATTAGCTAGCTGTTTTCCTTAAACTCGACTACCTTTTGAATTCTCACCACATTACAGCAAATACAAACCCATTGGTCAGAAATCTATAAAGACACCAGAGCGAGAAACAACGATAGAAGTTATGGGAGTTTCATTGACAATGGAAATCAAAATATATAGGAGAATATAGAGTAAATCAAAACCCCATTATTTCCAGTGGAGTTTACAGAAATAAATTTAATTCAATATATTCTGAAGCTAACGAGATTAGTATAAGAAAACGATTCAGATTCAAACCTGAGCCAGGAAAAATCCCAGGCTAAATTTGTAATCAGGCTAAATTTGGAATATTTCAGTAAAAGAACAGCAGAAGCCATGATGTTACTCTGGCAGATGATGATTTTACTATAAACTAGAATGGGAATGAGGTATTTTGGATTTAGGGAGCTGTATTAAAGTATATGAAATCTCTGATTTTGCCTGGAGTCTTGCGAGATTTGATTTCCCTATAAACAATGATATCTATATCACTTTCAAAATTCATTTAAAAGTCAAAGGACCCAAAATTTAAAAAATAAAGAGAGATTAAGTTAATCCTCCTTCGATGGCGTATACATACCCTTCATACTGTCCCGAATATTCAGCATTTGAGTCAATAACATCTCCTTTGAAGATATATACTGGCAGTACATTTGTTTGTTCTTTATCAGCAGGTTCCATCCAGTAGCCAAGTGTTACATTTTTTATGATAACTTTATCGCCATCTGCACGTACTGGTAATACGATATCGTTACCTTCGACCAGATCCGAATATGCCTTTTCAGGAGTTTTGATCTTAATGTCGATATCTGGCATTACATCTCTCCATACTTTGAACATCCCCACGACTTCGTTATTATCACCTATGAATACCTTGAGTTTGCTTCCAGGGCCTACCACCGGAATCCCATCGATCTCCCTCTGGTATCTCACCTGCAGAGTCGTATCATAGCTCTGTATAACTTTGTCAGTCCCCTTTTCGGCAGTTATTTGCCGATCTGCAACAATCTCATTGAACTTTGCGTCTTGAGGCAAGCAGTTTGTTGAGACCAGGAAATCGGCTGCTATTTTTTTTGCGGTCTCATCATCAGGGAGATTTGGCTGCATATCCACTACCGGATCCATTTTTGAAGGAATTGCATACCATATGGCACCAGACTTCTCGTAGACAGACAAATGCTTTTCCCCATCAAACATCCCTATTGTTCCGGGATCGGCATTGCTGGGACTGCAATTCACAAAGCCAAATTTGCTGCCGATTTCTGCAACAGATTCCGTAGTCACAATCGAATTCCGTATCGTGTAGATTTTAACAGTGTCATTAATAGACGGGAGAGAGCCTTCAAGTTCGTACTGAACACTGCCCTCATCTTTTGTATTTATTACATTGCTTCCAAAATTAGTAGCCTGACCAAATGATAAAACAGCCAACATTGCCACGATTCCGAGTACTATTATCAATTTTCTCATTCCAACACACCTTTATCCCATATTATATGTCCAATATGTGTATGAGCTGTCCACGGGAGGGTCAGTAATTACGCTCCCCTGCCCCCAGATATAATCATTTCCACAACTTGAGGTTTCACCGAAAACTTTTGCTGTTACGCCACTCGGTTGATCTACATCCGCCCCATAGAACCATGAATTCTTGACTGTATATGCAACATCGTTTGAACCGTCATCCACAAGATAATTTGCCCAATGAAGTCCCAGATCGGAATCATAGCAGTTTGTTGAAAATCCCAGGATAAGATGCGCCCCATTCAATGAAGACGAAAAATCTCCTGACCCGGCCAGACAACAATCTAAGCCTATCCACTCAAGATCATAATCTCCCCATTCAGCTTCATCATGGTATACCTTTTCAGTTACAGTTGACACATCCAGTTTATCTGTAGAACCATGACCTGAATAAAGAGCAATATCTACTGCATCAATGTACTGTGAATCTTGGTTGGCTTGCTCGAAATGAGCTGCTTTTGCATTGCTATTTCCTTTATTGAAACTCTTTGTCCAACCCTCATTCCCTAATCTATTGTACAGGCCATTTGCTGAATCATCACAATATGACAGATCTGAATATGGCCATGTATAATCGTTTACCCATTCTACACCTACCTCTGGAGAAGAAGCATCACTATCATCTCCGGTACCTGCAAGCGATACAGAAGGCGCAAGCAGGATCAATATTACGGATAAGGTAACCGATGCTGTCATACGACACCATGTTGATCGTATCAATTTCCTCATTTTTATTCACCCTTCATCATTAAGATATATACTTAATTTTTTATCCCCCCAAATAAGTATCAAAGAAAAAATAGTAAATAACATACTAATATATTCCTTTTTAAGTAACCACCAGGTGACTCAAAAGCATAAGTTTATAAAATGAGATTCACATCTGATATTATGTGTCTGAGAAACTTCATCAAAATAGGTTTAAAGCAAATGATAATGAGATTCTCAAAGCAATATTATCAGACACACGGTTAAAAATTCTTAAAAATCTAAATAAAAGGCGCATGACAGTTGCTGAATTGGTAAATAATGTGGGGGTTCAGAAAAATGCAATATATAAACATCTGGATAAACTCACCAGCGCAGGACTCGTTGATAGAGTAGAAAGCAGTGAGCGTAAGTGGGTGTATTACGAACTTACCTCTAAAGGCAAGAAGATAATATCTACCGGCAAATACCAGGTTCTTATATTGTTATCTTCAGGGATCGGTTCTCTAATAATTGGAAGCATTGGAATTGTTTTATACTTCTTAAATGAAGTGCAGTCTCCAAAGACAAAGGGATTGGAGATATCAGGGTTGGATATTGGTATAATATTCATAGCTGTCTCAATAATTATGTTGCTGGCAGCAAAATTTGTATCAAGACGCCGATGGAAAAAAATCAATCAATGCTTAAAAATTACGGAGAGTCAAAACATAAATACTGAAAACTGAATCAAATTACATGCGACCACTCCACCCTAAACAGGCTGTCCGATAATTATTGATCCCACTTTCCGCAGTATTTTTCGTATATTCATTATTTTTCTTGCTATCGATTTTCTTCTAATGTGAATTTATCGGGTTTCTGTGCAGGAGTTAAAAATGGCTATACAGTGTGTTCAGATACCAAAAACGTAGTATTCAATTTTTATCAAAATCTCAGTTTGGCTCTATTATTTGGGGATTTTCAAAAAAATACTGCGGAATGTAGGATTGAATGTAGGATTGATAGTAATAAAAAAGTGTTAAAAAAGCAAATAAAACCTTTAAATCAAAAAAAGGAATTTTTTTATTACTAAAGGTTATTATCGGCTATTGTCGGACAGCTTCCTGAAGGCGGGGTATTCGTGGTCCTCTTATTAGTATCTGGGTTTTGAATCTATTGCAGTCAATTCCCAGTGAAATTAATGGTCAACTTTTGCGATTCCGGAACATATTAAAAACTGTCAGCTATTACCATGAAGCAGAAACCAATAAGAAGAGTAGCTATTAAAGATATCAAAAAGGAGTGATAGACTACAATACTTTCTACTGTTATCCATCCCAATATAAAGCGGACCAAATTCGAAAATGCTGCTATGAGAGAAAGTGCAAAAGGAGCCATCAATTTTTTTCTCTTTTCTTCCGGGACAGAGAGGCAGAATAGTGCAACGGAAATCGAAAAGAAGATATAAATGAAAAACAAGACAGTGGAATTCACTATAGAGTCATTCGGAGACAGAAACTCTAAAATATGCCATCTGTAAAGGATGGGAAAGGTGGCTATGAATGGCTGACCATAAAAGAGGTTAACGGCATAGGGGCTAAATGGATTCATAAACATGAAGTCTCTGAGAAACGTATTTAGAATAAGTCCCAGAAGAAATGGAATTCCCAAATACCATCTGGATGAGATTTTTCTATTATTTTTCATAAAAACTAAAAGTCCGGCTGCAGGAAGAAACAGTGAAAGGAGGTACAACATCAGGGGATTTATAAACTCCCTATAAGGCATATGCAGTGTAATAAAATTACAAATAATGAATTCGATCCACATAGTTAAAAAAGTGAGTGATATCAGGAACAATGACACTCTTGTCTGACGTATTGAAATTCTATTCATTAGTATAGCTCCAAGGTGTCGATAATACACATAGCTAACAGAACTCATGTCTCCTAGGGCATATTTTATGAAATTCGAGTAACCCGAAAAGTACTTTTAAACTCTATAAATTTCTCCTTGTTACCCCTTATAAATTTTCCGACCATATCATCTAACTATCTGTATTTCAACTCATTTTGAGTCTGTAATTTTTCTTTTACTTTTGTTTTGTGAAGACCCTGGATGAAACTTATTTTTGTATTCTTCATATCCCTGGAAATAATAATATCCTGAACAATATCCAGAACACCTCCGTCCTTGATACCTGCAAACAGTAAAAAAAGAGACATGGTATAATTTTTACAAAAAGAGATTAACAAAAAGAGACTAACAAAAAGAAACATAGCATTTTAACCGAGTCTCATCCTTTACAAGTAATAATACAGCATTTAATACAGCATTTCTTCCATCTTGATAAGAAAGTGAATTTAAGAGAACCTTATTCAGTTAATATCATCAAATTCATGGAACAGCAATGCTTAGATCCAATGAATCATCTCGATGTGCATCTATATAGATATATAAGATCGCTACATCACTCAAATCTCCGAGAACGACTTCATTTTCTGTAGTATTGTTATCCAATGTAACTTCAATGCGTGTCCTATCTGCTAATCCAACAGAGGATTCGCTTTTTATTTGTTCATCAGGAGCTAGAATATATGATTTGTTAAATATAGAGGAATTTTTTAAGTCAAATAATTCTACAGTGACTTCATGATTTATATTTCCATGATTGTTTATGATATACAGAGTATAGCCTTCTTTTTTGTCAGAAGGAAAATTACTTTCATTTTGAGCAGCTGTTTGTTCAGTTGTCGGAACTGGTGCAGGAAGTTCTGTGGGCTGTGGTTCTGTGGGCTGCTCGGCTGAAGATGTTTCTTCAGTAAGATTTGCCTCTGAAGGAGTATCGGCAGAATCTGTGCATCCGGCTGCTATAAGTGCCAGGGATAGACAGATGATTGTGGCAATCAGTTGTGAAAATTTCATAAATATATCAATGTCTCAGAAGTATTAGAAATTTGCATTGAACATCCTGAAGCTTTTTTTCTCTTTTCAAAATGGGATCATTTTAAGTGTTAAAATGCATAGAATTTTGGAGCCCGGCGTTTGAATAGACCTCTGTACCTTAAGTGAATTAGAATAGACCACTTTATTAAAACGACGTTTTAGAACAAGTAGACCCTGAGGCTAACTATGGCTGTGTTTCTACTGCGGGGAATAGTTTTCGGGCGTACCAAACAATTGCCAGAAGCAACCATGTAAAGTCCGGTTATCGATCAGGAGTCTGATTCGCCAGGGTCACTACCCGGTTTTTTCCCAAATCATTCCAGAGGAGCATAAATTTCAGTCAATATCTCTTCAGGCTTAACCTCTTGAGGATCATTCAGATATACTTCACGGACGGGACCAGCAATTCTTTTTCCATTTTCTGTAATCCAGAAAAACAGTTTTTCATAAGTGAGAATACTCTCTTCATAAGGACCCTCATGAACGACCTTTGCCATTTTCCCTCCCGGAAGCTCATATACCTTAATTTCCTCATCCCCGGTATTTTCAACAAATTCTGATATGGGAAATGCAACTTCGATATCGGCATTTTCATCTACTTCCGCTTTTTGGGCTTCTTCAACTGTAGTCTCATGCCAGAGGAAAACAGGATAGCCGGTAATCTGAATATTTTTGCTGAAAGCAAACTCACAAATTCTATTAAGCATCACCGGAATTTCCCGGTAAGCTCCTGTTTTTCGAATGCCAAGCACAGGCTGTGGGCTAAGTTCGACAATAGTAACCTCGGACATCAAAAACCTCCTTTATCTATTGAAAATAGATTGAAAAACTGTGATATAAAGGTAAGGATTATTTAGCCCCATTCAATTAGATGGTCTGTCAATTCATACTCTTGCATTCCCCAGCCTTCACACGGCGGAGACCCTGAGTTCGGATCTCAGCGAGCCTACTACTATTATATTCTTTCTTTTCGGATTCTAAGAGCTTATAGAGCTTTTTTTCAAATGCTTCAACTCTTGCTTTGAGGTCAGATTTTTCTTCGAGTTGTACAACCTTGAACAGAATTCAAAGGCTCATATTCCATTTACATTTCTAAAATTGAAATTCAGATTTAGGGCTATTCAAAGGAGACTAGCTCAAATACTTATAGAAGAACAGTACATTAACATTTGGGGAAAGTTAAGAAGGGGACAACAAATAATGTTGACACGGCACTTCAAATCAAGTAATGAATTTTCTTTGATTGTAACTAATTTTGAAATTTGTCTTTAGTTTTGATAATAAAAAAGGAAGTAGATATAAAAAATAGAATTGGGTTCGCCTATCAGAGAGGTTATTAATAAGCATGAAATCTAAAAATCTTTTTATCTCTTTCCTTATATCTATCTGCTTTTTTTCAACAAATTGTTCAGGTTCAGTTATCAATGTAGGTCCGGGAACTTCCTTTAGCCCTGCAGGTTCAGACGACCAGAAGGTTATTAACGCTGCCATAGAATCAGCAAATTCGGGTGACACTGTACAGCTTGCATCGACCACGTTTCACATAAGTTCCCCCATAATCATGAAATCAGGGGTAACCCTTAATGGAAATGGGATTGGGGCAACCGTTATCTATTGCGACAATCCGAGCTCTAATTTTGCAACTCAAAATATTATTCATTGCGAAGGTGTTTCAGATATTGAAATCTCGAATTTCTTAATTGATGGCGGTTGGGAGTCTTTAAGCATAATGCATGCCGCAAGCAACAGGTATAGGGAGTATGAAAAAGGAGTTTATTTACGTGGCTGTTCAAATGTAGCTGTTCATGACTTAAAAATGCAATACAGTATGGGAGACTTTATTTACTGTAGTAGAAATACGAACAATGTTCAGGTTTATAATACAGTATGCAAACCCGGGCATGACAGTTTTGATGCATGGTCAGCCGGGGATGGAATTTCGATATATAATAATTGCTGGGGCACTTTTATAAATTCTTGCATTAAAATTCATAATACGAAAAACGTTCAAATTTACAAAAATACTTTCTACACTGATACCGGTTCCGGGAATGCTGGTGTAGAAGTAATGGGAGGGGATGTAACAGGCCTTAATATTCATAATAACATATTTTCGACACTTCGACTAAATACAATTTATCAAGACCTTGCGGATGGAACCAGTTCAGGCAGCGGTACCGTTTCAAACAATATATTCTATAACAGTCCGTCATATAATGGAATTGGCGGGCTGGATATTGTATCAACTGGCAATATTGTAACCAGCTCCTATTCATGCTCCAGGGGTACGGAAGATTACGGGTATGTTGCAGATAATGGCACCAGAAATTTGCCTGATTACAATGGTTCTGTAATACCTTCCGTTACTTTTCCAGCTGATGACAGTACGATTTCAACTGTCAACGGATACGTAAGTATAAGCTGGTCATATTTAAATGCAACAAGTTATTCTATCAATGTATATAACAGTGCATCACAATTCGATTCTTCTCACTTAATATACAGTCTTAACACTTCACAAACATCTGCAAATGTACCGATAAGCTCCACAGGGACGTATGCTATAAAAATCGGTGCACATGATGATGTTCATAATTCATGGGTATATAACAGTCCAGTAAGTTTCTTCACCGTAAATGGAAAAAAATCGGCTACAGTTTATTCCGGGGTATACGGATACTTAACAGATGCAGCTACAGGTCAACCTGTTCAGAGTGCTGTAATAACATTATCAAATGATCAGGAGGATTGTACTCAAATTACAGATGTTGACGGGCTTTACCAGTTCACCGTAAACAATGAAGAAGGCACTTATTGTTTAACTGCTTCAGCAACAGGCTATCATAACAGTCCTGAATTACCGGTAAATATGACAGGTATAAACACAGAAATAAATTTGAAAATGGTTAAAACCCCTGATTATTCAGAACCACACTATGTACAGTTATATGTTTGTACTGATTCAAACAAGAGTGTTCCCGGATGTGAAATTCGGATTTATGCACCAAATAACGACCTGGCTAATGAAAAACCGAATTTTTGTGCCTGGACAAATAATGACGGAAGAGCAACTTTCCATTTGATTCGGGATGTAACATATAAAATTGTAACAATTACTCTGGACGGTCAAAAGTACACCAGCACATTGACCCCGAATCTGGGCCAACATATTATTACAATACCTTCAGGCGACACAGCTGCAATACCTCCAATGCAGACTGTGATCAGTACAAATTGTACATATAAACCGATAAACAATACAGCCGCTTATATTAATGCAAGCTATTATGATTCGTCATCACAATCCAGCGACCTAATTTTTGTACTGGGTACTATGAGTGAGGGAAAAACATTTGTACCTCTTGGAATCTCAGGCACCAATGACAACGTAAGTAACCCTGTAGGAGTGATAACTGACTCTTTTATAGTCACTGACTGTTCCGGAAAAACGTACACTGTCAAAATTAGTGCGCAGTCTCAAACTTATGGTGCTGTGTATGAAACTGTTAATGTAACGGTTCCGGGCAGTAATGTGCCGGATGTAGGGTCTACTTATATGAGTTATTTCTGTGTTTTGATCTTAATTATTGCAGGACTTGTATTGTCAAAAACTCGTAAAGCGCATTAATCTCTGTGCCTTATTTCCGAAGTTAGGACTACGTTTCACTTTTTGCGTCCTTTTTCGACATACCTAAATGGTTCAGATCCACCTTGCCTCAGATTTCATTCTTTACCGTATTCACCAATTCCACGAGTACCGGTACCCAGATAAGTCTTCGATTTAACATACCTGAATGCTTCCAGTTCTTCTTTTTCGAATTTGGCGCGCTTCTCAAGAGCTTCTATATCCGGCCATTCCTCGATCCCAATAAAATCCCACTCTTCGCTGGACCAGCGGCAGTCAATCGTCATCAGGAGCTTCATCCCGAGCTCGTCCATTTGCTTGCGATCCTTACCCATGAAAGCTTGCTTTTCCTCTTCGGATAGGTTATAATATTCTTCCTTAATTTTGGCAAAATACAGTCTGAGAATGGGTTTTTTCTCATCCATATTATCAATTCTCCCACCTGATTAAAGCAGCAGAACTGCTCATATGAAAAATGGCACTAATTACATATAAGTTGACGAACTCAGTTTCAAAATCATAAAAAATCATAAGACACATTCACACGGCGGAGGTCCTGAGTTCTAATCTCAGCGGGCCTACTCTCTGTTTCTTCCTTGTTTTCCTTTTTTTCGGATGATAAGAACGCATTGATTATCTGGTTGTGTTCTGTGTCATGGCTACAGGTCCTCATTGTAAGCCCGGAATTGAAAATCCGATATAGACCATCCTGGGGAATATCAATTTTGGTAATTAAGTTCATGGAATAGCAATGCCTAGGACCAATAGATCATCAGGATATCTGTCTATGTCTATATATAATACTACATCACTAGCATCTTCAGAAATAATTTGGGTCTTTGTAATATTGTTGTCTAATGTAACTTCAATGTATGTCCCCGATTCCAATCTAAATGGAAATTGGCTTTCTATATCTTTTTTAGGATCTGAGATGTACGATTCGTTAAATATAGAAGTTTTTTTTGAGTTAAATACTTCTACAGTAATTTCATGGCTTTTATTACCCCAATTAATTATAAAAAACGAATTACCGCTTTCCTTTTTGTCGAAAAGAGAGTAGTGTTTAACAAAAGAAGTAAAAATAATAATGCTTACTAACAGGAGGCAGATGATCACAAATGTGATTTGAATTTTTTTTCTTGACATTTTGATTCCTCTATTAAGATCTATCTAGTTAAAATTTCATTAGTTATAGGTTAAGGAATCTTTTACTAATTCTCATGTTCTTTCTCCTGCGTGTATATTACCCAAGAGGCAGAATCAGGCAAGCTTAAATATACGCAAAGCTAACATACCATGCCTCTTAGGCGTCTGTTATGGGGTTCAGGTGACCTGGAAAGTACTTCTGAACTCCATAACCTCCTTTTTATTGGTTCTTTAAGTATTTTATGACCAAACCATCTAACAATTCATTTTTCAACTAATTTGAAGCTTAGATGTTACTTATTAGTCAATTATTGTATAGATGATTTGGAGAGAAAGTAGATATATGAGCATACAGCTTGGCTCAAAATCCAACCTATATATTAAAAGAGGACTTCGTCCAGATATTTATATGAAAGAATTTAGATGAATATTCCGCAACGTATGCAAAACGTAGGAGATCATTGCAAATAGGACATAATAATCGGTGCGTTACACTTTAATAAAACGCACATAAAATTCTACGAATAAAATGTGAAAAAAATTAAACGCTGAGTAAATTCCAGTCCATATTCCATTTTGGTACTGTGGAATGGTCATGTAAAAGAAACAAATTCAGTACTCCCTCTTCCCGAATATGGCAGAACCCACACGTACCATCGTGGCTCCTTCCTCGATGGCAATCCTGTAGTCACCGGACATGCCCATGGATAGTGTCCTGATATCGATGTTGTCCCGGTTTTCCTGCTTCATTTCATCAAAAAGGGCCTTCATCTTCTTGAAATAGGGACGGGTTTGTTCAGGGGGTACAAAAGGAGGGATGCACATGAGACCTTCCACACGGACATTCCTTAAAGAGCGGATCTCTGTTATTGCGTTTTTTATCTCATCAGGTCCGAATCCGTATTTTTGTGGCTCGTTGCCGATGTTAACCTGAAGATAGACTTTCTGTACTTTGCCAATATCCCTGGCTCTCCTGTCAATATCCCTTATTATCTTCATGGAGTCAATTGACTGAATAACATCAAATAGATGTACGGCTTTTTTGACTTTATTTGTCTGTAGATGGCCTATAAGGTGTGTCTCACAGGGCAGTATATCATCACGTTTATCCTCGTACTCCTGAACCCGGTTCTCTCCAATGATAGGAGCTCCGGCCCGAATGGCTTCGTTTATCCGTTCAGGTTCAATCGTCTTGGTAACGCAAACCAGTGTTGTGCTTCCAATCTCCTCAAGAATCAACTTTGTATTTTCATAGACTGGCATTGCTGTCCCTAAAACTGTTTTTATTCAAAAGTAGTTGTATATAAATGATTCCAATTATGGTTTTATGTAGCGAGAATATGATTTTAATAGAATAAAAATAAACTGATAAACATTTCAAATACGCAATTCATATAAAAAAGCGAATACTAGTTATAAATATTTATTAAGCTTTAATCCCGGAGTCCAATTTCATTCTGATAGAGTGAGGATATTATAGTGTAGGATATTATAATATTATTTAATTTACAATGGTTGATAGCCCTGGAAAGTAACAACAGCGATGAACGGGGTTGAACGATGGAACAGGAAGGTTTCACCAGCCAACATCGAATGCTGGGAAGAGCTGCAGCCTTTGCCGTGTTCTTTCTCTTGATAGCATACGCGGTTACGCTGGTTCTTGGATTTCTCTCACTCAAGTCTCCCCAGGACCCAATCGGTGATCCTTATTTCTCCATATTAGAGCTGCTTATCGTTGTGATAGCGCCATTGATGGTCATTGTCATGATTGCGGTTCATGCTTATGCTTTTTCCGAGACCAAAATGTATAGTCTTGCTGCGCTTGCATTTATGATCATTATGGCGAGTATTACCTGTACTGTTCACTTCGTTATCCTTACCGTAAGTCGGCAGATAGAGTCTGCAGGATTCCCGTGGGCTTCGCTATTCTTTTCCTTCAAATGGCCATCCGTAGCTTATACAATGGACATACTCGCATGGGACTTTTTCTTTGCCTTCTCGATGCTCTTTGCAGCACCTGTATTCAAGGCGGGGAGACTTGAGAAAACTGTTCGGGTTCTTATGATTGTCAGTGGTTTACTGAGTCTTGCAGGGTTAATCGGGGTGCCACTTGCAAACATGAATGTCCGAAATATCGGGATCCTGGGCTACGCCGGGGCCTCTATTTTTGTGTTTCTACTGCTGGGGATAGTTTTCGGGCGTATCCGAGAAGGCAGTCTTAAAGAGAACTTTGATTAATCTCTTGTATTGTAATAAGAAGTTCGTGCAAGAATCTCTCCCGTATTAGATCTGAATTTCTTCATCCCAGGGAGTTTCAACGGATTCTAAGACTTACATGACATTCAGGTACGATTCTGCATTTGGTTTTTGTGGAATAAGGTTACTATTTTGCTTTTTATTTACGAAGATCTTTAAAACTTTCAACCCCAATTATTGAATAAAACGTGTAATATATAAACTACGCAATATTAGAGGAGCACCGTTTCCATAAAAAAATTAATGAAGTTGTTTGAAGATACTCTTTTATCAGAATGTATACTCATCCCGGCTCAGAAATGAATACTGCAATCAGGTAAAGGAGATGAACTAAATGAGATGGCCAAAACTTAGCATGACCGCCTGGATATTCCTGGGTTTCTTCTTTGGCGTCTTCTCCGGCCTTTTCTTTGGCGACCTTTTATCGGTTTTGATGCCTTTAAGTCAGGCCTTCATCAAGATCTGGCAGGTAACCATTCTTCCTTCAGTGATGATATCGCTTATACTGGGCATAGGCAGCCTGAACCATTCCAATTCCAGAGACCTGATGTTCAGGGCAGGGCAGGTTTTGTTAATGTTCTGGGGCCTTGGGATAGCACTCTTTTTTTCATTTCAGCTCGCCTTTCCGGTTCTGAAAACAGCTTCTTTTTTCAGCACTCAGGATTTGAGTACTCCCGAAGAACTGGACCTCATAGAAATGTTCATCCCTTACAATCTTTTTCATTCCTTATCAGAGGGTTTTCTGCCTGCTGTTGTAATCTTCTGCATATGCCTGGGTCTGGCCCTTATGGGAAATGAAGAGAACAGGCCGCTCATGAATTTACTGCAAATCCTCCAGACAGCTCTTGACCGGGTTACTGGCATTATTGCCAGAACTTTTCCCATAGTAGTTTTCGTCACAACAGCCCAGATAATGGGCACCATCACGTTTGAGGGATTACTGGAACTTCAGGTATTTCTGGTATCTTTAGCTTTCCTGGCTGCTCTGGTGGTCTTAGGGATCTTGCCCCTACTGGTCTCCTGTTTCACGACCTTCAGTTATCGGGATATCATCTCTACATCTTCAAAGGCAGTTATCCTTGCATTTTCGAGCGGTACGGAGTTCATAACTCTTACGCTCATCATTGACGGAGTTAAAAAGCTCTTTGAAGATTCGTCATGTAATGGAGAACTTAAGGATGGAAATGAAATAGAGTCCTATACCAGAGTTCTGGTCCCCCTGGGATACACTTTTCCTTTGATGGGAGCTTTTGTTCCTTTTCTCTTCATCCTCTTTATAGCCTGGCTTTATAAAAATCCCCTGAGTCTGTTCGAACAGCTGCAGCTTGCAGCAGTGGGAATTCTCAGCTTCTTCGGCCCGGCCAAGATTGCCGTGGGGTGGCTCCTGAATTTGATGCGCCTTCCTGCTGATGCGTTTAACCTGTACATCAGCACAAGCATACTTCGCCAGAGTTTTACCGCCTCGATGGCGTGCATGTCGATCTTCTCATTTGCTACAATCAGCGCCGCTTTGGTCTCGGGCCGCTGCAGGCTACAACGGAAAAAAGCGGCATTTTCTTTATCGCTAATCATTCTGGTCATGGCTGTCCTTATTACAGGACTTAATTTTGCCTTTGCCCAGCTTCTTGAAAATACCTACCACGGAGGGGATATAATCTCCAGTATGGAGCTTCCCGAAGATGAACAGGGAGTAAGGCCCGATGAACTGATTAGCACCAGGGTCTATTTCTCAGTAAATGACTCGCTATCTACTCTCCCACCAGACTATCCGCCCGAGGGAGATACTGTAAAACTCATCAAAAACAGAGGGACTCTGCGAGTAGGGTACAACAGCAACTGTATACCCTTTGTCTATTTTAACAAAAATGGATCACTTGTCGGGTACGACGTGCAAATGGCCTATGATCTGGCTCAGTTGCTCAACGTTTCCAAGATCGAGTTTGTTCCAGTGACAGGGGACTCGCTTCCCGACGACCTCAATAGTGGTGTCTGTGATATTGTCATGTCCTCCGTAACCGTAACTCCTGAGAGACTGGACGAAATAAAATTCACCGAATCATACATGACGGTTCACATGGCTTTTGTTGTAAGGGACGAGAGAAAAAAAGAATTCCTGAAGCTTGAGGAAGTCCGGAAAATAGATGACCTGAGGATTGCAGTTCTCAATAACACGGCATTTGCAGGCGTAGCGTCAGAACTATTTCCAGGGGCAAAGATTGTAAAGATAGATTCCATCTGGGATTTTTTTGATGGAGATCAGGCAGACGTCCTCTTTACAACCGCAGAGGAGGGATATACCATGACCCTCGTCCACCCCTTCTATGATGTGGCAATATTTGAGCCGCATGGTTCTTATGAGGTCCTGTATGCTTATCCCGTAGCAAAGAATAACAGTGAAACGTTCCTCCCGCTTTTAAACTATTGGATTAAGATAGAAAGAGATTACGGGGAACTTGATAGTAAATATGACTACTGGATACTGGGAAAAAGCCAGAAAGGGTACGAACCAAGGTGGTCTGTAATACAAAATGTTCTGCACTGGGTCAACTGAAGTCAGTGATAAGCTAAGTTACTCTGATTGGGACGTATATTATAATATCCTACTTATAATACATCGATTATAATATATATTGGAAAGGCCACTCAAGATTCGCAATCCTGGCACAAATAGAAAAGCAGTAGACAGAGTGGCAATTTTATTGATAAACCATTTCAGTACTTTTTGATAATAATCTTTTGTTTCTTTCTGTACTTTTTTGTACCTTTTTGTACCCGTTTAGAGTTACACTTCGATGAACTCAAATAAAGAATGAAAAGAGGGGATTCAGAACCAGATAGTGAATTTTGTTCCGGAATCACTTTTGAGTTCTATATAACCATCTATCTGCTCAACAAGCAGGTTTACAAGCTGGAGTCCGAGAGAATCCGTATTTGGGAACTTTATTTCTTCGGGAATGCCTTTTCCGTTATCCGCTACGGTGAGTATGTAATGCAAGTTATTTTTACCTGTACAGAAAGGACACGGACCGGGAATATCATCGTTTGCGGCAAAACTTTCTTTTTTGCAGAAACTGATATGGATCTCGCCTGCTTTTCCAGCGGAGAAAGCATGCTTCAGGGAATTTGAGACGAGCTCGTTTACAATAATGCCAAGAGGTATTGCGATATCCATATCAAGATGAATCTTCTCAAGGTCCAGCTTCAGGCTGATACCACTATCTCCAAGATTATATGAGTCGAAAAGATCTGCAGTCAGCTTCTGAAGATAAGCTGCAAAATCAAGTGTATCCAGCTCGTTTCCTTTATAGAGTTCTTCATGAATCAGGGCCATTGAAGCTACACGATTTTGGCTTTCCCGGAAAGATTCAAGCATTTTTTCATCACTGAATTTCTCAGCTTCGAGGCTTAGGAGAGATGAGATTACCTGCAGGTTATTCTTGATCCTGTGGTGGATTTCTTTTATGTGGGTTTCCTGGATTTTTTCAAGAGCTTCTTCAGCCTTTTTGCGCTCGGTAATATCCTGAACTGTCCCTCTCATTTTAATAGGGTTATTTTCTTCGTTAAAAATGACTTCACCCTGTGCATGAACCACACGTTCTGTCCCGTCAGCTGAAATTATCCTGTAGTCAATTTCATAGGGTTCTCCATTAAAAGCTCTTTTAACGGCATTATTCATATGGTCCCGATCGTCAGGGTGTATGTAATTCAAAGCTTCACTGTAAGGTAAGCCGAATTTTCGGGGTGTAAACCCAAAAATTCGATACAATTCATCAGACCAGTAAGACCTGTTAGTAAAAGTATCCCAGTCCCAATTTCCAATATGAGCCATTCTTTGAGCTTCGGAAAGGCTTTTTTCGCTTTCCTTCAATGAGTTGTAAGCTTTCTCAAGCTGTCCTGTGCGCTCTTCAACCAATTTTTCTAAATTATCATGTGCTTTTTTCAGAGCTTTCTCTGCCTTTTTAAGTTCTGTGATATCACGCGCAGAAGCAAAGACCCCGATAACCTTGCCGGATTCATCCTTATAAACCGAAGCATTATACAGAACAGGAGTTGTATGTCCATCTTTATGCTGAATCTCAAGAGGATAATCCCGTACCAATCCTTCCTGGAAAACACGCTGATAACCCTCTTTGGCTTTTTCAGGCTCAGTAAAATAGTCTGAGAAATCTGTACCTATAAGTTCATCGCGAGAATAGCCGGTAGCTATTTCGGTGGAATTATTGACATCGGTTATTTTTCCGTCTGACCCGATGGTTACAAGAGGGTCCAGACTGGCTTCAATCAAACTGCGATTATAAATATTTGATAATCTGAGAGCTTCTTCTGCTCTTTTGCGCTCGGTGATGTCCTGTGTTATACCAAAGCCGGCAATCAGCGATCCGTCCCTGTCAAATTCAAGATAAGCTTTTTCACGTACCCACTTTACCTTATCATCCGCGATAATGCGGTGCTCGATGTCGTATGGTTTGCCCTCCATCCCCTCCTTCCATTCCCCATCGACATATTCCCTATCATCCGGATGAATCGTTGAGAGAAAAGTTTCATAGGTCAGATGGGTACCTTTTGGGATGCCAAAAATACGGTGATTTTCATCGGACCATGTCAATACATTATTACATAAATCCAGGCGCCAGCTCCCGATATTTCCCACTGCCTGGGCGCGGTCGAAATCCTCCCTGGTCTTCTGCAGCACATTTACCAGGACGTCGCGTTCCTCCAGCAACTGAGCCAGCTTGATATTACTGTAACTTAGTTGTGAGAGCATGTTGGCAAATGTCATGAAAAAGGCCATACCCGTGTCCACAGCTTCCCTGCTTAACCTTGGAACTTTTTCAAGCGCTGCTATGTATTCTTCCTCGTTGAAGCCGTATTTCCTGGCCTGGGCCCGGAAAAACTCATAGTTCAGAGGCTCGTCATCAAAAAAAAACTGCCCTGCGAAGACATAGCCGACATGATGGTCCCCCACCATGATGGGAGTCACTGCATCCCACATATTATTCTTGCACCTGTAGAACTTAAACTCGCCAGGGGCAACACCTGAGGATAGATTTATATCGCTTTCTACACAGTGCCTGCAGGTTACGGGATGAACCCTGTGGAATTTGGTACAGATATCCTGCCATCCAGCACCTGCCAGAACATTGCCTTTGAGGTCGTTTAAGCCTATGGGAATATGAGTAAGTTTATAGAAATTATCCAGCAGAGGCTGGATAGCCTGTACATCAATAATCTCGGCCAGCTCCAAGTTCTCTACCGCCCGAGCAGGCGAGAGACCTTTCTCCAACTTCAGCCTGAAACGCTGTTCATTCTGGTTCAGAACGTCGTCCACTAACTTTTTATCTATACCGGAATTTCGCAGGTTTTTCCTCATTTCATACCTTCCCCGACCGGAGAAAATTCATTTCGTTTTTCGCTTCAAATAGGACATGTCCGGTCATCTGTTTCCCAGGGAAATCATACCTGCTTGCGATTGACATCGTAATTATATATAAATTTTCATATAATAGAGAACATATTAAGTTCGTAAGGAAATTACTGAGTTTGAAGTTATTGCAATAAGTGGTATATGTTTTCGATTTATACTGAAAAACAGGAACTGCCTTTGTTCAGGTTTGAAAGTATGGATAGAAGGCAAAGTTTTATGAATAAAATGGAATTCTCTGGCGTACCGCTCAAAAAAGATTATCATTCACCATTATTTCATAAAAAAGTTATCATTCACCGTTCTTTTCTAAAAAATAAGATAGTAGTGGAAGTAGTTACCGAATTAGATCAATAACTCTCCGATACCTGACTGTAATTCACTCTATTTAATTATCTTCTGCCAACTTTATGTAAAAACATACAGAATAGACAGAAAACTCCGCTGGCTATCCCAAATCCTGGAGCTTGGGCACCCTCTCCCTCCTCAGAGGTCTGCCCGGTTTCTGATTCCAGACATTTCAAACCTTCATCTGCGAGTCGAGTTTCCTGTTTCGACCCCGACTCTGTTTCATTTTCTTCGGATAGCCCTTTTGCCATTCCTGTTATTGCAAAGGAAGAAAAGCCCGGGACTTCACTTGTGAAATACAGATAAGTATCATCTTCTCCTGAGAGGTTGGCTGGCAGCTGTTCCCATTTTTTATCATTGTACCTGTTGAGTAAAATGGAAATCTGATCTATCTTTTCATCCTGTATCCAGGCTTTTTCAACCCTGAAACCGATGACAGAATTTTCTATGTTCTTTTCAGTTGCAAACCCGTTGTTTCCAACCCAGACATTAAAGGACCTGTAGACCTCACCTTCAGGCAGTTCGGAAACAAGCGCAGACTTATTTTTCAACTGCTCAACAATCGTTGTAGTCTTTCCGGCAGTCTTTTTTGAATCGAAACTTACATACATAACACAGGTTGCATTTTTTGCGAAGTCAAACTTTATGGCCTTGCCATTGGTTATGTAAGCCTGTGAGAGTTCTTTAGTTTCAACGTTTTTTGCAGGTTCAGGGGAACCACCCCCGCCACCGCTGCTTCCACCACTGCTGCTCTTTTTCAGAACGTCTATCGTGCGCGTTTTTGAGACAGCACTTTTTTCGTTGCTAACTGTTAGATTCACCGTATAAGTTCCTGGAGCAGTATACACATAAACAACATTAGCATCAATAGAATCAGTTACTCCGTCATTATTGAAGTCCCATACCCTTGACACGGCATTTTTTGATAAGTCTGTAAACTGGACAGAAAGAGGGGAATAACCACTGGTTACATTGATATTGAAATCTGCAACTGGTGGTTTTAGTTCTGCTTTCTCCACTGATACGATGCATAAGTAGATATCAGGATTTCCATTGCGCCAATCCTCCCACACGATCTTGTTACCATAAATCGCAGGATTTTTCTGATCCGACTTATCGGTAGTTACCTGAGTTTCCATATCAATGGAAAGATTATAAATATAAATATCGGAGTTACCAGGCAATCCATTTCCATTTCGATCATCTGTCCATACGATTGTATTACCATAGATAGAAGGAAACTCCTGTGTTGATTTATTGGTAGTAATAAGAGTTTTTTTGGAAGTAGAAATATTGTACATTAATATGCGCCAATAATTATTTCGAGACCCTTGCCACACTACCCTATCCTCCCAAATAGCAGGGGAGAAATGATTCAAGCCATCAGTTGTGATTTTGGTCTTCCTGTAAGTTGAAAGATCGTACATGTAAACATTGGAGTCGCCATAGGCTCCAAATTCTTGCCATGTTATAATGTCACCATAGATAACAGGAAAACTCTGTTCCAATTCATCGCTTGTAATCTGAGTTTCCTTGCAAGTGGAAAGATTGTATACATAAATTTCAGAGACTAGGCCTCTAGGGTTAAAATTACGATAATCCATCCATACAATAATATCACCATAGATAGCGGGGTCCGATTGATACGAATCATTGTTTGTGATCTGCGTTTCTGTATGGGTAGAAAGATTGTACATGTAAATATCAGGATTTGAGTAACCATTGCGCCAATCTTCCCAAACGATTATATCCTTATAGATAACAGGCTTACATTGTTTTGATTCATTAGTTGTGATCTGTGTTTCCTTGTCGCTAGAAACATTGTACATGTAAATATCGGAGTTTGAGTAACCATTGCGCCAATCCTGCCACACGATTATATCCCCATAAATAGCCGGCACTTCCTGTGATGATGGATTTGTGGTTATTTGAGTTTCCACAAGAGTTACCTGACTATTTATAGTTTTTATGACCTCAGCGTCTATAAGATTACATGCATAGATATCAAATTTTGAAACCCCATTGCGATTGTCTGACCAGGCTAGCCAGTCCCCATAGATAGCAGGGTTGTAATGATCCGATCCGTCAGTTGTAACCTGAGCTACCGTGAAAGCGGAAAGATTGTAGCGATAGATATCTCTGCACCCATTGCGCCAATCTTCCCAAACAATGATGTCATCATAGATAATAGGAGAATACTGATTTGATTCATCGGTTGTCATCTGAGTTTCCGTAAAAGTAGAGAGATTGTACATGTAAATATCCCAGTTTTCAAATCCATTACGCATATCCTCCCATACAATCCGATCACCATAAATAGTAGGATTTGCCTTTTCTGACGCATTGGAAGTTATTATAGTTTCATTCGAAGTAGAAATATTGTACAGATAAATTTCGTGTTTCCCGCTACGATACTCCCTCCATACTATTCGATCCTCAAAGATGGACGGCTCCCATGCGTTTGAATAATATTTAGTAATCTGAGTTTCCGTATTATTGAATAAATCATACATATAAATATTGGAATTTCCATAGGTTCCAAATTCTTGCCATACAATCCTGTTACCATAGATAGTTGGGATAGTTGGGTTTGCTTTTTCTGATACATTGTTAGTGATTTGAGTTTCCTTACAGGTAGAAATATCATACATGTAGATATCAGAGTTTCCAGTTCGATAGTCTATCCATACAACCCTGTTACCATAGATAGCAGAATTTGCCTTACTTGATCCGTTTGTAGTTATTTTAATTTCCTTGGAAGTAGAGAGATTGTACATATAAAAGTCACAACTTCCATTGCGTTCATCTATCCACACTACTCTATCACCATAGATATCAGAGGAATATAGAGATGACCTACCGGTAGTTATTTGAGTTTCATTTACAGCAAGTTGGGTACTTTGTACGGGAGATGCCATTGCAACCAATGAAAAGGAAGTAAAAAAAATGAAACTAGAAATGAAGCTAAAACTATAAAAAAAGGCTTTTCATTATTTTTCATTTGTATTCCCTAGTACCATGAAAACTTAATTATGGATCATCAATTTAGATCAAAACAATATCAGCTGATGGTAGTCACTAAAATGTATGTTCAACATTTGGGTTTTCACGGTACTAGTTCACTATTAATTTCAAATATAATTACATCATATACTTTTTAGTAATGTTTAAAACTTTCCTTTTAGACACAAGTTCTATAGAAATCTTTAGTTTGAGAAGTTATCAAGAGGCAAAAGTAAGATCTGACTCAATATACCTAAAAATCTCAAGATAAGAAGCAAAAAAAATCATGGTATACTGAAGGAAGTAAGGTTGGCTGTGAGATTTCTTAAAAATAAGTATAGTAGTGGAGAAAATCCCTGAATAGGATCAATAACTCTCCGATACCTGACTGCAATTCACCATGTTTTATCTTCTCCACTGCAAGAACACACCAAGCAAACTGACAACACCATAAACAGTTTCAAACCCTGGGGTGTTTTTGCTTGTGCTTTCTTCCTCTTCCGGTTCTGGTTCAACATCTGATCCCGGTTCCGGTTCAACATCTGATCCCGGTTCCGGTTCAACATCTGATCCCGGTTCCGGTTCAACATCTGACCTCATTTCGAGTTCAACTTCTGATTCTTTATTCTCTCCTGAGACCGTGCACATATAGATGTCATTGTTCCCATTGCGTTGATCCCGCCAGACGATCCTATTTCTCCAGATATCAAGATCTCCCCACTGGTTTGATTCGTTGGTCGTGATCTGAGTTTCAGTGGAGGTGGAGAGGTCATAAAGGTAGACATCCAGGTTTTCCCACCCTTTGCGATAATCCATCCACACTATCCAGTTTCCGTAGATAGCAGACCCGGATTCGATTGACCCGCTAGTGGTTATTTGGGATTCGGCAGAAGTAGAAATATCGTACATGTAGATGTCCGATTTTCCATTACGAGCATCGGTCCAGATTATTCTGTCCCCGTGGATGGCAGGAGAGTACTGGGCTGCAGGGTCAGTGGTAATTTGAGTTTCCCTGGAAGTTGAGAGGTCGTACATGTAAATATCCAGATTTCCATTGCGGAAATCCTGCCAGACGATCCTGTCCCTGTAGATAGCAGGGTACTCCTGCACCGACTCATTGGCGGTGATCCGGTATTCGGTTGAGGCAGAAAGGTCGTAAAGGTAGATATCCCAGTTTCCGGTCCTGTTACCATCTTTGTCCCAGCTTCCTCCGTTACGGGTATCCTCCCAGACGATCCGATCCCCGTAAATATCAGGGGCATACTGACCCGACATGTTTGTTGTAATCTGAGTTTCGGTGGAGGTGGTCAGATTGTACAGATGAATATCCGCATTTTGATAGCCATTGGAAGTGTCCTCCCAAACAATCCGATCTCCGTAGACAACAGGCCCCCTGTGGTCGAAGCTATCATTCATAATCCGGGTTTCCTCGTGAGTAGAAAGATTGTACATGTAGATGTCCCAGTTCTTCCCATCGCGCAGGTCCTGCCATACCACCCTGTCCCCGTAGATTGAAGGGCAGGCTTCATCCGAACTATTTGCGGTGATCTGAGTCTCATTTATGGTAAGCCGGTTACTGTTCAGAGAAAACGCCAGCACCACAGGTAAAGTGCAGATAAACAAAACAAAAAGCAGAGCTGTTGAAGCTAAAAGTATTAAGTGCCGATCTAAGTACCGATCTTCCCTATTTACCATTCACCATTCCCTCAACAATCTATATATCTGAACCTCAGGTAATTTTAAATGTTTTTATTTGGCTCCAGATTTTGAGGAAGTCCTTCAGATAAGGACTATTTGTAAGGGACGGGAAGAGGAACGAAGATTTTTGAAATAAAAAAAATGGTATTAACGTTCCCGGCCATTGATGGTATCTAACCCTGAAAGCAAAAAATATCCGAATCAGATGTACTTTATTTTATACCACAAATGCGTATACTATAATAAGCAAAAAATAATTAAACCGGGGTCAAAAGCATGGAAAAAGTGATGCCTGTCCTGTTTGTGGGTCATGGTTCTCCCATGAATGCTATCGAAGAAAATGAGTTTACAGAAAGCTGGAGAGAGATTTCCGAAAAAATTTCCAGGCCGAAAGCAATCCTGGCAATATCCGCACACTATGAGAGAGAAGACAGCAGTGTTACTTCAAACGAGAAGCCGAAGACAATCCACGATTTTTACGGGTTCCCAAAGGAATTATATGATCAAAAATACGATTGTTCCGGCTCAAAAGAGCTAATTACCAAAGTAAAAGACCTAGCTCAGGAGGTTGATTTTGACAGCAGGTGGGGCATTGACCACGGTGTCTGGTGCGTACTTTCGAAGATGTACCCCAATGCTGATATCCCGGTAGTCGAACTGAGCATAAATCGAAAACTCAGCATGCAGCAGCACTACGACCTGGCAAGGAAACTCTATAAATTAAGAGAAGAGGGAATTCTTATCTTCTGTACCGGAAATGTCGTGCATAATCTCATGCTGGCAAGAATGTCCGGAACTCCATATAAGTGGGCAAGCAGTTTTGATGAAAAAGTAAAAAAGTACGTTACAGCCAGAGACGACCTGAAGCTTGTCAACTACGAATTACTCGGGGAAGATGCATTATTGTCCGTCAATTCCGCCGAACATTATATTCCTTTAATCTACGCTCTTGGCGCAACAGATAGAAACGAAAGTGTCAGCTTCTTTTGTGAAGAAATAGTTCTAGCATCGGTTTCCATGCGCTGTATATTGTTTGAAGATAAAAATGGATAAAAAAGAAGGGCTCTGTACTATTTAAACTGGATTAAAAATAATTGCTTGGTTAGGAATTTTCCAGACTGTAGCAATTGATGAAGTTTTCCAGATTGGAATATTTCATAGGGTTCTTCTTCAAGGTGTGATTCACATTGGTGTGGTAGTCGTAGATCCACACCTCTTTTGTCCAGGGCTCTTTAGCTACGGATTTTGCTTCAAAGAAAAGCAGGTTTGTTTTCACGCTGTTTGCATAGAAGATACCTGTCGGCAGGCGCAGGATCGTATGCAGGTCGGTGATTTCAAGAAGTTTTTTGCGGATGGTCTCTCCTGCTCCTCCTTCAAAAAGAACGTTGCCCGACAGTGCCACTGCTGCCTGCTTTCCAGTCCAGAGGAGGGTATGAATATGCTGAAAAAGTTGAGCTGCTTGTTGCTTGTGGTTGTCCAGAAGCTCTGGCGATTGTAAGTGAAGTCTTATTTTTCCTGCTCCCTTCTTCGTTGGTGGAGGTCATGCTGCTCTTCTTCCCAAAGGGTAGATTTGTAAGAATGGAATCGTGACAGTAGCCTGGATAAGCTGGTAGAGCCGGAATTGGATACCATAAGCTCTCCGTCAATTTCCCCGATATGTGTATCTTGACAATTATGTCCCTGAGATATTGCTGTTTTTTGATTTTTCCATATACCTCAGGTCTTAAAACAATTTTTGATATTGGATTGAAGTCTGTAATTTTAATTCATAACAAAAATTGAGATGTAACAAAGGTTGGAAAAATATTTTATTCGCAAAATTATATAATTACTTAGTCTCTTTACTAATTTATCACATAATTGGCTGGGCAAATAGTCCAGGTTTGGATCAATGCGACGTTAGTAATAGATGATTCAGATATTATTACAGAACCTGAAAAATATCCGAATCATATGAACTGTACAGAATCATATAAACTGTACATTAACTTCAAAAAATAAAGCTACCCGGGGGAAATAAATGAAAAATAAGGGAAAGATATGGTCAATAGCTTTAGCTTCAGCATTCCTAGTGTTTGTTTTGTTGATTTTAATTGCAGTTGCAGCTTCAACGGCTCAGGTTACGAAAATTGGCACCGGATACGATCCTGCTGTTTATGGTAACGAGGTAGTATGGACAAATGGGGTTGTTATTCATCTATACGACCTGACCAACGGAACAGACACTACTTTTAGCTCTGCTGGGGCTTCCAGTCCGGATATTTACGATAACAAGTTAGTGTGGCGTGATGAAAGCGGTGGAACACCAAGGCTTGCCGTATACGATATACCAACAGCCACAAAAAGTTACATCACGCAGAATGTAGACCAATTTAGCAAACCTGCTATTTACGGCAACAGAATCGTCTGGAGTGCAGATGATAATGTGTATCTCTGGGACATATCTACATCCACACAGACTAAAATAGGAAACGGTAGTAATCCCGACATATATGACACAAAAGTGGTGTATTACTCATATTCGGAAGATCCGGAAGCGGATATAACTATCAGAATGTATGACATCGATATGCAGGAAAAAATAACTGTTACTTCATATGGAGATCCAAACATACCGCGTATATGGGGTACTAACGTCATCTGGTCTGACGTATATAATCATCAGGGATATATTGAGATGTATAATACATCAACAAAGAAAACCATAGACGTTACACAACCACTTGGCACCGATCCAGAGGGAAATGAATACGGCGCCAGTACAGGGACACATATTGCCATACAAGATGACAAAATTGTATACAATAAATGTGTTGATGATTATGAAGGAAAAACTGGAGTATATGTATATAACATATCTACAGGACAAAGCACCCTAATATATGAATATCCTGAAGAAGTTTATACGACACCAGAAGTATACAATAACACTGTTGTATGGGGAATGGACAAGAACTATGTTGATAGTATGGCTAGCAATGATATATATTTATACGACCTTGCAGCCTAACCCGAAAAAATCTCAAGTAATATAAGTGATTAATAGTAATAAGTGGTGGATATCCACCACAACATTTTATTGAATAACATCTGAATTTTTGGATTCGGCGATGATAAAAAGGATATCAGCACATTCTTTAATCTTCAGACCTATATGGGATTTATTTTTTAATTCTCTCCACTTTCTCCGTTGCTCGTAGCCATAATTTCTTTGAAACTTGCCAGGGAAGCTTCCATATTCTCAATTATCTCGTTTTCAAGAATATCAGGATCCGGCAGGTTGTCCAGGTCAGCGAGGCTTTTGTCCTTGAGCCAGAAGATGTCCAAGTTTGTTTTGTCCCTGTACAGGTTCGTTTTGTCCCTTGATATAATTTCATCATAGCCGAATTTTCGGAACCTGTCTTAGGGAGCTTCTTCACTCCATGTCTCTTTGCGACTGAAGCGATTTTCAGGGTTGTAGCATTTAGTAAAGTCTTCAAGATCTGAAAATTTCATAGGATTCTTTTTCAATGTATGATGCACGTTTGTGCGGTAATCATAGATCCATACTTCTTTTGTCCGGAGCTCTTATGATGCCCGTATATCTAGGAAATTAAACCCCGTTTCAAGCCAACAGAGTGATCATACGAAAATTTTTGTACTTTTATGGGGTATAACTGTTGGTTTTTTGGACTTTTTTCAAAGACAGGCCTTTATTTTTTAGCTGTGATTCAAAGTTTGTTCATACGGCCTACTGTTTACCCTGTCGAATGTACAGCCAAAAATGAAAATTTTAACAGTATAAGGAGGAAAATTATGGGTGGATGTGATCCGGTAACGTTTCACAACGTTAATCAGAGTGTATTTGATTGCATAAAAAAGAAACTTTCAGATGCCTGCACTCCTGTGCCTCCAGGAAACTGCGGGCGGATGAAAGGACTGGGAATTACGGCTGATTTTAGCTGGGATGGCGCGTCAAATCTCACGATACATGTCATAGAGAAACCCTGGATTCTCTCAAGTGAAACTGTGATAGAAAAAATAAGTGATTTTGTGCACAGTTGCGGTGGGACTGAACAATGAAGCAAAGTAGACAAGCTGGAAAGGCGATTAAATTTTGGGTCTTCAAGGTGTGATTCACATTGGTGTGGTGGTCGCAGATACACACTTCTTTTGTCCAGGGCTCTTTAGCTGTAGGTTTTGCTTCAAATCTCTAAGGAATGCTAATGAGAAATATAATACAACGTAGTCACATATAATCACATATTCTTTGAAAAAGAGAATACTATTCCAGATAGCAACGAGCATCGAATTAAAGGCTAAGGGGGAGTAGATTGAGAATTTCATCGGACAATATTGAAGAGGACCTTTCTCCTTTAAGCATTACGATACTTGAATTATTGAAAATGAACGAAGAAGAGCCGGTAAAAGGAAAGGTTGCTTTTCAAAAAGAAATGTTTCTGATATCGAATTACGTTGATAAAGTGAACGAGTGGACAGAATTCGTTCCCCATTACCTCGGGCCGTACAGCGAGATTTCCGAGGTCAGCATGGATAATCTGATATCAATGAACCTTGTTGAAAAAGAAGAGGGTTATACTTATAAAATCACCCCTTCAGGGATAAAGGCACTTGACCTGAAGCAAAACCTCTTCTCTTCAGAAGAAAAAGAAGCAATTGCTGACTTCAAGAAATTTATCAGTAATCTCACCGATGACGAAATTCTTTTGTTTATCTATGCTTCACATCCGGACTTTACCATTGAATCAATCAAATATCGGGCAATTATGAGAACAAGGGTTAAAGACTCGATTTCAATCTACAAAAAAGGGGTCGTAAGTCTGGAAAAGGCGGCTTTCCTTGCCGGTATAAATATCGAAACTCTTCTTGATTTACAGGAGGCGTAAAGGCATGATAATCTTTGATGCTTCCTCGATCATCTATTTACTTCGGGAAGCTTACTTCCCAAGAGCTTTTGGAATTTCCAAAAAACATGGATATGATCTGGCAATTACGGAAAAGGTATATGACGAGCTTGAGAAAAATCCCGAAACCTTCAATTTATTAAATTCCTGCAAAGATTTTTTAGTTATACATAATGTTGACGAACAGTGTATATCAAGAATTTCGAAACGTTATCCCTGGCTTCATGAAGGAGAAATTAGTGTTCTCTGTGCCTGTATGGAGAAAGAAAAATCGGGAGAGAATTATAAATGTATCATCAATGAAATAGCCGAACAATTAAGTTCCAGGTTTGGAATAAAAGCAAATGGGACCATAGACTTGCTCTTAGGGCAAAGAGAATAATTTGAACGAGCTGACAGATGCCGATTGCAGGGAAGTATATAGCAATATGATATATTTATGAAGATTGTTCAGACAGCAAAGAAACTGTGGGTAAGTGCATATCAGTAAATCTGTGATAAGTCAGCAACAAATTTGAGATGCCATCTCTGGCTCAACTCATCAGAGAAAAAAGCTCGTTGAGTTGAAAGTCAGAGCTTTCCATTCAATTTGAAGAAGATACTATAAAAACTTTACATAGGATTTACAGCAAATTCGCGACACTGCCACAGTACAATAACTATAAGGTTTTGTCACTTTCACTCCACTTGAGTTAGAGTCTTATTACTTCAAATGCAAGCCTGAGTGAGGACTATCACATGAGCCAAGCATTTAAAATAATAGAAAACGAATTCGAAGGAAAAGTTGCTATTGTAACCGGAGCAGGAACAGGCAATGGCGAGTCTATTGCTGAGAGACTTTATGCAGGGGGAGCTTCTGTTGCGCTTGTTAGTCGTCATATCGCACCACTTGATGACATATGTAATAGAATTGATTCGTCAGGAAAACGCACTTTTCCCATAGAAGTTGACGTTCGAGATCCACACAGTGTTCAAATAGCAGTGAGCTCCATAATCGAAAGATTCGGAAAGATTGATATTGCTGTCAACAATGCCGGAATTACAGGACCAGCAAACACTCCACTTCAAGATCTTGATATCGAAATATGGCGAGATGTTATAGAAACCGATCTAACTGGTGTTTTCTATTGCATGAAATACGAAATACCAGCAATGCTTAAGAATGGCTCTGGCGCTATTGTGAACATGTCATCTGCCAATGGACTTGTCGGCTTGGCTGGCATGGCAGCTTATACAACAGCAAAACATGGCGTAATCGGGTTAACCCGTTCAGCAGCTTTGGAATTAGCAGAATCCAATATTCGAGTATGTGCAGTTGCCCCGGGTTATGTTGCAACTCCCAGAATCATAGATTCTGGAAAGGAAGCTATGGATTACATGGCAGCTGCACACCCCATGAAACGTCTTGCTACAAGAGAAGAAGTAGCTGACTTGGTCGCCTATTTACTTAGTGAGAGAGCTGCATTCATAACGGGCAGTGTTCATTGCATAGATGGAGGGTACACAGCCGAATAATAGATATGGGCTCATCCATCTGAGTCGGGGAGGGATGGAAACACAGACCTTGATAAGCTTGAGACATATTCGAACTCCCGATATCAACTTATTCAGTTTTAACTTTTCAATCACAAACTCTGCAGTACCGGCAGTGTACCGATAAAAATTGTAATTTCAAAAATTGATTGAGTCATAAATTCCATATCAGAAGATCAACATTTCCAATTGTATACAAAAACTTGATTCAAGATTTACAGCAAATTCACGACACTGCCAGCTGGATTGTCTCAGGTGAAAGCTATTATAAAAAAAATAAGTGATTTTGTGCACAGTCACGTTGGGACTGAACAATAAAGCAGAGTAGACGAGCTGGAAAGTCGATTAAATTCTGGGTATTGAGGAAAATATCCCGGAACGAAAAGATAAGAGAAGCAGTAAAAGACGAGAAAAAGATATCTGTATACTTTAGCGTTGATTAAAAGAGTGAATAAAAGGTCCACAAGGTTTGGTCTGCAACAATGAAATTTATTGCAGGATCAGAACTCTGTCCTGAATTTGCTTCATTTTAAGCTTACGCGTCAATGAAGTATATTACGGGATCAGCTTTCAGTCTGTCCTGAATTTGCTTCATCTCGCAGTTTACGCCATAAATGAAGTATATTACGGGATCGGTTTTCAAGCCGTCCTGAATTTGCTCCACCTTATAGCTACGCGTCAATGAAGTTTATTACGGAATCAGCTTTTAGCCTGCTTTCAGCCTGTCCTGAATTTACCTCATTTTATAGCTTATGCGTCAATGAAGTAGGTTTCGAGATCGGTTTTCAAGCCGTCTTGAATTTGCTCCATTTTACAGCTTACGCGTCAATGAAGTTTATTACAGGATCAGATTATTACTCTGTCCTGAATTTTCTTCATTTTACAGCTTAGTTCCTTGTGAACAATATATAATATGTAAGTTCAAGTATAAAATACTGACGGTGGTATTACTGATAGTAATATACACGGTTCGTTTTTTTTATAGGTCTGCCTGTAAATCATCAGTCATACATTCTGTTGATCAGCGTGTGCATAAAATGCTGTATTAATTTTTACATTCTTAAACAACGTCCTATGGTTCCCATATATGGCTAAAAAGCCTTCAGATTACCGTTTATGCGACTTCTGGGACATCATCCTGAATAGTTTTAATCTCTATTTAGAAATGAAGTTCACTTTTTTAATAGAGTTTGTTGAATAATAGATAATCAAAGTTGTGCGAACTCACCTCTCTGCAAGCAACGGAGGTATTCAACTGAAATAAATTATTCAATGGAAATGGGCACATTCTCAAAAACAGTAAGGTTTCCGAGAACCTCAAATCTTTCCTGTATTCTTCGGAAAGAAAATCGGATCGGAAACAACAATTTTCACATCATAGCCGGAAAATGAGCTTTTAAATTTCCCAGTAAGGATGAAGATTATACTGTTCATACACTTTAACCAAATCGTTATGGTTTAAAGTCCACACATTTTCATCTAGGCCTTCTGCCGTTTTGAATGCGTCCTTATCAACTTTAAGGATATAATCCCCTCGACTTGTATGAAGCGCCCCCCAGGGAATGGCAAAGAATTTACACTTCATACCAAGAAAACAATCACAAGCGAACACTACGTATGCGATTCTTCCCCATTCAGAGTCAATCATGACTTCTTTAATCGTTCCGAGTTCTTCATCTTTAACGGTGAGGATCTTAGATCCTTTTATTTCAGTTGCCGCCACAAAAGTCCTGTTCCTTGGAACTTGCGTTTCTTCAGCTATTCCCATACACCTCACTCCTAATATATTATTCACTTGTTATCTGTAGTTATTTCTTCCAAAAGCATGGAGAAGCGTTCCATGCTTTCCACCTGCTCATTCTCCATCCCGGACTTAAGCGTATTGTCACGATCTTTAATCGTTTGGAAAAGGGATGTGACTGTCAGCCCTTTGCCAGAAATTCTTCGAAAGTTGCCGCTATAAGGAATATTGACCTAGAGTCTATCCCAAAACTCAAAATTTGCTTTTTTGGATCTCTTAATTTAAGTAACCAACAAAGCTTCTGATTAAGAAAGCAATCTTGAATTATTTAGATAATTGAGATTAAAACTGGGTTTTGGGATGAGCTCCTAGCATACCTTCAAATTCAAATGTGTAAATAAGCCGTTCAGGTATGTTCTTGATCTCCTTTAATTATAGATTTATGAAAAAGTATGATGCTGATAGCCTATTTTAAGAGCAACAGGTTACCTTTTGAGAATCTCAAAACCAGAGACTTTTGGTTTCCTATGCTATAACCGTCGTAACCACTGCCCCTTAACAGAAGCAGGTTTAAGTTCCGAAGGTGTAGGTTTCCTTTCCTGGTTGCCCTATCAGCTATCCCATCATAAACCTTCCCACTAATAATAACAACTCATTAATAATATACATTCTTTACGCACTTGAGATCATGTCCACCAGTAACTGAAAACAGTAAGCAAAAGAACGTCTATGAATTTTCCCAAAATGATAGTTTTTAACCCAATTTTTCCCCACAGTTTTCTCCGAACTTTTCTCCGAACCTTTCTCCCAGCTTATCTCCGAACTATCATCCACCAGTTCGTCTCATTTAATTTTTAAGTCACCAGTGCCTCATTCAATTCAATAATCACAGTATTCATTTTGTCCCCGAAAAGCTGGTACATTCTGCCACGCCCGCCAAAAGTATCAAAGGGTACGTAATCGAGATCCCCTATTTCCAGGTGGAAGTTCGTTACAACATAATCTTTTATCGTTCGGAGCCAGCTCATCAGGTCTTCACCGAACTTGAGAATTCCAGCCTGTTTTTTGAAGATCCAGCCTTAGAAGTTGTGGCAAACCGTAGAGATTAGTGAATTTGAATCCCGATGAACCCGTTTTTCTTCGTTGTTTTGATCTTCTTTATGATTAAATTGAAATTCTGCGTATTCTATAACATTATGGTAAAAAGGAAAAATGACACTTAATCATAATCCCACTTCCTACCTTCCCCAAGCTCAAAAGACATTTCATCTACGACAATTGGATAATATTCACTATCTTCATCATACAATACAATATGAACTTTTTTAAAGTTATCAGTTTTTCCTTCGTATGTTCTTACCGTTTCATTATCCAGGTTGACTTCATATCTATAATCTGTCCAGCGGTTAAATTTAAACCAGAATGTCTTTGGATAATCTGCCCCGCTCCCGGGACCTACAGAATACTTCTCTTTGATTATGGATTGATTATATACTCCAAGTACCTCTACAACTACCTCATGCCGCGTATCGTCTTTGTTATATATGCTATAAAGAGGAAGCAAAGATCCAAATAAAATATAAGAAAAGGTGCTATAGATATAAAAGCCAGAAAGAAGAAATACCAGAATTACTGCAATTACAGTCATCCGCTTTGGTTTCATACTTCACCTCCCTATAACTAATAGAAGGTAGCCGGTTTTGTAGGAATCTCACGAATTAAGAATTTCAACAATTTTCTCTGCAACTGTTCTTGCTTCTTCTTCCTCATCATACACTACTATTTCTATGAAAGCGTTTGAGATCTGAACAAGATAAATATATCGACTGCTATGTTCCTCTGAAACGACAGCAGCTTCATCTCCAAATCCTGTTATTTTTGTTCCGCTGTTTTTATCTATTCTGTGATCAAAATATTTTTTTGCACCCTTACGGTCGTTGAAGACAAAGATATCAAGTTCAATGAAACCTGTTGTAATTTCATGATCCAAGTTCCTCAATTGCAAAATAGATCCGTCTTTCACATTTGATTCGTTAAGTTTAGTTGACATTTCCAGCAAACGTTCTTTGTCTTTTTTTGCTTCCTCGGGATTAAATGCTGTTTCATCAAATTGATTAACAAAGTCCTCAAGAAATTCTACCGGGTCACTCATATATTGGTAACTTTCTTCTTTCCATCCGGGTCCAATTTCATTTGCGCCTATTTTAAGTTGTTTTGCACTGCTAATTGTTGATGGCTTTTCCCCATAATAATGCGTATTCGACACTAAAGTAAAAATAGAAACTATGATCAAGCAGCCAATTATCAATAGCCTGTATTTTTTCATTTATGAATTTTCCCCAGAATTTTGTATACAGTTTACAGTCAAATTTACAAACCTGATATCAGCAAATTATACCCTGCTATTATTTTCCAGCCACTCCCCTTTTTTAACAATTATCGTTGAGATAGGGTAGTAATTACCATAGTATGATGACCAGATCCCAAGTTCCATCATATCAGCCTCTGATAGATCAGTTACATACGGAGGTGTATGCATGATGATCCTCCATCCATGCAGTTCTTCGGGTTTGGCAGTATTTCCTAATCCATCAATTATCATATCGATATCAAAAACAATTGTCTGGTTAGCGTTGCTCCTTATATCCCAACGGTAAAAGTAATCTATAGAGTTGCTCCTTTTTTTAGGAGAGGAAATTGTTAGAGTATGTGTTTCACGATTTCTCATCTCTTTCCAATACTTAGATGGGATGCTGTCATTACCGGATAGAACATCTGCACCCTTATCACCAAATAAAAGCATTCCCAGATAAAAATTTCTATACCCAACGTCAGTAACCTTTTTAACTTCCAGCTGGTACTTCATTTCAGGTTTTTTAGTGGATTCAGGAGCTAAACTTATGTTCTCATGGCCTTCTATTTTGAACTGGTAAAACCAGAATGTTTCGAGCCAACCACCTGGGTAGGTGTTCATAGATATCGAGGAATCAAGTGAGATTCCATCCCCTTCTTCATGGATATAATCACTTATTACCAAACCGGAATCCGGATCAAAATCTTCGTGAGTTTCATCTTCTTTAATGCTAACTTTTTTACTGTTCATATCAATGTAAAATCTGTACACAACCCCGTCAACCATTCTGAAACCTTTCGAATACCTTGACTTCTCAGGATGAAAGCCAACAATGTAAATAGCTTCTACCAAACTCTCGTTATGTATTATTTCATAAGCCCTGGAAATGTGTCTTTTCGTCCAGTAAATCCTGTACATCAGGATCTCCTGTTAATATTCTGTCAGATTCAGCCTGCAAGTTCTTTATGTACTCTAACTGTTCGCTGGTTTCATTTGCAATTTGAGCATTTTCTGTTGAAATGTCCTGTTTCAGGGTCTCAATTTCAAAAATGCCTGCCAGCAGGATTAGTATTAACATAAAGAAAAAAATGAGTTTAACAGGTTGTCTCAAAACTATACTCTATCATACATTTGGGGCAGAAACCCGTAATCTTTATCTTTTTTACAAAACAAATTCCAGTGTTTCCCATGTTCCGAAAGTACGATCAAAAGCAGCAGTTTTTACTTCCGTTAGACCTGGAAGATTTTGTTCCTGAAAACCATATCGCCAGAGTACTAAACGACATCGTAGATGTCGTTGATATCACTGCTATTGAATCCACTTACTCTAAGGAAGGCTGCCCAGCCTATCATCCAAGACCTCTTTTAAAAATATTACTTTATGGTTACCTTATAGGCATTAGAAGTTCACGTAAACTGCAACAAATGACTCAAACTGATACTGCATTTATGTATCTGGCAGCCATGCAAAAACCTGATTTTCATACGATTTGTCGATTCCGTTCAACTCATCTTGGCCCTATAAAAGAAATCTTTTCCCAGGTTGTCACATTTTGTAAAGAAATGGATATGATTGGTTCCAGTATCTCAATTGACGGAACAAAGGTTAAGGCAAATGCTTCATCAAGACAGAGCAAGAGTTCGGATGCTCTCGAAAAAGAAATAGATAAGATACTCAAAGAGAGTATTGAGACAGATAAACATGAAGATGAAATTTATGGTGACTCAACACCATATCAGATTCCAGAAGAGCTTGTTGACAAGAAGAAAAGACTGGAAAAAATAAAAGCTGCTAAGAAGAAGCTTGATGAAGAAAAGCTGAAAAAAATAAACATCACAGATAACGATGCTCGAATTATGAAGCATAAAGATGGAAGCAAGAAACCTTCCTACAATTGTCAGGTTGCTGTTGATGAAAAAGAGCAAATAATCGTTGCAGCAGACGTTGTCAACGAAGAAAACGACCTTCATCAAATAGAACCAATGATACAGAATGTAAAAAACACACTGGGATATAAACCAACAATAGTACTTGCAGATGCAGGTTATTTCTCATATGAGAATCTGGAATTTTTACAGGAAGAAGGAATTGATGCTTATATTCCTGACAATTTCTATAAAGCTGAAAAAGAAGGAAAAACCAGGAGGTTCAGGAAGTCTCTTTTTACATACGATGAACAAAAAGACTGCTATTATTGTCCTGCTGCATTTGAAATCCCCTTTACAAGAATACAAAAGAGGAAAGGTGAACCTGATTTAAGGTATTATGTATGTAGCTATTGTTCTCAGTGTGTGCTGAAAAATGCATGTACTAAGAGCGGAAAAAGGACAATAACAAGAGATCCTAGGGAACATTTGATGGAGGATATGAGGGATAAACTGAACACAGAGAAGGGGACAGAAAAGTATCAGAAAAGAATGTCTACCGTAGAACCTGTGTTTGGTCAGATGAAACAGGATAGAGGGTTCAGAGAATTCCTATTGAGAGGAAAAAGGAAGACAGGAATTGAATTTGTTATGATGTGTACTGTACATAATATAAAGAAAATAGCAGACTTTATAAAAAGAGAAGGGAAAAACCTGAAAAGTATGCTGAAAATGATAGTTGGAGGAGGAAGTAAAGGATGGAATAAAGGGGGAATTCGAGCGAGAATAACAAATACTCTATGTTGATCCATGAAAATTATCTCTCATTGTTGAAATGAAATAAAAATTGAAATGGGTATTACCCAATTGTACAATTTAAAATGGTTATGAGACAGTCTGTTAAACTTCATTTTTAGAATTCCCGATCCATGCTATATGAAGTATCTTCCTCATCTTTTGTAATCGTTTTTTTACCTTCAAATTTACATGATTCAATTTTTATGTCAGGATTAGTTATAACATATAGTGGCTCTCCTAACTTAATATGCTCGCTAACGATTGCAGTTGGTAAACCAAGATCATATGCATGTTTTTCGAAATCACTAACAGGGATTTCTATTAAACCATATTTCTTTTTTTCTATAGATGACATGCTTTCTTTTGGTGGGGCTGTTGGAAAGATCCATACACTTTCATTCCCAATATAACGTGTGGATGGTGGCGAAGCCATCATTTCAAGACCATAAAATTCATAGTTTAATTTAAATCTAACTAATTAAAGAAGGTAACAATTAGTAGTAAATTAAGTAACTTTAAAAAGGAACCTATAAAAATATTGTATTATAATATATCAATGAATTTATACGAGTAACATTTGTTAGCTATTGAGGTAACATGAAAAAACTGATAGCTTACGAATAATTATTTTGAAAATCTTTCTGGCAATGTACATGATTTTCTGTAAACCATAATCTAAAAAAGCTATTATGGAAAGAGTTTCACATCAAGAGAACGATGTTTCACAAAATGTAAAAAAATTAGACTTTAAATAGTACAACGAATTCTCGACATGCCCTTTAGACATAGAGCAAAGTCGCAAACCCAAAAATTTTACGGTGTTACTTTTTTCCTTCCGTTTGTGAAACTTTAATTTCACTATCAACGAAAAAGAAGGCAGGAACGTATTGAGAAATTACACAAAACAGGCCATTGTTTTGGGAAAAATAAAAACGGAGGGTAAAAACAATTTCAAAATGAAAGAAAAAAGAGATGATGAAGGGAAGTGTTTTTTATTGGGAACGTTTTTTGCATTCATCAGAGTATTTAGTTCTGTAATCTACTGCTACGGTTGTCGGGTTTTCATATGGTCGCCCGGTTCTTTCGAGCCGGGCAAAGGAGGTACATTTTGATACTAATCAAGCGATATTCAATTTAGGTATAATCTAGTGTAGGGATTTGTTCGATATGTTTGTTCTGTGTTTAGTTCCAGTCCGTCTGGAAAGATGAGAAGATTCAAATCATCTCCTTTCCAACTTTCTATCATCTCCTTTTGAGTTTTTCATCATCTGGATTTTTCATCATCTCTTTTCGCTTCCGATCTCATGTAGGACTCCCTATCACCTCCTTTTGAGTATGTCTATTGTGTTTATCATCATCGAAGCTGATTTGTGCATCACTAAGCCTGTTATTCGTCCATTAAGCCTGTAATTCGTTTTAGTTCGTTTTTAAGTGTTCAAACCTGCAGAACTTACCTTACAGAGTTCCTGCCGGAGTTTACTGTCACAGCTTACCCATCACAGGTTATCTGTCACCACAGGTTATCTGTCACGGGTTATCCGTCACAGCTTACTCAGTGCTGTCGTCAGTGCTGTCATCGGTACTGTCATCAGTACTGCTGTCCTGAGCTTCGGAGGGGGGCATGGGGCAGTCGCAGCCACCATGCTGCATCGGACCGCCTACTCCCATTCCGGGCATTCCCTGGGAAGAGGACATGACCTCCATAAAGTCTTCGAGAGACTCTGCTCCGTTGATATCGTCTATCAGGGCAGTAAGTTCCGTGATCCTGCTGCTGAGCTTCTCACTCATGTTGTCGTCGGTCTCGCTGTTACTTTGCATCTCTTCGAGGTGTTCTATTTCCATTTCGAGAGAGTCAACAGCCTGGGTCTGTAAATAGGTGAACACAACGTCCTGAAGCTCATCCGCACTGGAAGCTGCACTTATTTCGCTGGATAGGGTTTCAAGCTTGGTTATTTGTTCGTTGAGCATCTCGGTCATGTTTTCATCAGTCGTGTTATCCAGCTGACTGTTAAGCATCTCAGTCATATTTTCAAGGGAATCAACAATTGCTGTCTGGACTTCGGTATAATTGTCGTCAGTTACGCTTTCAACCTGAGCGAAACCGAATAAGCCAGACATTCCACAGGGTCCCTTGCCCATTCCACCGGGGCCCATATTCCCGTCATGTCCGCCTCCGTTTTCCGGCATTCGGCTGGACAAAACTTCCTGGAGCTCCGAGGCATCGGAGGCTTCACTTACATTGGAATAGAAGCTTTGAAGCTCCGAGATTTGTTCGCTGAGAGAGTCAAGGATCTCTGCCTGAACATCAGCATAATTTTCTTCTGTTATGTTCTCTACAGGAGCAAATGCAGGAGAATTCTCCGATGCAAAAGCCCCTGAAGGGATTATACATAACACCATTAGTACCGCTGCAATGCGGTAAATCGAATTGAATACTGTTGTTTTTATTTTCATAACATACTCCCATTACTGATTTAGGTCCATTTTTTGTCCATTTTTTGTCCGTTTTATGTCCATTTTTCGTCCGTTTTACGTCCATTTTTCGTCCGTTTTTTGTTCTTTTTTTGTCTTGTGTATTTTTTATGTCCTTTTGACTTGTTTTTCAATTATTCTTTTATTCTGGGGATTCATTTGTTCCATTTGTCTTGTTATTCAGTTGTTCCGTTTGTCCTGCAGGCTTCTCACCTGCTGACAGTCATGAGATCAGCAGGCTAAAATATAAACTTACTTTCAATAATAAAGGATCTAAAGCGTTTTAATTTCAAAAAAAAGCTTTATAAAAACTTATAAGCAACAAAAAAGCTTAAATGTTTGAATTAATTCTAATCAAAATCATTAAAAGTCGTATTTCCTAAAGGAAAGAAATTATATATTTATCTTCATGAGAGCTCAAGACGCGAGTTTTCTTCTAAACAGTCCTGACCCCCCTCTTCGTTAGGAGAAATCAGGAGAAATATGCGGCGTCGGGGTGCTGCATGAGAGAAAATATTCCAATTATAGGGTTCCATGCCAATGATTTTCCGCCAACAGGTCCTTCCCAAAGATTTCCTGCAGCGGGAATTGTTACCCGGATAGGCTCAAAAAAGAATTTCCAGGATAAGATGACAAAATATCATATCCCGGGAGTGAAGGACTTTATTCGGCGCGCCTTAAAATTCAACGTGCCTTAAAATTCAGTATGCCTTAAAATTTCCTTTTCGGTTGAAACCTTGCGGTTTTCCGGAAGAGAGTTGAGCACTTTTCTCTTCCCCCGACGCCTTGAAGTTTTCGAGGAGAATGTCGACGGTTTTACTCAACCTGATAAGGCAAGTTGTTTCTCGTTACCTTCTCTATATCCTCATCGATTACAGGAAGTTACCGGAAGTCAGGGCAAAAATTACATAATTACCTGCAAGCATAGTAAGACGGGGGAGTATATCTTATGTCTACGATAAGCGAAATGTACCCGATTCCTCCTGAAATAAAAAGGCTCCATGTGTTTCTTGGGGACTGGAATGCGGAAGGAACCATTAAAATCGGAGACAATAAGCTGAAACTGGAGGGAAAGTGGAGATTTAGCACAGCTGCGGGTGGCTGGGGCCTGAAATCAGCAAATAAGTTCGAAGTGGAAGAACTGGACACCTATGAACTGGATAACTTATTTGGCTTCGATAGAGAGACCGGGACACTGCATATTTACAGCCTTACTAACATGGCAGAAACACATGACCATACAGCTTCCTGGTCTGACGAAAATACCCTGAAAGGGGGATACGAAGGACTGAAAGACGGCAAAAAGTTTCGAGAAGATTTCACAATTAAGCTGGTGAGTCCTGACGAGATTACAATTGATTATATAGAGAAGGTTGATGACCAGATAGACTCTATTATGAATGTGATATTAAAGAAGTAAGCAGGGCAGGGAAATAAACCAGAGTAAAGAGCCAGGAAGGTAAGTTGAATAAATCCGGGCGAGGAGCCAGACGGGTAAGGAAAAATACGTAGAAACAGAAACAATCCTGCTGCCTGAACTTCAGGCTTCCCGTATAATCCAGCAGATATCAGACCCCTAACTTCTATCTTGACTAATATTTTTTCAGGATACGGTGGATATGGAATCCCCCATTATCAAGAGTAAGAACTCGAAGGAATCTTCCGTTCCGGCCTCCATCACATAAATTAAATGTCCTGCCGTTTTCAACCGGGAGATTTTCAGGGTTCCTGTGTCCATGGATCTGATATGTGCTCTCACCTGTGTTTTTGTTGAAACTTTCAGCAACCTGAGTCGTATCTTCAGGCTCTCCAACGCCGTTAATCATCTGTTCGGTTCCCACAAAAACCAGATTATCAGGAAGGTTGCTCAGTCCTCCATGTGTTACAAGCACACGCTTGTTATGGAATTTGTAATAAACACACGGTACCGTTTTCCTGTAGAGTTCAGAGATATCATTACCTGTAACGCCTGCCTGTTCGAGTTCTGGCAGGGAATACAGGGGCAGGGAATGTAAAGTACCCATGAACTCTGATATCCGGGTTTGTTCTTCACCCGCTTCCGGATTGCAAAGACATTTTTCACTGTCTCCTTCGAGCAGGACCACATTCTCTCTGCACATGACTGAACTCAGGAATTCAATGACCTTTGAATTTTCGGGCCCGGTGCCGATGTAATCTCCCAGGAAAATATACAGGTCGCTATCTTTCAGGCCGCAAGCCAGGTATTTCTTCAGGGCAGTATAACTGCCGTTTAAATCTCCGATATGATGGATTTTTCTGTAGCCGGAAAAATCAGTAGTCCCATACTGCAGTTTCTCATGGAATTCGCGAGGTTTTATTACCGTTACAAATGACGGCACGCTCTGCCTGCTAATTATGGAATGCATATCTTCGATAACAGCCTCAGACACAACCTCATGTGCAGGCCTCTTCATGTTCCTTTCTTTCGCAAGCTCAAGAGGCACGTCCGAAAAGTCAACACAGAATGCCCTATACCTGTAAATTTTGACGAGCTGCCTGTACTTTGCAATATCTGCATTTCCCGCATTGGTCGCATTAAGGATCGTAAATTCTCCCTCTGCCATACGGCTTTTAATAAGCGAGTAAATGAGCCCCCAGGCTCTGCGGTTGATTTTCTGGGAAATCGCGGTTTTTCCCGGTAACAGAGAGTACCGGGGGCTTTAAGAGAAGCCTGACCTCATCCGAGGAAATGGTATAGGGCTCAAGCCTGTTTTCCTTAATAAAGGTTGATTTGCCGGACCCGGGAATTCCTCTCAAAAATACCAAATACCTCATATGATACCCCATAGTCGATTTTGAAACAACTTCATAGATAATACCTGGGTTAGTAATATACGGGTTAATAGCACCCGAGCAAATAACAACTGAGTAAAATTAATATCCAGGTCAATAATACCTGAGTTAATATTACTATTAATTTTTATAATATTTAATTGGATAATTTTACAGTATCTATTGGGGATAGATACTATTGGGGAATAGATACGACGGGAGCACCTTTAGCAAAGGGACTGGACGGAACGTGAGCAAGTTCCTGATAGCTATACTATCGGTCGGGAAGGAAGTTCCATGAGAAAAAGCTAACGAGGCACAACCCCGGGAATTGATATGGTGACAGATATGAGAGAGCGAGAGGAAACTGGTTATACTCTTCCCGGCAAGGCAGAATCTTACTGGATGGCGGCTATTCCGTCAATTCCATTGATTACCACTGGTCGACCCACGATACCATAAGCATTGACCATATTTCCTACATTGGCAAGCTGGCCCCTGGCAGCGAAAACTCGTATCTGGCAACAGGGTTCAATAAATGGGGCATGACAGCAGGCACTGTTGCAGCAATAATTCTTACGGATATAATCCTCGGAAAGTCCAATCCCTGGCAAGAGGTATATGATCCTTACAGGTTCAAGCCGATAGAGTCGGCAAAGATTATTCTTTCGCAGGTTGCCGAAGCCACCAGAAGTTTTGTGGGAGACCGGAACTCCCTACCCATATGGAGGCATCACAAATTTCCCCTGGAGAAGGTGGGATTGTCAAAGTAAAGGGGGAAAGAGTAGCAGCGTACAGATATAAGGAAGGAGTGCTCCACACACTCGACCCCTCCTGCAGGCATCTGGGGTATTGTTTCCTGGAACGATGCAGAAAAGACATGGGACTGTCCCTGCCCCGGCTCTCGCTACAGTACAACAGGAGAAGTCATTGACAGTCCAGCAGTTTCCAGGCTTCCGGAAAAGAAAGTTGAGAAATGAGGCACTGCACTATAAAGTGCGAGTTGCGGGATAGAGAACACCCAGTAGAAAAGGGCTCCCGAAAATGAATTTCAGGCTGGGATAACTCTACAAAGTAAAGTAAAGTAAAGTAAAGTAAAGTAAAGGGGAATATCAATGTTAGGTAGGAATGAAACCGGGTACACTCTGCCTGGAAAAGCAGAATCTTACTGGGTGGAGACCACTCAGGAATCAAATTATCCTGCTCTCCCGGGAGACATTCGGGTTGATGTGGCAATAATTGGGGGAGGGATAACCGGAATAACCTCAGCCTTTCTTTTGAGGGAAACCGGAGTGTCCGTTGCAGTTATTGAAGCGGACAGGATTCTAAGGGGTACTACCGGAAATACGACAGCAAAAATCACCTCCCAGCATGGCCTGATCTATAACCGCCTCATATCGGAAGTGGGAAGAGGGCAGGCAAAACAATACGCTGACTCCAACCAGGCAGCAATCGATAGGATTGAGTTTATAGTCCGTTCATGGGATATTGACTGCGACTTTTCTCACAAACCTGCTTATGTCTATGCAGGTTCGGAGGCTTCTGCACAAAAGATTCTGGACGAGGTTCGTGCAGCCAGGAGCCTGGGCCTTCCGGCATCATTCGAAGGGGATTTGCCGCTTCCTTTTAAAACCTTCGGCTCGGTCCGTTTCAGCCATCAGGCGCAGTTTCATCCCAGAAAATACCTCTGCGCCCTTGCAAAAGAAATCGAAGGAGGCGGCGGCCACATATATGAGAAGACCCGGGCTCTCGGAATCGAAGGGGGTGGTCCCGTTATTGTAAAAACGGATCGAGGAAACGTAACAGCCGAGAATATCATTCAGGCAACGAATTTCCCTATAGTGGACAGGCCTGGAGAACTATTCAAAAAGCTGCACCAATCGATGTCGTATGCACTCGGAGCATACATAGAAGAACCGTTTCCGGAAGGTATGTTCATTAACGCCGAGGAACCTGTGCGATCTCTGCGTTCGCAACCTACGGAAAAAGGAGAAATGGTGCTGGTAGTCGGAGACGGGCACCCTACCGGGCAGGGAAATCCCACACATGAGCACTACAGGCACCTTGAGGACTGGGCGAGGTCGATCTATAAAGTACGGTCCATTGACTATCACTGGTTGACCGAGGATGTCATGCCCGAAGATAACATTCCGCTTATTGGCAGGCTTACCCCGGACAGCGAACACCTGTATCTGGCAACCGGCTTTAAAAAATGGGGTATGACTGAAGGCACTGTTGCAGCAATGATTCTTACGGATACGATCCTTGGGAGAGACAACCCCTGGATCGAGGTATACGACCCTTCAAGATCCGGACAGGCGTCTCCGTTTTCTATGGAAGAGATATCCGGAATCGGACCCGGGCAGGGAACTATTATTGAGAGAGGAGAAGAGGAGGCAGTGGCAGTATACCGGGACCCCCAGGGAGTACTCTACACCCTCAATCCGGCCTGCAGGCACATGGGCTGCTTTGTCTCCTGGAACGATGCCGAGAAAACCTGGGATTGCCTCTGCCACGGTTCCCGTTATAATGCCAGGGGAGAAGTTATTCAGAGCCCTGCAGTATACGGGCTCCTTGAAAAGAAAGTAAGGGGAGAGAATAGAAAACCGTATTAATACATAAGAGACAATTCATGATTCCTATTTTTATATGACAATATCGAAATAATAGTTTATGCCATCAGAAAATAAATGTGCCGACCTCTTCAAAGAACTCAGGTGGAGCGACCTGCAGGACTGGGCGGGAGGGAAGGCAACTGCAAAGGGGATCGCGTATCAGGAAGAAGGAAGGGTAAAAGAGCTTAAGCGAACCCCTACAGGCAGCCTTGTAGCCCGGGTGGAAGGAACAAAAGAATATTTCACGGAAATCTTCCTGGAAAACGGAAAATTAAGTTCGATCTGTACCTGCCCCGTAGGACATGACTGCAAACACGGCGTTGCAGCCGTACTTGAATATCTCGAACTCGCAGAACAGGGAGAAGAAGCTCCTCTTGCTTCCGAAGAAGACCCTTTCGTAATAAGAGCCAGAAAAGGGTACACTGAAGCCGAAACCGAGTCTGAAGAGCCCTCAGCCGGAGCTCTCCGCGAATACCTGGAACAGCTGACAAAAAGGGAATTGATAGAAATACTGGTGGCATTTGCAGAAAAAGATGCTCTGCTTGGCAGGTACCTCAGAGACAGGCAGAACCTTGCAGCAGAAGATGTGGGAGAAATTATAGGGGAGGTCTATTCCGAACTTGACGAGCTTCTGGAAGAAACCGGGTATTCTGCTTATGAAAATTATGAAATTGATTTGCCCGATTTTTTGAATGTGCAGATAGGGCTGGAAAGCCTGCTTGATTCGGGATACTCCGATGAACTGCTTGATATCGGAAAAGAGCTGATGGACAGGTACGAAAAAATAGCAGAATATGACGAAGAAGGAGAGATCGGGACAAAAATATCCTTCTGCATGGACGTCGTGTTTGAAGCCCTGTTCAGGTCATCCCTCCCTGCCCACGAGAAAATGCTTTATATGCTTGAAATCGAACTCAGAGATAACTATAATATTCTTAATGAACATGCGTTCTGGGAAGAGGATTATACTTCTGAAGAATGGGAGCTTTTTGCAGAAGCCCTGAAAGTTAAGCTGCAGGAAGTCGAAGAGGAAAAAAACTCTCTCTACAGCCCACCCTGGCAGAGGGACTATGCCGTTGACAGGCTGATTGATGCCCTTGGAAAAGCCGGGCTTTCCGAAGAGATAATCCCTACCTGTGAACGCGAAGCCGAAAAAACAGGCAATTATATCCGGCTGGTAGAGCTGTTACTCGACTCCGGAGAGAAAAAGAAAGCAGAAGAATGGCTTTACAGGGGAATCAAAAAAACCAGAGAATATCAGCCCGGAACTGCCCGCCAGCTCTTTCAGACCCTGTTTGAGCTAAAAGAAGAAGAAGGGAACTGGCTTTTTGCAACAGCCCTTGAAGCAGAAGAGTTTTTCAGGGCCCCTCATACGGCCAGTTATCCCGGAATGCAAAAAGCTGCCAGAAACGCGGGGGTCTGGAAGGAAGTCCGGGAAGCTGCCCTCAAATATCTGAAAACAGGAGAACTGCCTGCGGGTCAGGCTAAAGCCGGTAAAGCCGAAAGTAAAGAAGAAAAAAGTAAGGAAGAAATCTCAGGTAAAGAAGAGTTTTCAATTCTTCCCGGCATCCTCCCGAAAACAGGTCTTCTGGAAGCGGGTTCCATACATAAGATCAGGACTCCTGCCCTCGACCTTTTAATAGAAATAGCAATTCAGGAAGAAGACCCTGAAGAAGTGGCTCACTGGTATGAGGAACTTAAAAAGAGTGGAGCAGAAGCCGAAAGCTACTGGAAATCAATCTCTGAAAATAAAATTGCAAACGCCGTCAAAGAAAAATATCCGGAAATTGCGCTTAAGATCTGGAAAAAACTTGCAGAAAGGTTGATTTCCGAAACAAAAGTAAGCTCATACGAAGAAGCGTCCCCATACCTGCGGAAAATAAAGGAAACTCTCGAAGCCAGAGGGGAAAAAGAAGCATGGGAAGCCTATCTATCGGAGATAAAGGAAGTAAACAAACGCAAAAAAAGGCTGCTTGAGATTCTGGACAGGCTTGGGGCAGACAGGATCATCGGAGAGTGAACAGGGATAAAAAAGAAAAATGAGATGGAAAAGAGCAGGAGTAAATTTTTATATATAAAAAGAGATAAATAAAAATTAGACCAGGATTTACCTGGATCCTATACTTGCCATACTTCTAAAATACTGATCTGACAGAACAAAACAGAAAAACGAAATGAGGAGTTGAAAACTAATGCCAGCAAAAGTCAACAAAGAAGAATGTACAGCATGCGGAACCTGTGTGGAAGAGTGTCCTGTAGAAGCAATCGTTATCGATGAGGATGCGGGTTGTGCGGTTGTGGACGAAGACGAATGCGTGGACTGCGGCGCCTGTGAAGAAGCCTGCCCTGTAGGGGCTATAAAGACCGAATAATCCAAAACACCGGAAAAAACAGAGAAGTAAGAATAATCCAAAAAATCGGAAATCAGAAATATACAGATTTAAAATATACAGATTCAAACTTGTTTTCTTAACCCGGATTTAAAGTCCCTATGGAAAAAAGAGTGGGCTTAGGGTAGGGCATTGTTTTAATGCCTGAAAACAGCCTCCCACTCCGATTCCCTATTTTTTGAGAATCTCCGGTTAGCCCCGCTTGAAGAGGGTAAGACCTTTGTTTCATACCCCATTCCCCTCAGGAGAGGTTCGTATTCTCCGGCTTTCCTGCCGTTGAAACAGATGAGCCTGAGCTTCGGGACCATTTCTTTCAGGCCTGAAAAATCATTTATTTCTTCGTCCCCGATCTTTGAGTCCTGACTCCCTTCCCGGCTCCCGGCTTTAAACACGTCCCAGAGCCCTATTCGGTTGTGTTTCAGGGTTTTAAGTTTTTTTTCATAAGCCATGTCCTGAAGGTTTTCTCCAATCGCATGTCCGACTAGCCTCCAGAAATCGTTGCCCGGATTTCCGTAGTACTGCTGCTTCCGGATGGACTCATCACTCGGAAGGGACCCCAGAATAAGGATCTCGGTATTTTCATCAAGGACTGCAGGAAAACCTCGCTTTATCATTATTAAAGAAAGCTGGGTGAGGCTATTTCAATTTATGGAAAGCAAAAGATCCTTTCGCTGAAACGGGTTTCTGGAAGGGACCAAGATAGAGGGGAGACCAGAGAAAAAAAATCTTTCAGAGTTGGGGATTTTTCTGCTATTATATATAATGATTCTCCCAATAGTTATTCATGGTTTCGGAGAGAGAAAACGCCGACCCGTTCCGAGCTCTCAAATGGAGCGACCTCAATAAATGGGCCGACTCAAGGACCACTTCAAGGGGAAAGGACCATCAGCAGACAGGAAAGGTAGAGAAGATAAGACGTACCCCGGAAGGAAAGCTGCTCGCAATGGTGCGGGGAAGAAAGGAGTATTTTGCAGAGGTTACCCTGGAAAACGGGGTACTGAATTCTATATGCACATGTCCTGTGGCCCACGACTGTAAACATGGGGTAGCAGTTGTTCTGGAGTATCTTGAGCTCCTGAAACAGGGAAAAGAAGTCCCTGTCCTTTCCGAGGGAGACACGTTCCTCCTGAGGGCCAGGCGCATGCAGGAGGGAGCCGAAACTTTTGAAAGCCTTAAACCCGGAAAAAGTTCTCGGATGCCCCTGCGGGAATGGCTCGAAGGGCTGAATAAAGGCGAACTGGTAGATATCCTGATGGAGTTCTCGGAAAAGAGTCCTGTTTTCGGCAACTACCTCCGGGACAGGCAAGACCTTGCAATGGAAAATATAGGGGGAATTCTCGGAAGCATCTATTCCGAACTGGACCTGCTCTGGGGAGACGCACAGGAGTACGAACCGTGGGATTATGAAAGTACAAGGCATGATTTTTCAAACGTGCAGGCTAGGATGGAAATCCTGCATGATGCAGAGCACTACGATGAGCTGATAAGTATCGGGAAAGAAATCATGGACCGCTATGAATATATTGTGGAGTATGATTCGGAAGGGGAAATCGGGATGGAAATTTCCGACTGTATGAGCATTGTATTCAAAGCCCTTTCCGCATCCTTCCGCCCGGTCCACGAAAGGATGCTTGAAGCCTTAGAGTTTGAATTAAAAGACGAATTCGACATCATTGGGGAACATAAGTTCTGGGGAGAGGAGTTGCCCCCGGAAGAGTGGAAAAGCTTTGCAGAAATCCTGAAAAACCGCCTGCATGAAATTGAAGAAGGGTACTTCCCTGACTATTCAAAATCGGACAGGGACCATGTGGTTGACCGGTTGGTCCAGGCCCTGCAAAACGCAGGCCTTTTTGAAGAAGCTATCCATCTTTGTGAACGCGAAGCCGAAGAGAAGGGCAGTTATGTCCGACTGGTTGGGATGCTGCTTGAATCAGGACAAAAAGAAAAGGCAAAAGAATGGATCTACCGGGGAATCAGAGAAACCCGGAAAAAACCCAGAATTACCACACAACTCCGTCAAACACTTCTCGAAATTAAAGAAAAAGAAGGAGATCTGTTTTTTGTAGCGTCCCTTCAGACTGAAAATTTTTTTAGAGATCCGAACCTTTCTTCCTATCTTGACATGTGGATAGCAGCCGAAAAAGCCGGGATCTGGCAGGAAGTCAGGGAAAAAGCTCATCGATACCTTGAAAATGGAGAAATACCCTCAATCCGGCTCAAAAACCGGGCCGAAATTTTAATCATCCCCGGGACTCTTCCCGCAACAGGGCTTCTTGATCCCGATGACTTCAGAGAGATTAAACCTCCTGTTCTTGACCTGCTGATCAAAATAGCCATCGAAGAAAAAGCTCCAGATGAGGTTGTCAGGTGGTACCGAGAACTAAAAAAGGGAGGGGAAACAGCAAAACGCTACGCATATCATATCGACGAAAACAAAATCTCAAACGCCGTTCATGAGAAATACCCCGATATTGCGACAGAAATATGGAAAAAGCTTGCCGAAGAGCTCATTTCAAAAACAAATGTGAATACCTACGGAGAGGCTGCCGTACACCTCCGGAAGATCAAAGAGACCATGGAAGCAGGGGGACAAAAAAGAGAATGGGAAATATATCTCCGTGGGATCAGGGAGGAAAATAAACGCAAAAAGAGACTTATTGAAATTCTTGATACGCTGGGAAAAGAGCGGATCATTGAGGAGTAAGGGAAGATTCCCCTAAAATAACCAGATCTCAAAACAAAATTTCCTTTACCTCTCAAATTTCCTTTACCTCTCAAATTTCCTTTACCTCTTCAGATTTCCTTTATCTCTTCCGACATGTCCCTGTAATAGGCGTAAAGTTCCTGCCCCCATTCAATGGCGCTTTTCTCAAAGCTCACCATTTCATGGTTATAGTATCTTCCATCTTTGGAGATCATGGACAGAGAGATAAAGCGGTCCGTAACAAGGCTGGACGCAAGTTCGATTTTATTTTCACAGACAAAGATCTGCGTATTTTCCAGGTTAAGGAACTCTACAACTTCCGGTCTGTAGTCGGAGACCAGTTTTCTGTAGATGGGTTTTTCGAGAACAAGAGAAACTTCAATGCCTTTATTCGCAAGGTCAAGGTAAAGGCCCGGATACCCGGGGCGGAAAAAAGAAGAAACCTCCATGACTGTTTTTGACCTGTAGAGGGGATCCATTATTTCAGGAGGGTAATCAAAAATATGAGTCCTGTCAGGCACAAGCTCCATACAGCTGCCGAGATCCCCGATCCGATCAAGCAGGTGGGTGGGAAGAGTGAGGAGGTTCTGCCTTGCCCAGTAATCATGGTTTTCATCAAAGACCCGGAATGTGGAAAGAAGAGGTTCCATTTTGGGGACTACAAGTTTCCCTTTTACAGAAAGTTCGTAACTGTTCTCTTTCTGCACCAGCAGCCCGTCTTTGAGCAGGATACGGATCTGAGCCATAATCGGGCTGGAACTGACTTCAAGTTCAGTCTTGATCTCTTCAATCGTTTTTGGCCCATTCTTCAGGAATATAAGCAGATTTTTTCGTTTGTCTGAAAAGAAAATAGTATCTATTAACTGCAGTTCCATACTCATTCTGTTCGGCCTCCTTCCGGTAGGAGTTTTGGATTAAATAATGGTATCTATTAAGATTATCCTGAGTTGCTGAGGTTGAAGTTACCGAAGTTTGAACAGGAATATTCCAGCTGTTCGGAATAATTCCCGAATAATTTCCCGAATAATTCCAGTTGCTCCTGATAATCTCAATTCCCTTGCTGATTTTGGGGAAAAGCCTCAAAACTGTATTAAGCTGTTGATATACAGGCATAATATCAGTGGAGGCTTAAGAGCAGAGATTCTGAAAAAGCTCCGCTTTCGGGTGTGCATATAAAACTGTCAAGGCTCTTCTCGCCATCAACCCTTAATGCCCTTGATTCGTAGAAATCAAAGAGCTCTCTTGCCCAGGAAATAGCCTGAGGTTCGGAACAGTACATATATTCGTGATAGAACCTTCCCTGGCTGTCAAAAAGAGAGATCATCATCCCGCGATCCGAGACAATAAGTTCGGCAATTTTTACACCATCCTTACAGACGCAAAGTTCGGTGTTATCCATTGTGGCAAGCCTTCTGATTTTCTTTTCATAGTTATACAGGAACTTTTCGAGTACCGATTCCGTGAAAATAAGGGAGACCTCTGACTCAAGCCTTCCTAGCTTGGAATAGAGGGGCAGGAACTCCGGCCTGTAGAAAGATGAAAATACCATAAGGTAGCGGGAAGAAGCGAAATATTCCAGAAGCTCGGTATTCGGCTCGAAAATCTGGCTGGGATCAGCTTTAACCAGATTGCAGTCCTTAATTTCCCCGATCTTATCAAGTAGGTACTGGGGAATTCCCCCCAGGTCGTGTTCGATCCAGTAGTTATCTTTTTCAACCAGGGTAAGGACATCAACAAGGGCCCTGGCTTTTTTGAAGACCTGCTCTCCCATATCTGTCAATTCATAGCTGCCATTTTTCTGAATAACAAGGTTACTGTCCGTAAGCCTCTTGATCTGGGGCAAGATAGCCGTGGGAGAAACATCAAGGAGGACTTTAATATCTTCCATTGTGCGGGGTTCCTCTCCCAGCAGTAAGAGGAGGTCTCTTCTTTTCTGAGAACGAAATACTACATCTATTAACTCAGATTGCATTCAAACCACTCCTATCTCTTTTTTCTTTAAATATAGGATAATCTGCATTATGCGGCAAGGAAAAAATGTTTACATGTGGGCGAATAAGGATTTGAGTTACACTCGGGCCATATACGACCCTAATAGGAGGAAGAGTTTGCGCCATATATTAGAGATTACCGTTATATGGATTTATATAAAAGAATTTGGATGAATAATTTAAAACGCGAGATAATCTAATTGAGTTTACTTTAACAGTTGAAGAGAGTTGCAAGATAGAAGGAAAAACAACATCAGTCACCTAAAAAGAGAAAACGAATTACACGATCACTAATTTTAAATTTTATATATGTTGACTGAGATTGCAAATTTGAACATTGAAATTTTTTACCCGCTTGATCTGAATAATGACATTGTTCAAAAAAAGTACAAATGATAAAAAAGAAAGCTTCTCAAAAAACAGTAAAGAAGTTCTCCCCAAAATCACCTCAAAAATTCAGAGCTCTATTATCAGAAAAAGCGAGCTTAAAAAATTCAAAGGAAAGATACCCCTCTGCACCCTCAAAATTTTAGACCCTGTGTTGACCTGTAAAAATCAGGAAAAAATTTCCGTCGGTTATGGTATATGTGATGATTTCCCCTAATTATGCTGTAAGCACATGTCCGCATGCAGGCATGAGATACAATAAAAAAAGGAAAAGTTTCGGTAACAGGAGAAAGAAATTCTTTCACCGGCATCGTACTGCAGAAATCTGGAATTTACACCCTCAAAAATTTATAAACTTCAGATGTTTCTCAGAGTACTACCACAGGAAGAAAATACTTTACAAAGGCAAAACCGGAATATCCCATGCCTAATATATCCGGAAACTGCAGAGCCGGAATGGCAAGGACCTTTTTGTTGTTTGATCTAAATGGAGGTTTAGAAATATGTTGGACTTTACAGAGGCAAGTCTGAAAAAGGTATTAACCAGATACAATGTGGCTCTGGAAAAGGCAATGACGCCAGAAGAAGCCGCAGAAGAGCTCTATCCTAAGGACGAACTTATTTACCCGATCTCAAAAGCCATCTTCGAAGGAGAAGAAGATGACGTGATCGAGGGTCTCCAGGCTGCAATGGATGCAGGTAAGGACCCAATCGCACTCATCGATGATGCCCTCATGATCGGTATGGGCGTTGTCACCAAGCTCTACGATGAAGGTATAATTTTCCTCCCCAATGTCATGATGTCTGCCGACGCCATGCTCGAAGGTATCGAATTCTGTAAGGAAAACTCCGAAACTGCCCCTGTAACAAAGGGAACTGTTGTCTGCCACGTTGCAGAAGGCGACGTCCACGACATCGGTAAGAACATCGTTACCGCTCTCCTCAGAGCAAACGGCTACGATGTAGTAGACCTCGGAAGGGACGTCCCTGTGGACGAAGTTGTCAATGCAGTTATTGCAAACAAACCTCTTATGGTCACAGGTACTGCACTCATGACCACCACCATGTACGCATTCAAGGAAGTTAATGACAAACTCCTCGAAAAGGGTATTAAAACCCCATTCGCATGCGGTGGCGGAGCAGTTAACCAGGACTTCGTGTCCCAGTATGCACTCGGTGTGTATGGTGAAGAAGCAGCCGATGCCCCCAAGATTGCTGACGCAATCGTTGCAGGTACCACAGAGATCGCAGCATTAAGAGAGAAATTCCACAAGCACTGAGGTGAGTTAAATGGCAGCAAAAAGATACACTTCAATGGCATATGCAAGCGCAGACGAAATGAGCTTCGGCGTATCCAAGTACCCAGTAAAGGCAGGCCTTGGCCTTGAGATCGGTGCAGGCTACACAATTCCTGAAGTTAACTATGCACCCAGGCCTGAAGCCGGTGCATCCAAGGAAAAACTCGTAAAGGAATACGAGAGAATCACCACCGACATTATGGGCAGAATGGTCCAGGTCGGTTTCCCTGCAGTTATCCTTGAAACCGAACACGTTCAGCAGATGTCCAACAACCCCTCCTGGGGAGCAGAAGTCGCACACGCCCAGAAGACCATCATGGAAGAATACCACGATGAATACGGCATAAAGTGCGCCCTCCGCCACACCATCGGTGACATCCGTGAAAACAGAGACTTCCTCCAGCTCAGAGGCGACAAGTACTCCGTCTTCCTCGAGGCTTTCGAAGAATGCGCAAAGTCCGGTGCTGACCTGCTTTCCGTTGAATCGATGGGTGGTAAGGAAGTATTCGACCACGCAGTTCTCAGAAACGACGTCGCTGGTATGCTCTACGCAATTGGCTGCCTCGGTTCCATCGACATGGAAATGATCTGGTCCGATATTGCAGCAATTGCACAGAAGACCGGCACTGTTGCAGCCGGAGACACCGACTGCGCCCAGGCAAACACCGCAATGTTCATCGGCGGCGGTCTGCTTGACAAGAACCTCGCACACACCCTTGCAATCCTCGCAAGAGCAATCTCCGCACCCAGGTCCCTCGTTGCATACGAATGCGGCGCAATGGGCCCCGGAAAGGACTGCGGATACGAAAACATCATCATCAAAGCCATCACAGGCAAGCCGATGACCCAGGAAGGTAAGACTTCCACCTGCGCTCACTCTGACGTACTGGGTAACCTCATTATGCAGTGCTGTGACTGCTGGTCCAATGAATCCGTCGAATACCACGGTGAATTCGGCGGTACCACTGTTCAGTGCTGGTCCGAGACCCTTGCATACGACTGCACCCTCATGAACACCGCTCTTGAAACCAAGAACGAGAAAGTTCTCAGAGACCTCTTCATGCTTTCTGACAGGTACAGAGACCCACAGGGATATGTCCTTGCCTACGACAATGCATACAAGGTCGGCGAAGCAATTGTTAAGGACGGAGAAGACATCTACCTCAGAGCAAAGAACGCTGCAGTTGCATGCTGCGACATTGTCAGCGAAGGTGCAGCCGGTAAGCTCGAGCTCTCCAGGTTCGAAACCAAAGCCCTCGCAGACGCAAAGGCATCTCTTGACTCCCTCACAGACGACATGGACAAGTTCATGGACGACTGTCTCACAAAGTACAAGAGTGAAGTTAAGGTCTTCCTCCCCGAGAACTACGGCTTCTAAGCCCTCAGTTCTCTTTTTCTTTTTCTTAAACTTCACGCACTGCACTTTTGTCCTCACTTTTTTCATGCCGTCAGATTAACTACTTTTTCTATCCTTGAAATCAGCGGCTTTTCAGCCCTCATGTACATATAAGCAGGAAGTCCTGAGCGAGAAAAATTCTGGAAAAATTTCATTGCCAGCCCGTTAATCCTGGGAAACTCCCTTATTTTCCCGTTTGCAAAAAAACCTATCAACCTGTCAAAAGTCTTCACATTTGTGGTGAAACCCACTTCTCCCCTTGCATTCCGGTCCATGGAAAAGACCAGTTCGACCCAGGCATTCAGTTCTTTTGTAAGGTGCCGCCTGGCTCCCCCCTCAATCACCATATAGGACCTGCCGTTTTTGATGTTATCAAAATATTCTCTGAAAGAATCGCCTTTTGCGAGCGTATAGACGGCCCCCATGCCTCCGGTGTGGCTGTCCGTAGTGGCAGCAAGCCCTTTTCCATATTTTCGGGCAAGGGCAGCCGTTATCAGGTTTTTTTCCGTTAAGTCCTGCATGTTGTATTCGATAACAGGGAACTGTTTTATGAGTTCAGGCACAGCCCGGAGGTTGGGCCTGTCCCCTATGGCAAACCAGAAGGGGTGGTTATAGATGTGCGGGAGGTCGTGAAGCCTGAGGTAGCGGATAAAGCTTTTAAAGTCATGTTCCTGGTTTACAATTGCCTCAAGCTCTCCGAACTCTTCGGAATCGAGTTCAAAAACATTAACGTGAAGGGTATGTCCTATGTTTTCAGGGTCTTTGATTGAAATCTCGACCCCCGGGACCAGCCCTTCCCTGTCCCAGCCAAGCAGGTTATATGCTTCGACAGTATCATGGTCGGTAAAGGTCACGTAATCAAGCCCCTTGGCCCTTGCCTTTTCAAAAAGAACCGAAGGGTGCATTGCCTTTGCGGGAGGGACATCATAGGAACAGGAGGAGTGCACGTGCAGATCCACCTTTTTCCATCCCTCCTGAACTAAAGTTTCTGCAAGCTCAGAGCTTACCGTTGTTCTTGGATTATTTTTGGGTTTTCCTCGCATAATACGCACGACCATTTTATTCGAATATTCTTTCGGTGCGAAATATTCAAGAAATTCTTATCCAGTTAAAAGAAGACGGAGAAAATATAAATATATTTCGCTAAAAAATATGTTTTCCATAATTAATACATAGATCAATTAAAAATAAATTGGTAATCCATAGAAATAGAGAGAGGAGATCAAAAAAGTAAAGAGAAACTGGGAAGGAAGAAAATGAGAGAAAAAAGGATTAAGCCGAGAGAAATAAGGAGAAAAGAAGAGAAAGATGAAGCTTGAAGGCACTATTTTTTTTGTTTTGAATGAATATGGCAAATAAAAAGGTTAAGAAAAATTTAAAGCAAATAAGACCTTTTTTTTGTAAAAAACTTATTTTAAGGCAAGTATTTCTGACCTGAAATCTCCGAAAAATGGGAGGGATAGAAAAATAAGAAATATAGTTTTCTAAAAATAATAACCATACTTAAGAGAATTATTACATAGAAAAAGAGAAAGTATATATACAGGAAATGAGTATCTATTAACTAGTAGCGTGGGATCAAAACAACCGGAATATACGAACAGATCAAAAAGCATACGAACAGACCAAAAAGCATGCTATCAGTCAGGAACCTACCAAAAATCTCCTTCCCATGTTACTTCCTTCTAAAAGGATTTTACCTCAAATCTCTTCTTTTTAATTTTTTAGTCATGCAGACCTTTTTTGAGGCTATTATTTTTGAAGTTATTACAACTCTACAACTCTGCAGGCAAAGGTTTAACCTTAGGAAAATATTTGGTATTACAGCTTACGGCAGGGAAGGATGACAGGAATATGAAAATCTTGCTGTTCATATGCGGAGAAGGGCTCGGGCATACAAGCCGATGCCTTGCGCTGGGGAAAGAGTTTCTGGCTGCAGGGCATGAGGTGAGCTTTGGAGCTTATGGATACTCAAGGGAGCTGGTGAGAAAAACAGGCTATTCGGCATGGGAGATCCAGCCGGAAATAAGGCTGATAGGAGAGACCGGGATCTTTGACATCGGAAAATCCATCAAAGAAACCCTGAGAAATCTTTCCCCTGTCGGGTTCAGGAAACTCCTTAAGCTGATCGAAGTCCTGGAGCCTGATGTGGTCCTTTCTGACGGGTACTACTCAGGTATCCTTGCGGCACGTTCAAGGAAAGTTCCTGTTTACTTCATAGGGCATCAGTTCAATATGGAAGAATTTTTTCAGAAAAAGGGACCTCTTTTAGCTGTGGCAGGAAAGCTTGTCCGAAGGTTTTACAACTACATCTTTAGCAGCGTTGACGGGATAATGGTTCCTGATTACCCGCTCCCTTACTCCGTAAATCGAAGAAATTTCACCATCCCAAGAGCGCTAAATCCCAATATCTTTTTCAGCGGTCCCCTCATCCGGAGCAGGTACAGGGAAGTTGAAGCAAAAGCCTTCCGACATCCGAATGTCCTTTCAACAATCGGAGCCTTCGGGTACAGGGCAGCTATCTTCCGGAAGGTTCTTGAGGCTGCAAAACTCGACCCGGACATCCACTATACTTTTATTGCAGGTCCCGGGATAGTCCCCGAACAGTTTCCTGAAATCCCTGAAAACGTTGAATTTACGGGATTTACGGATAATCCCTTTCCTTACTACAGGGGCTCGGACCTGGTAATTACTGCCGGAGGGCACGGTACCATTATGGAGAGCCTCGCCTTCGGACTTCCCGTGCTTTCCTTTCCGGATGAAAAACATACGGAGCAGGAAAATAATGCCACCGTGCTCGAAGATGCAGGATACGGAAAGCGGATGAGTTACCTGACGCGCCCGGAGGTTATCCTTGCCTGTATCCGGGAAGTCCTGGAAGATGAGAATTACAGGAGAAAAACCCGACGGCTGATGGAACTTGCCGAAGTGCTGGACGGACCTGCGGCTGTCAGGAAACTTCTTGAAGAGAAGTTTGGAGAAAGGTCCGCGGGAAAAGAAAACTCAAAGGAAGAAACCTGAAGTCCGGGAGAAAAAGCAAATAGAAATAAACACATCCTGAAAAACGAGGAAAAAAGGATGAAAATAATGATTTTTATATGCGGAGAGGGGCTTGGTCATACTAGCCGCTGCCTTGCGCTGGGAAAAGAACTTCTAAATGCAGGGCATGAGATCAAATTCGGAGCTTACGGCTATTCAAAGGAACTGGTGGAAAAAACAGGGTATACGGCTCAGGAAATCCCTTCGGAAATAAAACTGGTAGGGAAGGCAGGGAGCCTTGATTTGACAGGATCGATCGAAGCAACCCTCAAAAGTGCCCAGCTCCTCGGAGGCCCGAAGCTTCTCAAGCTGCTCAGAGAATTCAAACCCGATGTGGTGGTTTCGGACAGCTACTACCTGGGGACTCTTGCAGCAATGGTCCTTAAGCTTCCCGTATATCTGATCATCAACCAGTCGAATATGGAAGAGTTTTTCAAGAACAGGGGAGTTCCGGTTCGGATTATTGGGAAGCTGACAAAGAAGTTCTACAAAGAAGTCTTTGAAAAAACCGATAAAATAATTATTCCTGACTACCCCCTGCCCTACACCGTCTGCAGAAAAAATCTGAATTTTGCCCCCAAACTCCGGGGAAAACTGTTCTACAGCGGCCCTCTTGTGAGGGAGAAATATGAAGATATAGACAGCATCCCTCTGGAAAAACCGCATGTCGTTTCCCTGATAGGAGGCTTCGGGTACAGGGAACCGATTTTCAGGAAAGTACTAACAACTGCCATGCTTGACCCGGGAATTAACTATACGCTTATTTCAGGCCCTTCCCTTGACCCTTCAAAGCTCGGGGGAGTCCCGAAAAACGTTCGGATTCTCAACTTTGTTGAAGATACCTATCCTTATATCAAGAGTTCGGATGCCGTAATAGCTCCAGGCGGGCACAGCACAATCATGGAAGCTTTAAGCTTCGGGGTTCCCATCCTCTCTTTCCCGGACGAGGGGCACAGCGAACAGGAGAGTAATGCTGCAGTGGTGGAGGAAGAAGGCTATGGAAGAATGCTCAGTTACTCCACCCCTCCCGAGGTCATTCTTGAATGTATAAGGGAAGTCATTGAAGATGAGGCATACAGAAACAAAGTCGAGAGATTGCAGCGCCTTTCCGGGGAGCTTGACGGGCCAAAAACGATAAGAAAACTGCTGGAAAAAGAAATAGGGAAAAAAGCCTCCTGAAAACTTTCCTGAAAAAGATGATTCCCGGTAAATAAAGATCGGATTCTCAGAAAAGAAGAGCCCCATTCGGGACGAGACTCATCAAGTGTGAGACTCCCCGGGTATGAGGCTTTTCAGGTAATCAAGCAGTGCAGCATGGTTTTCGAACACAAGGTCAGCATGCTTCACCTTTTCAGGGGCAAGCATACTTGCAACCGCAACACAGTAAAGTCCGGCTCTTTTGGCGGCAGTAATTCCAAGAGGGGCATTTTCAACTACAATGCACTCATTCGTTGCCAGATCGAGTTTTTCAAGCGCCTTAAGGTACGGGTCAGGACAGGGTTTTCCACGCGCAAGGTCGCCGCCGGTAATAATGACCTCGAAGCAGTCTGGAAAAAAGGAATTTGCAAATGTACTGACGACATCAAAGTTCGACCCCGAAACCATTGCAAGCCTGAAATGTTTTTTCAGTTGATTAAGACAGGAAGGCATGCCTTCAAAGGGTTTTATGCGGTCAAACTCAAGAACTTCTCGTTTTTTTACAGGCAACTGCTCATAATGCCAGGGTTCAGGCTCTTTTCCTGCCTTCTCAAAGACCAATTTGATCAGCCCTAAATTATTTGAACCCTCAAGCTCGTAAATGTCTTCCCTGCTGACGGTGACACCCACTTCCTTGAGAGTCTTAACCCAGGCCTCAGCCTGAAAACGCATGGAGTCAACAAGAACCCCATCCACATCAAAAATGATTGCTTTTAACATCTGTGCAGGAGATTGTTATGCTTCTTAATAAATATTGTGAGAAATCCGAACTTATCAAATTTTCTATATAGACAACCAAGATAAACATATTAAGATAAACGTGTCCAGATTGAAACATTGAGATGACGTATGAGATAGGCACATTCGGATCTTGAAGAAAATTTAACAAATTCTTGAATTTGATTCTCTGTTTGCTTCCAGGGTATTTCCTGTTTGTTTCCAGGGTATTTCCTGTTTGTTTCCAGGGTATTTCCTGTTTGCTTACAGGGCATTTCTTGTTTGCTCACAAGGCGTTTCTTGCTTCTTTTTTCATCCGGGTTTTCGTCCCAGATATTTATCGTAAAGATAGCCACCCAGCCAGTACCCGAGGAAAGCAAAGATAAGAGTTCCCGGGGCGTAAATAGGGTAACCAGGGCCTTTAAAGTGGAATACCAGGTTGAAAAAAACAAGGTAAAAGAACAGAAAAACTAAAAACCCACCAACTTCGGCTTGCCTTTTCGTCAGGTTCAAACTTACCATGACCTCCTTTAGCCGGATCTAAAGCTGACTTGAAATTCCAGTTTCCTGTGTATACTTTCCGGATTTTACTCAATTTTTTCTTTTTTCTCTTACCGTCCCAATTACTTCTTTTCTTACTATTTCTCTTAATGTCTCTACTGCTTCTCTTAATTTCCGACTTCGTCTATTGCTTTATCTATTGTTCTCTTACTCTCAATTCTTCCGATCTCGCCTATTACTCTTATTATTTCTCTTCCCTTTCTGCTTCTTCTTCTTTCTCGAAACCGAGAGAAACGGAATTGATGCAGTAACGTTTCCCTGTTGGGACAGGTCCGTCTTCAAAAACATGTCCTAGGTGGCTTCCGCATCGGGAGCAGACCACTTCGATCCTGTGCATGAAATAACTGTTATCTTCCTTGAGCCTGACTTTGTCACTGGAAATCGCATCATAGAAACTTGGCCAGCCGGTTCCGGATTCAAATTTGGTATCGGACGAAAAAAGTTCCTGCCCGCAGGCAGCACAGGTATAGACCCCTTTTTCTTTGTTATAGTACAGATTGCCGGAAAAGGGCTTTTCCGTGCCTTTCTGCCTCAAAACGTGATATTGCTCAGGAGTAAGAATCTTTTTCCACTCCTCTTCGGACTTTTCGATTTTGTTCTGTGCCAGTTGCAGACCCCCTTTATGCACATAACTCAATTATGCCGGAAAAGACTATCGTCCTTTGGTTCAGGAAAAAGCCTGAATTCTCCTGACGGAGGGACATTGTGTACTATTAGAGATTATTAGATTATTATATGCCGAAGAAGTATAAAGATTAGTATATAACTATTCAACCTAACTGCATTGAATGAATAAAACTCGTGAGTCGGGGGGCCATGGAGGAAAACCAGGGGAAGAGAAAAAACCACAGCATAATAGTAGCTGCCCTTGTATTTCTCATTCTTACGGTTGTGTTTGTCCTGGTAGTTACCAGGAAGATCTACCTGGGAAAGTTTACTCTCCCGTTTTATCTCGTTGTCTCAGGAATGTATCTCTTTGCTACCTCCCTGGAAGCCGAGGGAGGTATTGGAGAGTGGATTGCTTCTTTCAGCTGGACTCTTAACATGTTTGGCCTGATCCTCTTCTACCAATACGGGACAGGAGACACGGAAAGCTGGGCTTACGCCTGGCCTCTTATATTCCCTACAGGACCCGGCCTGGGGCAGCTAAGCTATGGAGCAGTGAAAGCCAGAAGCGATCCTTTTGAACGGGGGAAAGTCCTTATCCAGATAGGGCTTGGGCTTTTTGTTCTGTCCCTGATAGTTTTCAAGCTCTTTGTTCAATAACTTGAGATTAGTTCCGGGAATTATAAGTTCAGAAAATCATAAGTTCAGAAAATCATAAGTTCAGGGAATCTTATTCGTATCTGAGCGAGTCTACAGGCTTCATTTTAGCAGCTTTTCTTGCGGGATAGACGCCGGAAACAAAACCAACTGCAACAGCAACTATAAAACCTGCAAAGATCAGGCTTAAAGGAAAGACCACAGGCAGGTTGAGGAGGCTTTCTACGCTGTACGCACCTGCAATTCCGACAGCCCCTCCGAGAATTCCCCCGAAGACTCCGAGCAGGATTGACTCGACCATGAAAAGAAAAAGGATGTCAAAACCTGTGAAGCCGAGAGATTTGAGTACTCCTATCTCCCTTGTCCTTTCGGTAACGCTTACCAGCATGATGTTCATGATCCCGATTGACCCTACCAGGAGGGAAATCAGGGCAACTGCAGTCAGGAAAGAACTGAGGGCTGCTGCCATCATGTCAGTCTGCTCCAAAATCTCAGCCTGGTTAACGAGCATGTAAGGCCGGGAATCTTTGTCGTCAAGCTCCCTCTCGGAAATCCCGAAGCTCCGGGCAAGCCGTCGGTCCACCTCATCCGAGGTCTCCTGAATAGCCGCAGGGTCTTCAGCCATTGCAAAAACCCCTCCATAGTCCTTTTCGCCAAGAATCTCGTTCATGACATCAATGGGGATCAGGATAGCTTCGTTATCGTTGTACGCCTGGACCATGGTGTTTTCCGGGTTCTGGATAATTCCCTTAACCTTGAAGGTTTTTGTGATTTTCTCGTCTTCCCCTACCCTGAATGTCATATCTATGGAATTCCGGACCGAAAGGTTCCTGCCGAACTTCTCGTTTGCAATATCGTACCCGACAATTGCAACATACCTATCATTGTCATTGATAAAAGTGCCTTTCCCGATCTGGGTATTTGCAACCTCGTCATAAGCTTCCCCTACTCCGCTTACCATGATACTTTTGGTCTCGGACATGTACGTGACTTCGGCAGCCTGGGACTTCAAAGGCGAAACCCCGGAAATTCCCGGCGTATTTTCAACAATCTTCAGCTGGTTATCATAGAAGAGCTTGGGTTGCATTCCCTGAATGTAAATGAAATTTGAACCGAGGTTCGAAACCTCATTCGTAAAATGCTGGTTGAAGCTTGCCCCGAGGGACACATTGGCAATTACAGCCGCAACTCCGATAACAATTCCAAGCACGGTAAGGGTTGAACGCATCTTTGCACTTTTAATGCTCCCAAGAGCTATTTTTCCTGCATTTAAAAGAGGGATCATGAGTGAAGACTCCGTTTTATATCATTTTTTGGGGGAAGGATAAAATTGAGATTGAGGGTCAAACTGAGATCCTTAAACTTTATTTAAATGAATATATCAAACATATAAATCCTGCTAATTAAGAGGACAGGTCCGGAATGAAAAAAGACCGGGGAGGAAAAAAGAGACTATTTTCACTTACCCCGGTAGCAGTCCTGCCTGAGTTCCAGAAACAGGGTATTGGAGGCGAGTTCGTAAAAGAAGGGCTGAAGGCTGCCCGAGGCCCGAATACGATTCTGTCATAGTCCTCGGGCATCCCGAGTATTACCCGAAGTTCGGGTTTGAGCCGATGGGAAAATGGGGAATAAAAGAGCTCTTCGGGGCGCCGGCTGAAGTGTTCGTGGCGCTAGAGTTAAGGACAGGAGCTCTCGAAGGTGCAGGTGGGGTTGTGGAATATCCTGAAGAGTTCAATAACATGTGAAGAATAACGTGTGAAGAATAACGTGTGAAGAATAACGTGTGAAGAAAAAAATCAAAAAAACTGGAAATGGGAAATAGAACTCCCACAGAGAAAAAGTCCGGTAAAGAATGATTTAACTGATTTATCGGTTTTTACTTTTTTAAAGGCTCTTTCCGATTTCTTTTGCTTTTTCAAGGATATCCGGCTGTTGAAGAATATCTTCAGGGGCGTGGGTGCCGGCTGCGACTATACTGCCCTGGACATCGAGGTGGATGAAAGAGAAGAGCCCTTCCATATAATCGAAGTACTGTTTGAAGGTATTCGGATCGGGGTTGCCCTGAGTATAGGCGAGGACGAGTTTCTTGGACCCCTTAAGCCGGGTGGAAAAATCAGGATTAATGAAGGCGATCAGACGGTCTATAAAGAGTTTTGTCTGGGCAGTGACTTCCCACATATAAAGAGGAGAGCCGAGCACAATAGCGTCAGTTTCCTGGATTTCATCATAAAGCTGTTGCATATCGTCATCGATCACGCATTTGCCATTGATCTTGCAGGTCATGCAGCCCTTGCAAGGGTTGAGATCCATTCTGGAAAGATTATAGGCCTTTGTTTCAGCGCCATTTTCTGCAGCTCCTTCAAGAATTGCATTTACAAGCTTTGTGGTGTTTCCGTCTACTCTGGGGCTTCCGATTAATCCTAAAACTCTCATCAAAAATCTTCCTCCGAAAAAGAAAATGAAAAGTAATAAAATAGATTGGCTAACCGAGGTATAAAATATTCCCTCAAAAAATTTGAGGTTAACCAGTCTTTACTGAAAAAAAGATAAAGAAATTTATAGTGAAGGAGTCCGGCTTAATTCGATCGTGCTATACTCCAGACCTGGAAGGTTCGAAACCGAGATTAATCTCCCGAGATCCTTTGCATTCTCCAGCAACTTGGGCCTGAATGCAACTTCAAGTTTATCCGTGCCTGCTGCAATGATTGTATCAAGAACATCAAAGCCCAGATAATAGAGAAGACCTGCTGTATATTCGAAATACGGTTTAAAGGCATCCCTGTCCTGAATTCCCTGAGAGAAGACAAGGATTAGTTTTTTATGTTCAAGCCTGCTCGAAAAATTTGGCCTTAAGAAAGCTGTCATGCGGTCGATAAGGAGTTTTGTCTGGGCTGTCACCTGCCACATATACACAGGAGAACCGAGTACAATAACATCGGCTGCCTGAATTTCACGGTAAAGTTCCTGCATATCATCATTTATAACGCAGCAGCCTTGTTCCTGGCACCTGCCGCAGGCATCACAGCCTTTGATGTCAAGAGAAGCTATGTTATAAACTACAGTTTCTGCCCCCTTTTCCGCAGCCCCCTCGAGAACTGCATTCACAAGTCTTGAGGTATTACCATCGATCTTAGGACTACCCACCAATCCGAGAACTTTAATGTTAGAACCCCCATCAAATTTTAAATAAGTTGCTGAACGTTTTTGAGCAAAAGTATAAACGACGGATCAGGATAAAAAAGTTTCTCTTGTGTAAAAAAATACATAAGTTTGTATAGAACGCTCCAAATAAAAAAATAAAAAAGAGAAAAAGAGAATTCCGCATATTTTAACCAGTTATCCAGATTACTTTTTAATTACATAGAACGCTCCAAGAAGTGCTGTAATAAAAAGCAACCCTGTAAAGAATGTTGAATAGCCTGATTCTTCGGTACTTTCGGTTTCCCCCTCATCTGCTTGAGAAACAGGATCGGACATACCAACAGAACTTTCAGTTACTCCTTCTGCAGAACTGGTTTTCTGGGAGTCTCCTTCTTCTGTGGAACTCTCTTCTGCGGAATCATCTTCTGCGGAATCACCAGAGTCAGAATCTTTTGTCACAATTTTAACTTCCCCTACCGAATCGCCGCTGCCACTCGAACTCGTACTGCTCGAACTCGTATCATTGTCCGCAGAGGAAGCTGAAACTTCAAGATCAATTTCAGAGATCGACCCGGCAGTTTTGTTTACAGCTTCAATTTCAGAGACAGGGATCTTAAAACTGGAATTATTTTCATAGATATAGAGTTCCACATCCCCGAGATTAGTGTAATTTTCGGGAGTGAGATTCAGGTTCAGGCTGTATTTGCCCTCTTCTCCGACAGTACTTTTTGCAATTAGCTCTCCGTCATAATATGCCAGAATCTCAGAGCCCTCCGAGACAGGGTTTCCATCTACATTTAGCCCGCCACGCAGGATAAGCGGCAGGGCAGGCACATCTTCAATCGAATCATTTTCTTCGGATAAGGCAGTCCCACATAACACTGCAAACACGGATAAAATCATCAGGCTTAAAGTAAGCACTCCGAATTTTCGGTACTTAATCAAACTACTTCCCCCAACTCCATTTTAGTTGATGTAAAGCTCAAACCACTATCCGGACTTTCCCCCTGCTTCATACAGACTCTGGCTGCATGATTTGCAGGTTCTTTGTCAGAAAGGGTTTTTGTTCAGGTTTTTTATCCCCTCTTGTTCAGGCAGGATTTACCCCCGACAAAACTCCCAGATATACGGCTTGAAAATATTTCCTGCCCAGAAATGCAATAGGGCAAAAGTTATTGAAATATAATATTATTAGATATTATAAATAGCAGTATATTGAAAAATAATAATTAATTGATAATAATAACATGCTCAGCCTTCATGCCCCTATCAACCTAAATCGAATCCGGATATTTGGAACACTGTTCAGCACTCTGCACACAGGTTCAAGCTGTAGAACGACGAAGCAATGAAACTCCACGCAATGCAAATGAAAGAAATGAGGGCAATGAGAGAAAAGAAATAAATGAAATAAAAGGCAGAAACAGGACAAAAATAAATAGAAAGAAAGGAAGGAGAAGAGGAAAAACAGATAAAAAAAGAAGAAAGGGGAAAAACAGATAAAACACACATGATATTCTTCGAATAAAAGGCAAAAATAAATGAAAGTGATTGAAAATACTTTCATGCCAAAGGAAAAAGAGGAAAAAAATGGAAAAAAGGAAGAAGAGGAAAAAAATGGAAAAAAGGAAGAAGAGGAAAAATAGATAAAAAAGGAAAAAATTCCCTTCACTCTTTTCTCACTACTTTATTCTCTTTTTGCCTTAATCTTAATCAATCTTTTATTTTCCTGATTTTGCTCAATTTTTCCTCGCTTTAAGGAGAGCAAACGCTCCAAGCCCTGAAAGCAAAACAGAAAGCGTTTCAAATCCAGGCAGTGGCGATTTTTCTTCTTCGGGTTCGGCTTTCACAGGCAGGGCTTTATAGGTATCATAGTTAGAAATTGAAACTCCCATAAAAGCCGAATCATTGGCATAGTATTCCGCAAGGGTGGCAAAGAGGTTCTGTATCGAATACTTGTCCTCAAAGCCCTCATCTACGGAAATTTCAATTATTCCTTTTGAGTTCACACCTCTGATTTCTCCCATCTCAAGTGCAATAGCATCAACAATATCGGATTCGGAGGTGAGGTTTTTCTTCTCACGGTCATAAGCCCTGACAACGAAGAAATCTACCAGAGGAGCGATTTCTTCAACGTTTGACGTATCATAACCGGGAGGAAGACTTGCTGAAATGGACACTTTGTCTCCGGCTTTCTTTTCTGCAGCCTCAAGAAGGGTTACATAGTCCATACAGCCCTCTTCAGAATCATTGGACGATTTCATGTAGATGTTGATCCCATCAAAAGGTGCAAGCGACTTTTCGTTATAGTCAAGGATGGCATCCAGGGAAGCCAGGGAGCTGTTCGTGGCTCTTTCTTCCGTGCAGTCAAGTTCTTCAAAAAGCACTGCATGCACGGTCGTTCCTTCCTCGTGAGCCATCTTTACAAAGCGCTCGTACTGCCAGACATCTTCCCCGCTCATGTTCAGGAAGATTGTATCGATTCGGGATGAGTCAAAATCTTTTGAAAGTGCAGGGAAATCGAACCTGTATGGGGAAGAAAGTTTAATGCCCGAAACACTGACACTGTATCTGGGGAACAGAGGTTCGGGGGCATTAGTTGCGTTTGCACTCTGGTTTTCCTCCATCTGTGCCGGGATTTCAGAGGATTCTTCAGAAACCGAAACCTCAGAAACAGGAGTCTCGTTCTCGGTAGAAGTTTCAGAGTCCGAAATAGTTTCGTTCTCGGCGGAAGTTTCAGAGCCCGAAATAGTTTCTTCCGGGGTTTTGTCTTCGATCTGGGCCGAAGCAAATGTGACAGTTGGTTCGGGGTTCACGAATTTACGGACAAAAACATAGTCTACAGCCATATAGCCGGTGTTCTTCGAAGCATCGGAGTAAGAAGCTGCATAAAGATAAATATGCATCGGGATGTTCGTAACATACTCACTTGAAGTATAGTCCATCTTTGTATCCCGAACCCCGTCCTTAAACCAGGCAATGCTGCGATTATCGTTTTCTTCGTACCAAGCAATTCCCGAGGTGTACCATTCCCCTTCAGGCACGCGGACATTGGTAAGATCAAAAGAGTTGTACCTTTCCTTTCTGTTAGAAGTTTCCCAACTCACACGGGTTTCATTGGCAAGCTCGGTTTCGTGCTGGATTTCGTTTTTCTTACTGCTAATCTGATCTATGAAACCCTGCCTTAGCAGAGGGCCTCTCTCATCCTTTCCTGTGGTAACCTTCATTCTTTTGACCACGAACATGGAATTTATGTCAAAGCTGGCTTTGCTGTAGATCATGGAGGAATCATAAGCATGTACCTTGGGAGCTGAAACTTTACATATGCCATCTTCAACTTCAACAAGACCTCCCCCGGCACTTTCGGATCTCCATAAAAGGCTCTGGAGTTTATCGTCCTCAAAGCCATCGAAAAAATCAAAGGTTTCTTCTCCGCTGCTAACTGCCGTGACCTCCGAATCTCCGCACTTCATAAGCAGCGTAATGTTGCTGTTCGCAAGCAGGAAGGGAATCCTGACCCAGATAAGAGCCTTTTCGGCCTCCGGATCCCAGGTTTCAATCCAGTAATTAAGACTTCGACCTCCGGAAGAAAAACGAAGGTCAGAACCATCTTCATTTGCCTGCGAGAAATTAAAGTTAGAAGAGTCCAAATAAATGGGAACCTGATAGCCTGTTAGATTTTCTCCGGAGTTTTCAGTAATTGTGATCTCCTGGGAACAGGCATCTGTAGTTGAAGCCAGAGCAAAGCCTGTGATCAAAACCAGGAAAAAAGTAGAAACAATCCCATACGTGAGCAGTCTCTTTTTCATTTTTAGCAGCCTCTTATTAAGCCCTTATATCAAACACGATAAAGAATACTATCCAGATATATCAAGAGATTATCAAGACGTCGTCAAGACCATATAACAGATACTATATTTTACCTACTAATTTAACTACTAATTAACCCAAAAACAATAAACCTTTTCATAAATACTTGTACAGAATAATAGTTAAAATAATAATAATAGTCAATATAAAAATAAGTGAGAGAGAAGAGGAAGTCCGAAATGATAATAAAGAATCTTTACAATTACAGTTTCCAATGACTCTCCTATCCAGCAATGAACTGAGAAAACTTATACAGGCAACTCCTCATTTGCTTGAAAATGCAGTTGATATCGAAACCCAGATCCAGCCAAACGGGCTTGAACTTACCCTGAAAGAGATTAAGACAATAGAGGGTGTCGGAGCTGTCGACTTTGACAACTCTGAAAGAAAGGTTCCCGACGCAAAACCTCTTGAGTTTGAGGACGACGACTGGATCCATCTACCCAAAGGGATTTATAAAGTAATATTTAATGAAATCGTAAATATTCCCATGAACCTGGCTGCAATTGCAAAACCCAGGTCAAGCCTCATTCGCTGCGGGGCAACCCTTGAAACCGCGGTATGGGATGCCGGGTACAGGGGGCGAAGCGAATCCATGCTTGTAGTTTACAACTCCGCAGGCTTCAGGCTGAAGAAAAACGCCAGGATCATGCAGCTCCTTTTCTATACTCTTAACAGCGAAGTAGAAGAAGGTTATTCCGGAGTATACCAGAACGAAAATACAAAATGATTTTCGGGATTGACCTCCGGGAAAGAGGACAGTGTTTAGAAGGCCGGAGAAGGGGGTCTGTCGAAAATATATAGATAAAGTATATATCATCTGATTTGTATATCAAAGCCTATGAGTACTATAGGGAAATCCGTAAGGATTGAGCGTATTTTCAACAGGAATACAGGTAATGCTATTATCATTCCCATGGACCATGGAGTCGGGGCCGGTCCAATTTCAGGGCTTACAAACCTTCAGGAAGCTGTAAATAAGGTTGCAGAGGGGGGGGCCAATGCCGTTCTCGGGCATATGGGGCTTGCCAAACACGGGCACAGAGGATACGGGCACGATGTGGGCCTTATAATCCACCTCTCAGCTTCAACATCTCTTGCTCTTGACCCGAACCATAAAGTGCTTGTAACGACTGTGGAAGAAGCCATAAAAGTCGGAGCTGATGCCGTCTCGGTCCACATTAACATAGGGGCTGAGGACGAATTTGAAATGCTGCAGGATCTCGGTTATGTTGCAGGAAAATGCGATGAATGGGGAATCCCCCTCCTTGCAATGATGTATCCGCGCGGGAAAAAGGTCCGTTCCGAATACGACGTGGATGTTGTAAAACACGCAGCCAGAATCGGGGCCGAGCTCGGAGCAGATATCGTTAAAACAAACTACACCGGAAGCCCTGAAACTTTCAAAGAGGTTGTCAGTGGATGTCCCGTACCTGTGATTATTGCAGGCGGGCCCAAGATGGGCTCGGAAAAGGAACTGCTGGAAATGATCGAAGGCTCTCTTGAAGCAGGTGGCAGGGGTGTCGCAATCGGAAGAAACGTTTTCCAGGCAGAAGACCCCACAGGCCTTGTGCGGAGAATTGCAAAGATCGTTCACGAAGGCATGACCACAGAAGAAGTGATAAAACTGGGCAGCAATGTCTGACACCTGAATGTTTAAGGTAAACAAGGTAATTTATTAAAATAAATTTTGAAACTAATTAACTTAAATAAAATCTGAGTTTCGAATGGACTTAAGTAAAATCCGAATTTCAGATATGAGGGAGCGGGAAATTTACCATTCAGGAATTTTCCCTTACCCTTCCATCAGAAATGGAGGAGCAGCTCTTTTTCAGGAAAAATCCTTCTTAAGAGATTTAACGAACAAAAGTGAGGAGTTGACCTTAGAAACTCAACTCAGCTTTAGAAAAAGCGAAGAATACCTAACCAGATTTTTAAGTTTCAACTCGACTCGCTCCGGTGTTTTTAACTGAGTAAACCTTGATTGGGTAAGTCTTAACCAATAGACCTTAACCAATAGGCCTTAACCAAAAAACCTTAGCCGAAAGGCCTTAGCCGAAAAGCCTTGACAGGATAAGCCTTTTTAATCTTTTTTCGTTATTTTGTTCACATAGAATTACAACTTTTGAATGATGCCCCCGGAACTTATTAGAGACATCTCCGAAACCCCTGTCAGGATATGTCCGGAATTGCATTGACCTTATCAGGAACTTCAATCTAAATAGATGGATGTGAGACTTTCAACAATATGAACTTTTTTTTCAAAATAAGTTTTCCTTCCATTGAAAGTTTACCAGATCAGGAACCTGCTATTGTATACACCGGAAAAAGAGTATTTGTTTACCTGTAGATTCCAGTGGAAATAAGGGGGTTTGAAAATTACTACCTGTAGGGAAAAATGTGAGGTTTGTGTCTTGTGAGGAGTTAAGAGAATAACATCCGGGTAAACTAAAGAAAAAGGCAAGGGAAAGGGAATTTTTGTGAATACGAAGGCTTCTCGAGAGTGTAGATACATGTAAGAAGTCATTACAGTCTAAAACAATAGCAGAGTGAGTAAAAAAAGTTTCTTCTCTGAAAACAGAAATAAGTGAAACAATTGAGAAAATATATAGAAAAAAGATGAAATGTCATAGAACAGAAGAAAATACAGATCATAAAAAAAGTTAATCTGCAAATGTCTCCAGTGGAAACAATGGGGTGCCTGCTGGAGGAGAGAAAGAAAATTGAAGAGTTCCAGAGAAGGGGTTGAAAACCTGTAAAAAGATAAAGACACCTCTCAAATAGTAAAAATTAAAAACGAGAGTTTGGAATTTAGAGAGAATTACTGTTCCAGACCGGTAATTCATTCTATGAAACCATACATGAATCAAACTTAGAGCCTATCCGAAAAGTCCCGCTGCTCTGAAAGTTATCCATGCGCATGCTAAATGTAGCATTGCGAGATAATTCTCAATCTTCTTTTCCCATCTAATCAGCAGCCTCCTGAATCTATTCAGCCAAGAATGTGTCCTTTCCACTACCCACCTTCTTGCCCTGTAACCTGGTATATCTATTTTTATGTTTTCTTCTCCACGTTTCCTGATATGAGCAGTATATCCATAATCATTAACCAATTGTCTGATATCAGGAAAATCATATCCTTTATCCATGCATATATTCTGAGTTACTTTATGCGAAGGTCTTTCAATAATAATGGCATCAAGAGTCCCTTTCACAAGCATTTTATCGTGACGATTGGCACCATCCACAACAACAGAAAGCGGTATACCTTTTCCGTCTGTTAACAGACTCCTTTTTGTACCTTTTTTGCCACGATCAGTAGGATTTGCTCCTGTTCCAGCTCCACCCAATGGTGCTTTTGTCATAGCTCCATCAATAGCTTGCCATTCCCACTCTAGCCCTTCTTCATCATCATAATCCAGCAGACCTAATTGCCATATTTTCTCAAATAAGCCTGATATTTGCCATTCCTGAAATCGATCATGTACAGTGCTTGGTGCTCCATAACATCTTGGCAACGCTTTCCATTGGCAACCTGTACGAAGGAGGTAGAAAATGCCATTCATTATTTTCCGATCATCCTCTCGCGGTCTTCCAGCCTTCTTTTTAGGTTTGGGCAATGGCAGTAAAGCTTTTATTTTAGTCCACAATTCATCAGAGATCTCGTAGTCGTGTTCCGTTTTTCGTTTTGTCACTACAAAACATTACCCTAAATCGTAAGTAAAATACTTTTCGGATAGACACTTAATGCATTATATGAAGCCATACATGAATAAGGACATGCCTGAATCAGAAGTCTACAAAGGGTACAAGGTCACAACCTGTGCATTTCAGGCACATCGTCTTCGCAAGTCCGGGATCAAGCCCGTATTTCTTCAGGATCTCAGCTTCCATTTTCGCAAGTTTCAAAAGGCGTTCAGGAGACGGGCGTTCGGTAAAGCAGTCTCTGGACCTGAGAGGGTGAGGGTTTACCGGGCGTAAGATGGGGATTACTCCTATCTTTGCAAGGGTTTCGATTCCTTCCCGGACAGTAGCGTCGCTCTCCCCAAGCCCGATTATAAAGTTGCTGAAGACCCTGTTTTTTCCGAAAATTTCTACAGCCTCTTTGAGCCGGTCCAGGATATAGTCAAGGGAAAGGTCTCCACAGACTTTCCGGAAAATCTCTCTATCCATGGTTTCAACATTGTATTTGACTTCGGCAACTCCGGCATCATAAAATTTGCGGGAACAGCCTTCGGTCGGATAAACCGAAACTCCTATTGGGACATTGTATTTTTTGAGAGCAGGAAGCAGCTCGAGCACACGCTCAACTTCCCCTTCGATTGAGGTCTCTACTCCGGAAGTAAGAGAGATGGCTTTGAGAGTTCCGGCTTTCATGACCTCCTCAACTATGCTCAGGACTTCCTCTTCATTTTTGACATGCCCCTGAAGTTTGGGCACAGGGCAATATTTGCAGTCAAAGATACACCTCTCGCAGAGCGTGATGAAAGCCTGCTCAGGGCAGTGGGCAGGAGCAGGCTCAAGTTTTCCCCTGAGCAGTTCTTTTCCTTCATGTAAAAGCGCAACTGTTCCGTCCTCTCCTGCGGCTTCGATGGAAAGCAGGGAGTTCTTATTTACACTGAGCCGGACTCGCTTTTTCCCTGACCTGAAAAAGACGGAGCTGGTACCTGCTCCAGGACCTGCAGTAGAACCTCGTGCCCTTGGAATCAGCGAAGGGTCCACGGAAACGGAACCTGTAGAGATCAGAAAAGCCTTTATTTCCGGAGTAATTTGCGTGCCTTGCATTCGGATGTTCCTCAAAATAGTTATTTTTTCCTGTAGTTCCGGCCTGTTTGTCATCTCCACCAGATAGTATATAAATTATTCTGAAAATATAATTTAAACAGTCTGGAGCCAGCTTTGAAATAAGGAAGACTCTTTTCGTTGAATATTAATTTAGGATATCCGGCCCGAAAAAAAGCCTTTTTTCCCGGGAAAAGTCAAAGTAAGCACATATAAATAAAATAAATGCTATTTAAATTTTGAAGTTAATAGAGGAGGAGTAGATTTATGTTTAAGAAGTGGTTTCCAGTACTGGTAATACTCATATGTGCCATCTTTGCTGTTTCTTCGGGGTGTAGTGACAACAGCGAAGAGGACACAAATGTTCCGGAAGAATCGATTGAAGAAGTAAACGAAGAAGAGGCTTCTGCAGAAGACACCGAAAATGAAGAAAACGTTGAAGTGGAAATGGTTAGCGGAGACACCAGCAACTGGTGTGCTGTAGGATCTTCCTGGAAGTCAACAAACCCCCAGACAGGCGAGGAAGTAACAATGGAGATCGTAGGGACCGAAACTGTTGATGGGGTCCTGATGTGCAAAGCCGTTTATGAGACTAACGTCGAAGATGAAGATGTCTCCAGCATTGAATATTTATGGTCCGAAGACGGAGCAACCTATTTCTGGACTGCTTATGACTCTTCGGGAGACGTAATATCCGAAATGAGCATGAAAGACGGCAAAATGAAAATCGTAGATGAAGAAGGCAATGTGATGGAATATTCCCAGGGGCAATAAAAATTCCCAGGGACTATAAAATGAATACTCTGCAATTCTGCTGGATTTTTCCAGCATATTCTGTTTTTCTTAAAACTCGGACTTTATTCGTACTTATTCTGAACACTACTCCATAATTGGTTCTAAGAATCAATATTATAGAAATTTTTTATAGAGAGTCCAGATCCAAAAAAAAGAGAATTCACACCATTACATATCAAGAATTTGTGTTATAAACCAAATTTTATAATCTATTTTCAAAGCCGTTTTTGCAGGAAAGAAACGCCGGATTTATTTCCGAACATCTTTAAACTCCGATGCAAATATGGGAAATAAGAGGGCATAAGATACTGATTTTTCCCGAGATTTGGAGAGGTTATAAAGGTTCTATAATATTATACCAGTGAGTTAAAGTTAGATAGAGGTAACAATGATACGAGAATAAAATAACATTATGTGTTACATATAATTACAAAAGTGTTATATACATGAAGTGCATAGTATAACTTGCGTTCTCATCCCTTCAACACCCCACACTAGTACAAGATCCACTCCGCAAGTAAAGGGATAAAATAAATAAACAACTCGCAACCCGTGAGTCCAGTACCTCAATATCTCTTCCCAGACAAAAAAAGCATCATTTAAAGCCGTTCGGAACTTCCAGGTTTTTGGATGGGAACGCAAAATTATTTTCAGGAAATTTCTGCAACAGTTAGTAATTTGTGAATCTTTTCTGAAACTATTGACACTGTTTTAAGAAATATTATTCCAAAGATATTTCTTTCCAAGATATTGTTCATACATCGTTTCTAGAGATATTACTTCCAAATTATTGTATTATATAATACTATTTCATGCGTCTTCGGTTAAGTGAGGAATCATGATAAATTGCCTCCATTTTCGTAACAGTTCTCAAAAACTGTATCCCATTGGTGATTGGAACTGGATATCGATTTCATGTAAAAAGGACAAAATTTAAGGCGACTTTTGGTGCAAAATCGATATCCTTCAGGCAAGAAAATTCCTTAACCGATGACCAATGAATACTATTTTTGTGATTCATTTCCACGCCCTGAGCGACGCCCGAGCCTGCGTGCTTAAAGCAGAAAGGAAAATGAAAACACCCGGCAGGCAACTATTGCCCCAACAACGATTACACAGACTTCCTTTAAAAAATTCCGTATCCTTAAACCGGGAAAACAAAATCAAAATAATTATATATTTACCCTCCCGAATTTCAAAGGACATTTTTACGGCACAGGAAGGCATTAATGATGGAAGAAATAGATGAAATTGACCTTTTTCTGGATTCGCAGGTAAAAACCGAAAAAGAACTGATGCAGGAAAAATGTGAAAAAACCTACAATGCAGCATCCAGCCAGACCCGCAGAAATATAATGAGAACTGTTTGTTTTCTCGGGAAAAGGAAAGTAGAGCTTCTTAAAGAAACAGGTCTCGATGAAGCTGCTTTAAAGTTCCACACTGAAATTCTGATCAGTGCTGATTTTCTCTTCCAAGACGAAAAAGGCGTTTACAGGCTGACCGAACTCGGGCTGAAGGTGCTTCCCAAACTATGAAAAGTTTGCAGCCCGGATGGAAAATTAGCTCGGGATCGTTTTGAATATTTACCGGTTTTCATTTGTTATAACCACCTGGATAGAAGGCTTTACCAATTTTATATATATGAGTAAATATATTATACTTGTCAGCCCTAAATAAAAGATTCTTGCACAGAATCTACCTATACGGGATCTTCTTATACGGAATCTCTTTTCAGGATAATTTTCAGGATAAAAAAGGATAGAAAAACATGAAAGTCATGATCATAGGAGGTTTTCTCGGAAGCGGGAAAACAACTGCAATTCAGAAAATAAGCAGACAACTCAGTGATGCCGGAAAACGGATTGCTATTATCGTAAATGAAATCGGAGAAATAGGGCTTGACGGAGATACCCTCAAAAGCCCTGACATCAAAACTGAAGAATTGACAAGTGGCTGCATATGCTGCACCTTAAAAATCAGTATGCAGTACACTCTTCAGACCCTTGAAGAAGAATTCAGGCCTGAGATTGTGATTATCGAACCGACAGGTATTGCTTTTCCAGGGCAGATAAGGGAAGAAATCGAGATAATGGGGCTCTCCGAATTGTCCTTTGCCCCGATTGTGACCATAGTAGACCCGGGGCGTTTCGGCACCGAAGCAAAAGAAATCCCCAGGTTTATTGAGACCCAGGTAAAAGAAGCCGAAATCCTCGGGATAAATAAGGTGGACATAGCCCCTGCGGAAATAGTTATGGCAACAGAACAGATGCTTACCGAACTGAACCCTGAAGCTAAAATTCTGAAGTTTTCGGCAAAACTGGGAGATGAACAGTTCGAAAACCTGCTCGCCCACCTTTCGGTTCCCGGGACCGCGAAACCTCCACAGGAAAAGCAAAATTCCATTGAAATTTCGGAAGTTTCGGCCCACTCGGTACTCTATACCTTCAAGGTCTGCAGCCTTAACCCTGAAAAAGGCAGGTTCCTTATTGAAGAGAGCCTTCAAACCATAAGGGACAGGGTAGAAGAAATGAACCCCGAATTTATAGGGCATATCAAACTTTCCCTGAAGCTCCCGGACTTCATGGTAAAGGGCAGTGTGACATCCTCAGAAGAAACTCCGCAGGTGGAATTTATTCCCCGCAAAAATGAAAAGTTCGAACTCAGGCTGCTCTCCGCAATTACAAAGGTTCCGAAAGACAGGCTCAGAAATATCGTGGAAAGCACACTTGAAGCAAAGTTGAAGGAATCAGACATATCTTTTGAGAAAAAGGAACTGCACCACGGCACGCTTACGAAAATCGACGGGCTCATGAAAAAGAAGGTTTCGTATTAATTCCAGATATTTTAAGAAATCCGGTTCCAATCAACGAAAAAAATAAAAGCAACTATATTCAGTATCAAAAACTGAAACAAACTGATAAATTAAAGAACAAACTGATAAATTAAAGGATAAGAATTGGAGTTTCAATATGCAAGACGAAATTGACGAACTTGATGCTTATTTCGCCTCAAAGGGAGAAGTGACCGAAGCCGAAGCTGTCAAGCTGGACCACATGATGATGGAAAAAGTTTCCATAAACCCGGCGAGAAGGAAACTTCTCAGGATAGTCGGTATCTTTGGGAAAACCGAGGAACAGCTAAAAGAAGAGTCAGAGTTAACCGATTTTTTTTACAAATTCCATATGGATTTCCTGTTAAAAGAAGGACTCCTCAAATTTGAAGAAGGAATGTACCGGCTTACGGATTCCGGAATTACATTGCATGATTCCGTATGTTAAAAAAAAAGATTTTCTCATATTTTTTTGTTATTTTTATGTACTTTCAAAAACATAAATTTTCGGAGCTTGAGCCTTAGCTCCTTCCGATTATTGAAAATTGCCTTTTGCTAAAAAGCGATAAGTTTTTATGTTTATCTGAGTAATGGCGTTATGATCAATTTTTCGATATTCTATGGAAGTTTCAAAAACGCCCCGATATAATTTCCTGGTACATATCGAGCAAATCAAAAGGAGTGTGAAAAAAATATGCCAGCAATAGTTAATGCAGATGAATGTTCTGGATGCGGAACCTGTGTCGATGAATGTCCTTCTGAAGCAATCACCCTCGATGAAGAAAAGGGACTTGCAGTTGTCGATCAGGATGAATGTGTAGAGTGCGGTGCATGTGAAGAAGCATGCCCGAACCAGGCAATTAAGGTAGAAGAGTAAAAACAGAGCTCATTGTGGAATAATTATTTATTCCATTTTTTTCTTTTTCCTTTTTATCTTATCAAATCATTTCTTATCTCTCCGGAGGCAATTTTTTAGATGGTAGCAGTTAAAGCGGGTATTTTAGGCGCCACCGGCGCTGTAGGGCAGCGATTTGTAGAAGCACTTGCAAACCACCCCTGGTTTGAGATTACAGCCCTTGCAGCGTCCGAAAGAAGCGCTGGCAAAACGTATCGAGAAGCGGCAGGATGGAGGCTGGATACAGCCATGCCGGAAAGTGTCGAAAACATAGAGGTTGTTCCCGTAGACCCGAAAACCGTTGAAGCGGATGTGGTCTTTTCGGCTCTTCCTGCAGACCTTGCCCTTTCAGTGGAACCCGAGTTTGCAAAAGCCGGGTTTGCAGTTGCAAGCAATGCATCTTCCTACAGGATGGAAAAAGACATCCCTCTGGTGATTCCCGAAGTAAACCCCGAACACCTGGGACTCCTTGAGGTCCAGCAGGACACAAGGGGCTGGGACGGATACATCATTACTAACCCTAACTGCTCCACAATTGTCATGACAATTACCTTAAAGCCCCTCATACAGTTTGGGCTTGAAACCGTACAGGTAGCAACCATGCAGGCGATTTCCGGAGCAGGTTTCTCCGGCGTTGCAGCCATGGCAATCTATGATAACGTAATCCCCTATATAGGGAGCGAAGAAAAGAAGATGGAGACTGAAACCTTAAAGCTCCTCGGGGAATTTAATGGCTCGGAAATCGTGCCTGCAGACATGAAGGTCAGTGCTTCCTGCCACAGGGTCCCTGTAGTCGACGGGCACACGGAAGCCATCTGGGCAGGCATGAGGGATAAACCCACCCCTGAAGAGGTAAGAGAATCCTTCCTCAAATTTGACCCGAAGCTCGGAGAACTCCCCTCAGAACCAGGGAAAGCCCTTATAGTCCGGGACGAAGTCGACAGGCCCCAGCCGCGCCTTGACCGCAATATGGGAAAAGGCATGAGTGTTTCGGTGGGCAGGATCAGAGAAGGAATCCGTTACATCGCAATGGGGCACAACACAATCCGGGGAGCTGCAGGGGCAAGTGTCCTTAATGCGGAACTCCTGCACTCAATGGGCAAGCTCTGAGTTAAAGCAGAACTTGCGGCTCAAGAAAAATCGTAAAGAATAAGAATGAGAAGTAAAAGGTCTGAAAATCCGGACTTTTACTTTTCTTAAAACTCTTTTCTCAGAAACTTTTCGTTTTTTGTTTTTAATCTCTTTTTCTCGGGTTTTTCAAACACATTTTTAGATATTACTTTGTTTAGCTGGAAAGTTTGGCTGGAGAGTTTAGCTGGAGCAGTTATCTGGAGAGCTACTTTTCAGGCAGCTCTCGGGTAACATCAGGAAAAGAGTTTTCTTGCGACTTCTTCTGTCCTGCGCATGATCTCTCGAACAGGAATACCGCTGGCTTTTGCAATCTTTTTGCAGTCCTCAAACTCCGCAGAGATATTGAGCAGAACCCCTTCCGAGTCCCTGGCAACCTTGACTGCGGTTTCAAACTCCTGACCTTCGAGTTCTATTTTGATCCTTTCAATGTTGCGGGCAGCCATGAGCCTGTGGCGTGCAGGCATAACCCTGACTCCAAGCGACCCTGTTTCAACAATGATTTTCCTGGCGAGTTTCGCACTGTCTTCGGGCTTTGCAATGACTTTGATGATATGGGCAGGCCTTCCTTTTTTCATGGTTGCGGGCATAATCGCAACATCCCTTGCCCCCATCGAGAGCAGTTCTTCAAAAAGGTTGCCCAGAACTTCCCCGCTTACATCATCGGCATTGGTCTCAAGCACCTCAATTATATCCGAAATCAGGTGGGAGTCAGGTTCAAGAAGCACTCCCTGGAGCACATTGGGCCCTGGAAGGTCGGCATTTCCTGCCCCGTATCCGATGGCTATTGCCTTCCCCTGGGGAAAAGTCTCAACAGGCTTTGCAAAATGTGAAAGGATAGCAGCCCCTGTAGGGGTCAGCAGTTCCTTATTCACGCTCCCTCCTCTGAAATAGAGTTTCCCCTTTCTGAGAATCTCCAGAGTTGCGGGAGCCGGCACAGGAAGGGTCCCATGGGCACATTCTATTGTTCCGCTGCCCACGTTGATGGGAGTGCAGTAAACCGAATCACAGTTAAGCGAATGGAGGGCTGCAGAAGAACCTATGACATCGGCAAGGGCATCACTCTGTCCCACTTCGTGGAAATGGAGCATTTCAAGGTCGGGCTGCCCGTGGACGGCAGCTTCGGCTTCGGCCATTTTCAAAAAGATACTAAGAGTACTTGCTTCCAACTGAAGAGGTAGTTTTGCAGCCTTTACGAGGTCTACGATTTCAGGATACGTCCGGACATGTTCATTTTCAGGCACTTTTATGCGGACATCCAGGGCTTTTATTCCCTCTTTCACCACTTCCCTTATATCCATGGATACGGGCGCTGAAGCTTCAACAAGTTCCTTCACCGCTTGCTTGTCAGCTCCGAGATCGAGAGCGCACGCCAGAATCATATCCCCAGCTGCCCCTGAAAAGGGATTAAAGACCAGTGTTTTCATAAAGTTCCTCCCTAATCATACTCCTAAATTATCACAGTTATGCTTCTTCCTGTTCCTCTCTCGGTTCTTCTTCCTGCTTAAGGTCTTCGGGATTTTCTTTTTTTCCAGAAGCTGCAGCAATCATGTTTGCGATCCTGGCTGCATAAGCTCCTGCAACGAACCCTGCGTCAATATTTACCACTGCAAGGGTCGAACAGGACTGAAGCATTGATAGCAGAGCTGCTTTTCCTCCGCCGCCAGCCCCGTAACCCGTAGATACGGGAAGCCCTATTACAGGCACGTCGACAAGTCCTGAGACTATAGTCGGAAGCGTCCCCTCTCTTCCGGCTGCAACAACTATTGCCCCCGGATTCCGAATCTTGAGCTTCTGTAGTTCGGGGATCAGCCTGTGAATCCCTGCAACCCCTACATCGTAGACAGCTACGGTTTCGCAGCCCATCTCGGAAGCAACGACCCTGGCTTCTTCTGCAACAGGAATGTCTGCCGTGCCTGCGGATATTACTCCAACAACCCCTCCTGTAAGCGGAGCAGGAGTCCCGTCATGAATAACCACTGTGCGTGCACGGCTGTTCCACTCGAGTTTATCAGCACCAAAAGCCTTCATTAAAGCTTCCAGATGCGAGGCAGAGACGCGGGTAATCAGGGCTCTATTACTTTTTACTACCATAACCCTGGCAATCTCGACAACATCTTCAGGCTCCTTGCAGTCAGCAAGAATAGCTTCGACTACTCCGGTTCTGTTTTTTCTATGGGTATCCACTTTAGCTATATGCGAATAGGAAACAAAACCCAGACCTCGAACCTGCTGTTCTGCCGATTCAAGATCGATTTTTCCTTCTTTGACAGACTTTAATATATCAGTAAGATCCATGCGCCACCCTTAATCGAAAGGAATTGAATGCTTTAGCAATAAACAGCTTAAATACAAAGCTACCAGGCACTAATTTATTATTTTGGAGACTCTTTAGAGTTTCGTGCTAACTCATACAGGTTTGATTTTTATAATTATTTGGGTTACTACTTTGTAATTTGAGGTAAAAAAATCAAAATTCTAAAGCTGAATGAGTATAATTAACTGAAAAAGCTGAATGGGTATAGTTAACTGAATTTGGAGATCAGCAGTGAAAAATGGGAATATTGTTTAATCTGTTGGTAAAAGCCAGCTTAAACAATATCTTCATTTTGTCACTTTTCACTTCAAATCGTTCTTACTTTTAAATCTGCTTGTGCATCTCCTGTTTTACTATAGCAATCCTTTCCTCCAGATCGGATCCTTCAAGCTCTTCTGCAACTGACTCGAGAATCGTTGGAATATCGATGTGCTGGGGACACTTCTCAAGACACTGCCCACATTGTACGCACTGGGATGCCATTCCTGGTTTTCCACCTGAAACGGCGCCACTCAATAATCCTATATACAGCAAATTTGCATCTTCTGCATTGCCGAAAGTACTCAGGTGATTATAAATACTAAAACATTCAGGTATATTAACTCCTGAGGGACAGGGCATACAATACTGACAACCCGTACAGCCAACTTTCATAATCTGACGGTACTTTTGCTCAACTTTACTGACAAGTTGTAATTCGGCTTCTGTCAGAGAATTCGGATAAGCTTCGGATGCTATTTTCAGGTTTTCCTTTATGTGGACTTCTTCATTCATGCCTGAAAGCACGACAGTAACTTCAGGGTGATTCCATACCCATCTCAGAGCCCATTCCACTGGTGTACGTTCTACATCGGCTTCGCTCCAGATATTTTCAATAGCAAGTGGAACTGTCCTAGCGAGGTTGCCTCCTCGCAGAGGTTCCATGATCATAACTCCCAGTCCCTTTGAAGCTGCATATTTAAGTCCTTCAGTTCCTGCCTGATGTTTTTCATCCATGAAATTGTACTGAATCTGACAGAAAGTCCATGGATATGCATCTACGATTCTCTTAAAATCATTGGCTAATCCGTGGAAGGAAAAACCTGCATTAACAATCCGTCCGTCACTTTTTGCTTTCTCAAAAAAATCTATCACATTAAGAGCTTCTATTCTATCCCATGTTTCTCCTGAGAGGTTGTGAATAAGGTAATAATCGATATGATCTGTTTTAAGTTTCTCAAGCTGGGCATTCAGGAATTTATCCATATCCTCCCGGCTTTTCACCATCCAGCTGGGAAGCTTTGTTGCGAGTTTAACCTTTTCGCGGTATCCGTCGGCAAGGGCACGACCCAGGAATGGCTCACTCTCTCCCATGTGATAGGGCCAGGCAGTATCAACATAGTTCACCCCCTGGTCGATTGCATAACGTACCTGCCTGGTGGCTCTTTCTTCGTCGACGCTACCATCTTCTTTTACGGGAAGGCGCATGCACCCGAATCCAAGTATCGAAAGTTCGTCTCCATTTTTAGGCATTTTCCTGTACAGCATTTTTAGTTCTCCTGATTTATTGAATTGTTTAACCTGATCCTGATCGATCTTTGATTGACAGCTTATTTTTGCGAGAGATCATCCGTTAATTTATATATCTGATTGACTGGTCACTCGTGTGTGGAGTGAAATATTAATTTTGGGGCGAGGTCATTGTATAACTTAAGTTTTGTTGTGACTGATTAGTCAATCAACAGAATACTTAATACTATATAACTATTTGCCCCCTCAATAACGACGACATGAAAAGAAAAACTGATAAATAACTCACGGATATGACTCCGTATTGATTTCCTAACTAGCTGGGTATTTTGAGGCAGGTTTTCAATTAATCCCCAAATCTGATTAGCTGATATCACTCACGCAACGAGTGAAAAAAATTATTTTTTAGCCAGACCTCTCCAGATAATCCGGAATCCATCCTTTCCTTTATAATTTTATTTTCATCCTGTGATGAATCTGGATCAGGGATAAAGTTCACTATCGCTCTTCTAGCCTGATAAAACATTACAATGGTGAGCTCCTCGGAAAAGTCTCTGCTCTCTCCTGTTTCCTTTCCTTCATTCACAAAATGCACTACATTACTTATTGCTTTCTGGCATTATCTCATTTAAACAATGGGCTGATCCCAAAACTCAAAATTTGCTTTTTTGGATCTCATATTTAAGCTACATATCTAACCTCGTTTATGAAGCAATCCTGAATAACCCTAGATAATTAGATAAAACTGGGTTTTGGGATGAGTTCATATAGTAAAATGTTGGACTATTAACAACATAATATGAAAAAATAAAGGAGTGATTCAAAAAATGAAGTGTCAACAAGTCAATATTTTTAGGAAAATATTGTTTTGTTTGGTTTTATTATTTCTTTGTTTGATGATCGCTTCTGCTACGTATGCTGAGACTTATAATTTTGTTACTAAACGGGGTTCTTATGGTAGCGGAAACGGACAATTTCTTTTACCATGTGGTATTGCTGTAGATTCTTCGGGTAATGTTTATGTTGCCGATGACTTTAATCAGCGCATTCAGAAGTTTAACAGCAACGGCAGATACCTCACTCAATGGGATTCTTCACGCAGCGGAAACGGACAAATTTATGACCCAACTGATATTGCTGTAGATTCTTCGGGTAATGTTTATGTTGTTGAATCAGGATATTCACGCATTCAGAAGTTTGCTCCAAATTTCGTAGATTTCCCTTCAATTATTGTACTTGTTGCTGCAATCCTTGTTTTAACAGTAATATTTAGACGTAAAAAATGGTGAGGTTATCCTCTTTTAAACTTTTTATCAAAACTCCAACATGTATTTTTTCTCGGAGCATGGAATAAACGTTGAGCTTCTCCCAAAACTCAAAATTTGCTCTCTAAATCTTAAATCCAGAATAGTCAATCGAGCCCACAGATAATGATAATAATTCGGAGATTTCTACCGATGGAGTAATAAAATAGGTTTTGGGATAAGCTCTATGTTAAAACATGTGTAATACCCTATAATTATTTTTGTAGTTCCTTTTTAAGACATTCAGGGCATCCCACTCCTATTTTAGTCCATTTTCTACCTATATACATATAAACAGCTTGCTTATAGAATTCTCCGCAGTTTTCACATGGAGTATAATTCCCACCCTTCTTTGTTTTCGATTTGCCTATTTTCATATTCAACTCCTTTAAGTCTATAAGCATTAATCAAGATCTTTACCAGTACAGAAATTGAAAATTACATCAATAGCTAAATTTCCAGTAGATTTACAACACTACAAAAAACTTAAAGCAAAATTCATAAGGCAAAGCTTTAACTCTGCCCTAAATCTTAAAGAAAATAAATGCTTTTAAATCTTTTTATATGATCGCATTTAATACCTGCGATTCTCTCTGGGTTTCCTGTGATTAGGAAGACAATCCTTACAATAAACAGGCCGTCCTTCTGCTGGTTTGAATGGAACTTCAGTCTCAACACCGCAATCTGAACATATAGCCTTGTACATTTCTCTTGGAGCCGCTTTGTACATTCCTCTTGGAGATTCGAAATCTCCACGATTGTCGTACTTTCCCCTGAAGGGTTTTCCTCTGTCATTAAAAGCCATTTTATTTACCTTTGTTTGTAGTTGTCTTATTAGTGTTTAGGACGTATGCGGTTGAACTAAGAAATCAATAACATTAACTTCAAAGCTTAGAGTTCGAATGAAGATAAAAAACCACTGTGATTGATTTTGCACCCCAAATATATGTCCTATATCATATAATACGAGTAAGTTGTATATATACATACGTACTTGTATATATACATTTAATTTCTGGTTCTGTCATGTTACAGTTGCTGGACACTTTTTAAGCTCAATCATAGCTGAAAATTCTTTAGCCCTCATAGACTTGACAGTACCCAGAAAAGAGTGAGTACGTGAGGAACCACCTTCATCACGTACTTTTAGACTAAATTTAATGGAAGTTAAAGGTAAATTACTCCTTGGAGACTACAGATCTAAAGAACAAAATACCTCTTTGCTGTTGAAATCAAGTATCCGATTTACCAAAAGGTAAAAAATCATGTATGTATAGCTTTTTACCTTTTTTTGAAACTACACTCACCCGAGCCCAGAATCCTTTTGTTTCATGCTTTTCCGGACTCTGTTTTATATCCTAGCTGGCAGACCAGAACTGAATATTGAAGGTCCAACATAGAGCCCCGGAACTTGGAGACATTGATTTTTCAAGATAATCAGAGAGAAAGCCGGCTGGATCTTGACCACCTGCTTCTTTTGGAAGTTTACGCGCCCAGGTCCAACCTTCTTTTGTTTGGTAATGGCACAGATGTTCATCACCGGGCCGCCCCCGTAGCTAACCCATATCTTTTTAAGAAGTTTTATTGGCATTATCCAATTAATACCGAAAATTACAAGATGAAAGTGCAGCCTGCCGTTTTTCTGGAAATTAAAAAATCGCCTGCAAAGCAGGCAAATGCGTAAGTCCTATATGATTATCGTGTTACTGCTTTGCAATTTGAGGTAAAAAATCAAAATTCTAAAGCTGAATGAGTATAGTTAACTGAATGAAGATCAAAAGCGGAAAATGGAGATATTATTTAATCTGTTGATAAAAGTCAGCTTAAACAATATCTTCATTTTGTTTTTTCGGTACTTAGAATCGTTCTTGCTTTTACGCCTGCTTCTTGAACAACTGCCTTGCCATGGCAACTCTTTCCTCCAGATCGGATCCTTCCAGTTCTTCTACAACGGATTCGAGCATCGTTGGTATATCAATGTGCTGGGGACATTTTTCAAGGCACTGTCCGCACTGGACGCACTGGGATGCAAATCCGGTTTCTCCAACGGATATGGCACCACTCAACTGTGCGGCATAGAGGAACTTTGTCTCGTCTGCGTTGCCGGACAGATAGAGGTTGTTGTACAATTCAAAACAGAGTGGGATATTCACTCCTGCCGGGCAGGGCATACAGTATCTGCAGCCTGTACAGCCTACTTTCATCAGTTCACGGTACTTCCGCTCTACTTTTTTTACTAGTTGCAGTTCGGTTTCTGTAAGGGAATTCGGGTAAGCCTCGCCTGCCACTTTCAGGTTTTCTTCCACATGGGTTTCTTCATTCATCCCGGAAAGAACTACAGTGACCTCCGGATGGTTCCAAACCCAGCGAAGAGCCCATTCTGCAGGGGACCTCTTTATCGGGGCTTCGTTCCAGATATCTTTCACGGCTTGAGGCACGGTTTTTGTCAGGTTTCCTCCACGGAGAGGTTCCATGATGATAACACCAAGACCTCTGGAGGCAGCGTATTTTAGACCGGAAGTCCCTGCCTGGTTCTTTTCGTCCAGAAAGTTGTACTGGATCTGGCAAAAGTCCCAGTCATAAGCGTCCACTATCCGGTTGAAGGCCTCTCCCGAGCCATGGAAGGAGAAACCTGCATTTCTGATGCGTCCGTCAGCTTTGGCTTTGTCAAGGAAATCAGCCACATCCAACTTTTCAATATTGCCCCACAAATCACCAACGAGAGCGTGTATGAGATAATAGTCGATGTGGTCTGTTTTGAGTTTCTCCAGTTGAGCATTCAGGAACTTATCCATATCCTCCCGACTCTCTATAAGCCAGGAAGGAAGTTTTGTTGCGAGTTTAACTTTCTCGCGGTACCCGTCAGCAAGAGCACGACCCAAGAAAGGCTCGCTCTCTCCCATGTGATAGGGCCAGGCAGTATCAATATAATTCACTCCCTGGTCGATTGCATAACGTACCTGCCTGGTGGCTCTTTCTTCGTCTATATTACCATCTTCTTTTGCGGGAAGGCGCATGCATCCGAATCCAAGTATCGAAAGTTCGTCTCTATTTTTAGGCATTTTTCTGTATAACATTTTAGTTCTCCTGAATTTTTGAATTTTTAACTTGATCCTGATTGATTTTTGATTGACTGTTTATCGACTGGCTGCTTATTTTTGCGAGAGATCGATCAGTTAGTTTTTGTATCTGATAGACTGGTCACTCATAAAAAGAATGAAATACTTACTTTTGGGATGAGACTACTACAGAATGTAAATTGTTGTGACTGATCAGTCAATCAACAAAATACTTAATATTATATAACCATTTGCCCTCTCAATAACTACTGAATGAAAAGAGAAATGATAAATAACACTCACGAATATGACTCCGAACTGATTTCCCAGAAAGATCCATGATCTGCGAATCAATTCAAAAGTCAAGTTTTATGAACCTATTCCAGAATGAGGTACTGGAAAGATTTACCCTTAAGTCCCGCCAAAAGTAGAGTATTCGTCCACGGAAAAAGGAAAGTGTTGCCTATGTTACTTTCCAAGCTGGGTGTTGAAGGCGGAAAGGTGATTGTTCGAGCCTCGCAGCAAGTTGCCGTAGACAATCTTGATATCGCTGTTCGTGGTATTAGCGAGATCTGCTTCTAGATCGCGAATGTCTTTCTCCTCGATGATCACACCTACTTTAAGAGCATCTTCCCTGGAGACACTTCCCTGCTGGATCAGCTGATTGTAGAGTTCCTGCAGCTCGGGATTGGTGAACTCTCCCTCAGAAGTCGTGGAGGCTGGATCCTGCACGCCATACTGCGTCAGTAAGGATTTCACTGCATCTGTATGTTCCTGTTCGCTCGCAGCGATGTTTCTGAAGATGGGTATATTCCATTTGTCGTAGAGGTAGAGGTACACGTCTCTTGCTAACTTCTCTTCCTCTCGCATGTATATGAGAGAGTTTATTTCCGTATCATTCAAAACGGAATCCTGTAAAGTGACGCCCGACGTATCCGTACTTTCGGAGTTTGTCCCGTTTTCCTGGCATCCCGAAATCCCGACCACTGCGGTGATCAGTAGCAGGACAAAAAAAGTTAAGCTGCTTATGTTTTCCCTAATTTGTATCACTCCCAGATAATTTATCATTTTATGTATACTTAGTTAAATAGCTATTGATGATGTTTAAAATATGCTATTATGCGGATCAATTTTCCTGAGGCAGCTTGCTGGGATGCGTTCCTGAGAGTATCAGCAATTGGGGAGTTTTGGTCATATATTGCAGTTGTATATCGTGCACATGTGACCCGTTATTTCACTCCAAACAAGGTACTGGAACAATAATCGTTCCAGAAAAGACCTCATCTCTCCGGTCACATCCCCGAAGTAGATAGAAGCTCCAAGAATAAAGGTATCGACTTCTTCTATTTTATTAAGGACAGGGGTCAGTTCATCTTTCATGGCACATACGCCATAGCTTTGACCGCCTACTCTCTTGCAGGCAAAGCAGCTTATGAACCTTTTGTAGTTTAGATCATAAAGTGGATGAGTTCTGTTTCCGCACCCTTGGATTCTGCTCCCTTACGTGCATGTTCCAGGATTATTGCAGTGTTCATATTCTTCCTATGACTACCATTGATTGCTATTCTCTTCATGTAATCATCTCATTTTGATTTCTAATGGGATCATTTTAGATTTTCAGAGAAGAATGATTCTAATTTGTCAAATGGAATCATGTCGGTCCTGTCGTACAGATCAATATGTCTTGCTCCCGGAACAACGTAGAGTTCTTTCGGTTCAGCAGCCCTTTCATAGGCATCTTCACTGAAATACCTGGAGTGAGCATTTTCACCGATGATGAACAAAATTGGTCGTGGTGAAATGGTATCAATATAGTTCATCAATGGGAAATTCATGAATGACATGCTACTTGTAATAGTAAATGCGGCTCCTGCATTAGGATGATGTCCACGCTCCATTCCGTAGTATTCAAAAAATTCACTTGAAATTGGATCTAATCCTTCTGGGATTGAATCAGCTGGTTCACTTGGGAAACCCATAGGCACTTCTGGAGTACCATTCTCAAAGTCTTTCCATCGTTGCTCGCCCAACTGAACTAAAGTTTGAGCACGCTGTTCATCAGTCATTGTTTTTCCAAATCCATCTCTTATCATGCTACTTATATCATACATACTTGCAGTAGCAACTGCTTTGATACGTGGGTCAACTTGAGCTGTAGTAATTGAAAATCCGCCACTTCCACAGATACCGATAGCGCCGATTCTATTTCTGTCCACAAAAAGGCGTGTTCCCAAAAAGTCTACTCCTGCACTAAAATCTTCAACAAATATATCTGGAGAAGAAACATGTCTTGGTTCACCACTGCTTTCGCCATTAAAAGATTCATCGAACGCAATAGCAACGAATCCTCGTTCTGCCATATTCTGTGCGTAAATACCAGCCCCTTGCTCTTTTACACCTCCATAAGGTGTTCCTATAACAATTGCTGGATATTTTTTAGACATATCAATATCTTTTGATAAGTACATGTCTGCTACAACGGTAATTCCGTACCTATTATTATAGGATACTTTTTCTACAGTTACCTTTTCACTGAGTTCAAAAGTTTTCCCACTAGATTCATTTTTAGATTCCATATTTCCCGACATTCTTAGTTCTCCTGAATATTAGAATTGTATCAAATAGTATTACTACTGACTGATCAGTCAGTAATAGATAGGGGTTTTAGTATATATTTACTTTGATTGACTAATCACTCATAAAAAGCGTGAAAAAATTAGTTTTTAGTTAGACCTCTCCGGATAATTCTTCAAATATCTGTTCGCATGATTCTACTCTGATCATTGTACCTCATCCTTCAATCAAACTGTTTTTCCCATTTCATATGCCTGTTCCATTGCTTTGCTTCCCTTGATATCTCCTACGTTCCAGGCACCCGTTCCATAGACAACGCCTTTTTCATTTGGCCCTTTAAGGCAGGAAGTAAAACCTCTGAATCCCTCAAGTGTTCTCTCCATGGCCGGTTCACTATCGGAGGCAGCTGCTACGATGAAATAGAAATCCTTGTAATTGATCTCTGTGTATCGGGCGCAAGTGCGGTCTATCAGGGTCTTCATCTGACCATTCATTGTGTAGAAGTACACCGGAGTGGCCATTACGATCACATCTGACGCGATCATTTTATCCAGGATCTCGTCCATGTCGTCCTTTTGGGAACATCCATTCCCTCTGTTAAAGCAGACCCCACATCCTGTACAGTAAGCGATCGTCCTGTCATTCACAAAGATCTTCTCCGCCTGATTGCCCGCCTCTTCCGCTCCACGTATGAACTGGTCGCACAGCAGGTCGGAGTTTCCGCCTTTTCTTGGACTTGCAGACAACACTAATACTTTTTTGCTCATTTGTATTATCCTCCATATTCTTGATTATGTTTTATACTCGGCAAATTTGAGCTTTGAGATAAGTTCATTATATAATGTGAATGTCAATATTGACTGATTGGTCAATCATCAGATACTTAATGCTATATAACTATTTGCTTCCTCAAAAAAATGAGAATAAAAAAGAAATTGATAACTAACTCATGGATATGACTCCTGATTGATTAAAGGAAAGTTTTCAATTAATCTCTATATCTGAATGACTGATTTTTAGTTCGCAGTCGCTATAATTAGGGAGAATTAATCAAATGAAAGTTAAATTAAAAAAATAAGTTAAGTTCTTATTTTAACCATACTTAATGGAATTTGATTATAGGCTTAACTACATCATCCCTCTTATCAAATTGCTTATATGCTTCAGGAGCTTCATCAATGCTGATACGGTCAGATACTATGAAGCTTGGTTTTGCTTTACCATTGAATATCAAATTTCTTAAAAACCCGTGCATTTGTTTAACAGGTGTCGGTCCAGTACCTATAGATACTCCTTTGAACCATAATTCAGCCCACGGAAGCGTTAAATATCCTTGTTTCTCATTCTCATCCTTACCGGCAGGATCTGGACTATAAACACCAATTACTCCAATGCTGCCCCCTGGGGCTATAATTCTTGCGATGTCCATTAAAACTTGGTTTGGCTTAAATTCTTCAGAATTATTTCTATCAAGTGCTTGATAACCCACTGCATCAATTGCACAATCCACACCTAAAACCTTTTCTTCTCCAGGCCTTAGAGAACTCATTAAATTTTTGTTATTTTGACGGATTTGCATTATCATCTCAACGGGATCACCATCTGTAAAGTTAATTGGAACTGCACCAATTGATTCAGCAAGTTTTAAACGTTTATCAGATTTATCAACAACGTAGACTTCACTTGCACCCATTAACATTGAACTGTACGCTGCAAGTAAACCCACAGGCCCGGCGCCAAAAACAGCTACCGTTTTCCCAGTTTTTACTTTAGCTAACTCTGCTGCATAATATGCAGTTGGAAATATGTCTGCAAGCATCACAAAATCATCTTCAAATTCATCCCCCGGCTCACCGGGTAATTTTAAGCAAGCCCAATCTCCATAAGGAACTCTCAGGTACTCAGCTTGTCCACCAGCATATGGTCCCGCTCCAGGATATCCATAGTTTGCTATAGCTGCGTCTGGATTCATGGTAAGACACATATTGGTTAAACCTCTGATACAGTTCAAACAAGATCCACATGCAACATTAAATGGTATTACTACCCTATCACCAGGTTTAACTAGCTCAACTGCATCTCCAACCTCTTCAACAACTCCCATTGGTTCATGTCCTAAAATTGTTCCTAATCCGTCAGGACCATGGCCATCATATAGATGTAAATCACTTCCACAGATTCCACTACTTGTCACTTTTATAATTACGTCAGTTGGCTTCTCTATTTCTGGTTTTTTAACTTCTTCAACATCTACATTTCTTGGTCCTTTATATACCACGGCTTTCATTTTAGCCCCCCATATTGGATTTTGTATAAATAGTATTATTTTACAAGAATATCGTATTCTGAGTTATTCTAACTTGTTATATTCTTCATCAGTTACGGGTTCAAGCCATTCGGCCGTACCTGCACTAACATTCGTCTCAACGGAAAGGTGTACGAACCAGCTATCATGTGCTGCTCCATGCCAGTGTTTCACATTCGGATGAATTTTTACTATATCACCTGGATTAAGTTCCTGTGCAAGCTTTCCTTCTTCCTGATAGTAACCACGTCCGCCTGTTACTAACAGAATCTGTCCGCCCGGATGCTTATGCCAGTTATTCCGACAACCTGGTTCAAACGTTACATTGCCTATTGGACAATTAAATTCATTATCTCTTGGCACCAGCATGCTAAGCCATGCTTTACCTGAAAAATACTTGCTGAACATTTCCGGAAGTTCTTCTCCTTTCGGGAAGATTACACTTTCACTTAAATTGTTTGATTTATTCATGATTTATTCTCCTTCAAATTTTTTCGTGATACTACTTTCTTTTCAGCACCATATGGAAGTTACCGATAATTGCCGACATTACATGTTCCAAAGAACGGAAGCAAGTAGTAAGCCCAATGACCATTAACACCGATCTTGATCCAAAATTCTAAGTAGTATGGGATGTGCCGTTAGTGCGCTAACTGTCCTCCGTCAACACGCATCACATCTCCGGTCACAAAGGAAGCTGCATCTGAACAAAGCCACAGAACCGCAATGGCGATCTCCTCGGGCCTGCCCATTCTTCCGATTGGCTCCTGCTCGATTATTTTTTCGTAACCCTCGGGAGTGCCCCCGCTATACCGTTCCATCATCGGAGTGTCGGTCATTCCAGGACAGACTGCATTGATCCGGATATTTGACTTGGCATAATCAAGAGCAGCTGTTTTTGTAAGCCCTACCACCCCATGCTTACTGGCAACATATGGTGAGATATCTGGAAAACCGGTCAGTCCGGCCCCGGAGGAACAATTTACAATTGCTCCGGCACCTTGCTTAAGCATCTGCGGAATCTCATACTTCATACAGAGGAAGACTCCTGTGAGATTAGTGGCAATGACCCGGTTCCACTCTTCAACCGGATATTCAGCGGTTATTACGGTTTTTCCTTCAATGCCGGCATTGTTAAAAGCGTAATCAAGCTGACCGAATGTTTGGATGATCTTTTCTATAGCATTTTTCACATCTTCCTCACGTATCACGTCGCACTTGATGGCTAATGCTTGTCCGCCAAGTTCTTCAATCCTACGAACAGTCTGTTCAGCCCCTTGATTGTGATAAGTCAGTGCCACATTAGCGCCCTCACGAGCAAAAGCTACCGCAGTGGCCTGACCAATGCCGGTCGCCCCTCCGGTAACGAATGCAACTTTCCCCAAAAATTGCTTAGTCTCGTTAATAGCCATTCTTTTCCCCCTATTTTTGCATTTATGAAAAACGGGACTAATAATATATTGTAAGCTTATAATATTCACTATAAAGTTCCACTAGGAATTTCTATTCCCGGCGAGCTCAATTCTCCTTATGTGTAGAAAATACATTTAGTAGCTCTTTGGTCCTATCTTGTATTTTTCAGATAGTGTTTATCTGATAGTACTTTTGATAATGTCTTTAGGATGTGTGCTTTCAATAGCATTCTTCGATAGTGTCTTCCTAAAGCTCTTGTTTTTAAAATATAACTTTTGAGTTTTGACCATTCTTTGTATGGCTGTTTGCATGCTGGTCAAACTGCCTGTAGGCTTCAGGCAGTTCATAAAAGGAGATCCTATGCTCACTGAAACTTGGGCTTTGCTTGTTCTCCAATTATCAAACTACGCCGATCTATTTTGATTCATTATATACGACAGCTTTCAATTTTTAGATCCCTGTATTTATTCCTCTTAAGGGCGTGACGATTAGAACTCCCCTTCCCCGACCTTACTCCCTCTGGGTTCAAATACATAACAGTCATACTCTTATAATGGATAATAAATTAAATATAAGGAAATATTAAACTAATTTTAAGTAATTTTTGTAACCATTTGGTAATTAATTACTATTTGGTAATGGGGGAGTTAGTACGACTCAAAAGGACTATTATTTCGACGAAGTATATCGAACCATTGATGAAACCTTTGACTATCTTGGGAAAAAATGGAGTGTTAAAATAATTAAAGGGCTATTTTGTAATCGCAACCATTTTAAAGACTTATTGGAACTTAATCCCGCTTTAAGTAGTAAAGTTCTCTCCGAACGATTGAAAGAATTAGAAAAGAAAGGTATAATTGAAAAAAAAGTAGTAAATTCTAATCCCTTTCATACGGGGTACTTTTTAACTGAAAAAGGTCTTAAACTAAATAAGATAATCTTCGAACTGTTTGATTTTGCTTTAGATACAGTAGATATAAATAATGAACACTGTTCTAAGCTAAGAGAAGAATCTAAAAAAAAGATAAGAGTTTGCTTAAATATAAAATGATTTTAACTCTTTTATAAATTATTTATACAACTTTCCTTTATTACATTATTTAAACTTAACCATTTTTGTTCATCGAGTCACCATATGTGGAAAAAATAAATCAAATAAATAGCTTTATTTAAATTCTCTAACCGTGCCTGATAATTAATTACAATTTAGTAACCGTTTACAGGCTTTTTAAAGCATTCCAAGGCCCACATAGTTGATCCCTTGATTATTGGTTTTGGTCATTTCTCGACCGCGATTTTGCCTATGTTTACACTTTCTCGATCAGTATCGTGCCTGACATATTTTTGATATGCTCGCCGCCTGATATGACAGTCCCTAACTCATATAAACCGCCTGCAGAGCCAAATCTATCATAAAACATTACCACGTCCTCCCATGGAGCATAATATGCAAGCGTTCCAAACTGTGCATTTGCCATAGGTGTGTTAGTTGTATCAAGTTTCTTGGGTGGATAAAATATCTTTTCATTATTGCTGTAGTCTTCAACATCGATCGTCAATGGCAACTGTTCATAGAGTTCTTTTGCAGCTTTCCCGTCATTGAGCTCATAAATCGTTGTTTCTCCATTTGCTTGAATACTGATTCTCATTTTTGTTTCCCCCTCTTCTTGACTAAGTTCATTTTTTTCTATCTGCATGCTACCTGACATATTGACAATCTCATCTATTCCATTGATGCATATGCCTAAACGGTGCATCTCGTCACCAGCATAGAAATCCTCATAGAGCATGAACACATCACCCCATGGATCATAGTAGCTGAGTTCGCCCTTTTTACCGTCATGATAAGCCTCTTGTGCAGTAGCATTAAGTTTCTTTGGTGGGTAGAACATCCACTGTGCATCTCGGAAATTCGTTAGATCTAATTCCAGTGGCAATTGTTCATACAATTCTTTGGCGGCAACCGTATCATATAGTTGGAACGTCGCTATATGGCCCTGTGAAGTGATTTTAACGCTCATCTCCGATAAAGCCAGACCATGCTCCGGCTCTGTTGAAACTGTTTTTTCGGATGAATTCATTTCTGATTGATTACTGATGGCTCTTTGATCAATGTTATTTTGTTCAATACATCCTGTCGCTAAAATTGCTAGTAAAAATACTCCTAAACAAATTAACATCCATTTTATGCCATTATATTCAGGAATCATTTTCATAGATAAGGCCTCACTTTGCTATGTCTCTTGCACAGGAAAATCCTTATTGTTGAATAAATTTCCATTACAATTATCTGAATTTTGAATTTCTTCTTTATTCAGCTCGCTCCGGCCTTCAATTACACATGAAACGTCTACTGGTTGATTCTCATCCAATATTACTTCCCCAATTGAATCCGCACTGATATGTCCGCTGCACGGATTTTTTACACTTGTTATCGAACCTGTAATTACAGCATGAACCTCACTGTATTCAAAGGCAAGATCACAACCAATCATTTCGCAATCTTCCAGAATCAGACCTTTTGCATAACAAAGCGGCTGAGTTCCGATAATTTTACACCGGATCAGTTTGAGATTTTCGGAGTACCAACCCAGATATTCGCCTTTTACTATACTGTTTGAGACAGTGACATTTTTGCTGTGCCAGAAAGCATCCTTTGTATCCAGACAGGAATCCCTGATTTCAACATTTTTCACATACTGAAAAGAGTATTTACCATTCAATATAAAGTTATCAAGCAGGATATCTGAGCTGTAGAAAAACGGATATTCAGACTCAAGCTCTGTATTCTTTATTATCATTCTGTGTGATAACCATCCAAATTCGGATGATTGAATATTACAGTTTTCAATAGTGACATCCTCACATTCCCGTACAGCTTTAATGCCTTCCATATGACTTTCTTTTATTGTCACCTGTTTGCCATACCAATGCAGCACGGCATGTATCTGTCATACGACTATTTTCAATTTGAGCGTCCCTGACATGCCAGAAAGGATAACGAAGCCTGAAGTCACAATCTGAAACGTATATGTCTGCGCTTTCCTTTAAAGCAGATTCTCCATCGCGAGGGCCGCCAAAGATACAATGAGTGATTGTTGCGTTATTTATACCATACAGGGCACGCTCTTTATCCATTTTCAGGTCTTTAAATTCATTTATTTGTTCTTGTTTTTGTTCAACACTGATTGGAGTGTTGAACTTTGCGGATAATTCAGTCGTCTTGGAGCAAACATAGGAACTCTTTTTATATTGAGTATTATCGAAGGGAATTGATTCACTTGCTTGCATTATTTCTAAGACGTCTTTAGTGTTTTGACTCATATTTGAACCTGTTTTTATCCTGGATTTTCTTTGAAGAATGATTCCAATTTATCAAAAGGAATCATGTCTGGCGAGTTTTTAACTAATCAATATAGATAGTGAGTGAGTGGTCAGTCATCCATGTAATAAAAATACTAGTATATAGGGCTAAACATTACAATGTTCTGATAACTTTTGCTGGTACGCCAGCCACGACTGTGTTAGGAGGAACATCTTGTGTAACTACAGCTGCGGCTGCTATTACAGAGTTCTCTCCGACAGTTACACCGGGTAAAATAGTTGCAGCAGCACCGATCCATACATTCCTTTTAATCCATATCGGAGTTGAAATTAATTCCTTTCTATGGGCTGGATCCAATGGATGATTGGATGTGATAAGATTGGCTTTTGGTCCTATCTTGGTGTCATCCTCGATTGTTATGCCTCCTCTATCCATAAAGGTGCATGCATGATTGATAAACACATTTTTACCGACCTTGATATTTCGTCCGAAATCTGTATAGAATGGAGGAGTTACCCGGGAGGATTCATCCACCTCCGAACCTATCAACTCACTGAACAGGCTCCTGATTTCATCCTCATCATGAACTGAAGTATTCAATCTGGTGGTTAGTTCCGCAGCACGAAGCATCACTTCCTTTAACTTTGGATATTCCGGGTCATCTATGGAAACTGGTTCTCCAGACCTATCACGTTCAAAAATGTCTTTATTCAACACTTTTTCGCTCATTGAAACTGTCCTCTTGATCTACCATTAAATCTACTCTGGTATCACTTCGTTCAAACACGCAATCGCATTCAATGTTCTTGGATATCCGATATATGGCAATAGCTGAGTAACTGTGCTGAGCAGTGTTTTTTTATCGTTTCCGACATTCAGATTTCCCTGAATATGTCCCTTTAACTGAGGCTCACATCCTCCCAGTGCCAGGATCATAGAAAACGTAAGGAGTTCTCTTGTTTTTACATCCAGACCTTTTCTGGTGTAGTAATCACCAAAACAATTTGCAGATAGATATTTCTGAATATGGATCTGGTTTTCCGGTGCTGCCTCGTACATTTTATCGATTATGTCGCCAAATATTTCCTTCTGAACTTCCAGTCCTTTTTCAAATCGTGTTTCAGGTGAAGTTGTAGACTGGCCTTCCAATGGCAGTTCAATTCCCCTGCTTTCCAGTATTTCATTGGTGGCATGGATAAAGTCAAATATCTTCGCAATTCCCACATATGGTACGGATTGATATACAATCTCCTTGACCTCGATGGGAGTTACTCCTACATTGAGTGCACCGCCAAGCATTACTTTATATTCGCTTAAGGTCTGACTTGCTATCAGCGAGCCCAGAATAACCATCATTCTGGTCTTTGTATCTAAATTTCCATAGCTGATTACTTCATCGAAAGCAAAATTGTCAAAGACCTCTATAAGTTCCGGATCCGTTACTTTAAGTGTCGATTTGTGATCAGGGAATAATTCTTTATGGTTCCTGTTTGCTGTTTCACTTATCCTCAAGATAAAACCTCACTTTTATCTTATTTTGTAGGTAATGCAGGTCCTCCGACCTCGAATTCCTCTACCACATCATTGAGATACTCCGTTATCTTCAGATGCTGAGGACATGCCTCCTCACATTGCTTACAATCTATGCAATCGCTAGCCTTGCCATGATTTGAAGTAAGGTTCAAATAATAAACAAACTGACTTGAAATATTATCAGTTACAGCACGCTTTGCACTATTATATAATGCAAAGTAATCCGGTATTGCAATATTCTCAGGACATCCTGCTTCACAATATCTGCAGGTTGTGCAGGGAATCGCAATATTTTCATTTATAATATCAATTACCTGGTCGATGATCCTGTATTCTTCCTCGTTAAGGGGTTTGAAATCTGTCATATAAGATGTGTTGTCAAGAACCTGTTCCATGGTATTCATACCACTGAGAACCATCATGACACCTTCCTGACTGGCAGCGAATCTGATTGCCCATGAAGCAACTGAAGCATCCTTGTCGCATGCTTTCATCAATTCTTCGGCCTTTTTTGGAACTGATGCAAGGTTTCCACCCTTGATTGGTTCCATCACAACAATTGGCTTGTTATGTTTCCTTGCAACTTCATAGCATCTTCTTGACTGGATACCTGGATTCTCCTAGTCGATGTAATTAATCTGCAACTGCACAAAATCAAGCTCCGGATGAGCAGTCAGGATCTCATCCAGCAGTTCCGGAGTGTCATGGAAAGACATACCCACATTCTTTATTTTGCCTTCTTCCTTTTTCTTCAAAGCAAAACCGAATGTATCATACTTACATGCCTGCTCATAGGCGCTCACACCAACATTGTGAAGCAGATAATAATCAAAGAATTCTACACCACAATTTTGCAGTTGCTCGTTAAAGATCCTTTCCTGATCTTCCACTGATTTCAACATTCTGGGTGGAAGTTTAGTCGCAAGGGCGAATTCATCTCTGTTGTGCCTTTTTACCAGAGCCTCTCTGACAGCTTCCTCACTCTTGAACCCATGATATGTATACGCGGTATCAAAGTAAGTAAATCCTTTTTCCAAAAACGTATCTACCAATTTGTTTAATGTTTCTGTGTCAAATGATGTCTGATCATCTTTGTCCAGAAGTGGCAGTCTCATACAGCCAAAACCTAATCGTTTTACCATTTTATCTCCCCCGTTCAATGTTTCATAAATGTCCTTAATCGAACAATTTATGAAATAATCCCAAGTTTATTCAACCAATCCGTAACATCTTTTTTCGCTGCACCTACACGAGAGCCATGGATAGAGAGCCCCTTCAAAAGTGTTGCTTCCGGGCAAAGTTTTGCAATATCTTTTTCACTGCGGCCAAATCCGCTTCCTTCATGTGTACAGAATGGAACAATAGTTTTTCCGGAAAGGTCGTATTCTTCCAGGAATGTAAACACCGGCATCGGCATCGTTCCCCACCAGTTAGGGTAACCCAGGAATATCACATTATAAGAGTCCATATTCTCCACATGGCTGGAAAGCTCCGGTCTGGCATTGTCATTCAGTTCTTTTTTTGCCACGTTGGTAGTTGCAGAGTAATCCTTTGGGTAAGACTTTACTGTATCGATCTGGAAAACATCGGCTCCTGTTATTTCCCGAACCATGCCAGCTACTACTTTTGTGTTACCTACCGGCAGATTCACAATCTTCCCACTGACATAGTTATTGCTAGCACGCGAAAAATAGGCTACCAGACATTTCTCTTCATTCAAATTCGTCATTTTAATCCCACTCTTTGTGTTTGTTAATTTTCAATCTAAAATTCCAAATGATAATTATTCCCGAATAAAATTCGTAGACATCCTTTCTTCTTTCACCGGGAGCGGTACGCCAGCTTTCATGCCAGCCTCTTTACACTTCAGGAACCATGCCATATTTCGTGCAAGCACACGCATGATCTGCAATCCTTCCAGATCCTTTTTAACATCTTCCGGCTTTGCTCCATGAACCATATTCCAATATCGGGAAGAAATAACCGGCATCTCCGAAAGTGTGAAGTACTTATTAAGCTGGTCAAATGTAGTTGTTGTTCCCGCTCTTCTCGCCGAGATGACTGTTGCTGCTGGTTTCAGATAAAAAGACTGTCTGCCTCCCAGCAGGTCAGAATAGAAAACGCAATCCATAAAAGATGTGATCGCGCCGGTAGCAGATGCATAATGCACCGGAGAACCGAAAATGAATCCATCGGCACCTTTGGCAATATCAAGAAAATCGTTGGCACGGTCATTAAATGCACAGCGCCCTGTTTTGGTGCAGCTCTTGCAGGCAGTGCACCCGGTAAGTGGTTTTTTTCCGATCCAAAAAATTTCTGTGTCAATCCCTTCTTCATTCAAAGTCTTTGCTACTTCCGTAAGAGCAGTATAGGTACAACCTTTCTCATGCGGACTTCCGTTCACCAATTAATACTTTCATTCTCATACCTCGATCATGACTTAATAATCGTCTTTAACCCGGTTGATCCTGCTTCCTGCAATCTTTATCTTTGAGAGCGTTTCATTTAGCATAGCTAACTCTTCTTCAGTCAGTTCAACATCTGCTGCAGCTATGTTCTCTTCCAGACGTTCCAGTTTGCGAGTTCCAGGGATAGGAATGATCCAGGGCTTTTGTGCAAGTATCCATGCAAGAGCAATTTGAGCCGGAGTTGCATTTTTGGTTTCAGCTATTTTCCCGATCAAATCTAATAGTACCTGATTTGCGTCAATGTTCTCTGAAAGGAAACGGGTAAGTATGCTGCGTATATCCCCCTCACCAAATGTGGTGTTCTTATCAATCTTGCCTGTAAGGAAACCATTGCCAAGCGGGCTAAAAGGAACAAATCCAATACCCAACCCCTCAAGTGTAGGCAAAACCTCCTCTTCAGGTGTCCTCCACATCATAGAATACTCGCTTTGGACTGCTGTAAGCGGCAGAACGGCATGTGCTCTTCTGATCACATCTGCACTGGCTTCTGAAAGTCCCCAGTGTTTGACTTTCCCTTCCTGCATCAGTTCTTTAACAGTCCTGGCAACCTCTTCGATGGGTACATCTGAGTCGACACGATGCTGGTAAAGCAGATCGATAGAATCAACCCTTAATCGCTCCAGAGAACCTTCAACTGATCTTCTGATATTTTTCGGGGTACTGTCCATCAATAGCTTACCACTTTAGCCGTGTTCGAAAGCAACACCAAATTTTGTGGCTATCACAACTTTTCCCTCATATGGTTCAAGTGCTTCACCAACCAGTTCTTCGTTTACATAGGGCCCATAAATTTCTGCTGTATCAAAGAATGTAATACCAAGCTTTACAGCTGAACGGATCAGTTCTATCATTGCTTCTTTATCTGCTGTCGGTCCATACGCATGGCTCATTCCCATACACCCCAGACCAATTGCAGATACCTTGAGACCGGAGCTGCCTAATTCTCTATATTTCATTTGCAATCCTCCGTTCCTATTTTTTCGTTTAAACATACTCTCTCTTGGCCCAACTCGGGATGCGAAAAAGAACCTGTATGAACTTCTTTGTGTCTTCGCCGGAACACATTTTCATTGATCAAACTGGCAATTTCACATGTGTTACTGGAATGCAAAAAGAACCGATACGAATTTTCTTTGCGTCTTCACCGTAACTCGTAAATTCTTTTTTAGTCACTAAAATTATCCTCTTTATTCGCTATTTTTATTTTTCAAAACAATTCCTGGCTTCTTTCATCCTGCTGCGGACATCTACATGGAAAGGACAGTTCTCTTCGCAAACACCACATTCAGTGCAGTCATTTGCATTTTTGCTTAATTTCATGTAATGGTCTTTGGCGAGTTCATCACCCGCTTTTTCCAGATCCAGATATTTGTTTACTGCACCGATATCGATCCCAGACGGGCACGGTTGACAGTGATTACAATAAATGCAGGTGCCCTGCATGTCTCGGTGCGGCAAACTGCCGATAAAAGAATAGTCCCGTTCTTCTCCAGAAGCGGAGTAGTATTTAAGTACATCCTCCAAATCTGCTCTGGAGCGTACGCCCGGCAGACACGAGAGAACAGCCGGGCGGTCCAGCGCATACTGTATGCACTGAGGGATTGTCATGCTACGGCCGAAAGGAGATGTCTTTGCGTTCAGCAACTGTCCGCCGCCATAAGGCTTCATGACCGTGATGCCAATGCCACGTTTTTCACATTCTCGATAGAGTTCCATGCGCTCGTGTGATAAAGCCAGCTTTCCACGTGACGGTTCAAAATCATAGGCGGCGTTGAGGCTGAACATAAAAATATCGACCTCTCCGGTCTCTATAAAAAGTCTGCAGATATCCGGAGAATGTGAAGAAAAACCAAGATAGCGAATGGTTCCTTCCTGCTTTAGCTTTCGAGCGTAGTCAAAAAGACCGTCCGACATGATCTTTTCAAAATCATTAACCTCATCAACACAATGTATAATGCCGATATCAGCGTAGTCGGCACCGTATTTTTTAAGTTCCTTCTCAAACCCGCTCTTAATTTTTGAAAGAACTCTTGTTCTCGAATATATTCCACTGGGGTAGACGGCACCCAGATGCACCTGCATGTTCATCTCGTCCTGCCGTCCTTTAAGCGCCTGTGCTATGGGCTCCGCTGCGCTGGAATCATACATAACCGTGTCAATAAGGTTTATGCCATTTTCCATGCCATAATCGATGATGTCTTTGATTTCCTGTGATGTAGATTCACGTAGACTTCCTGCGCCAATGCCAATTGTGCTGATCCTGTCACCGCCATGCGGCAAAGTTCTGTATTCCATATATCTTAGCTCACTTTCCAGATACTTTCATTATTTCATAAGAAAATCTATATTGCAAATTATTCTGCGATCCATCCATCTTTTTTCTTTGAAGCAATCCTTAATTGCAGGTACCAGCAACAAACTATTTGAAATTGTGACTGGTAAAAAAGTAAGAACCTAGTTAGATCTTATTTTAAGGATGACATGTCAATTACATATCGATAGCGAGCTTCTTTATTTACGACCTTATCCCATGTCTCATTGATCATTTCAGGTTCGATCATCCGAATTTGTGGATAGATCTTATTTTCTGCACAATAATCAACCACTTCCTGAGTTTCCGGGATTCCTCCAATAAGTGATCCATTGAAGTTTACTCTGTTGAAAATCATATTGAAGTTGTTAATTGTGAGTTCTCCTCCAATTGGTTGTCCTACTTGAGTGAAGTATCCGTATGGTTTTACGCAATCAATGTATGATGACATTTCGTATGCGTATGGAATTGTGGATATCATGTAATCCATTTTTCCTTTCCATGGTTGTAGGTCGCTTGGTGAGTTAACAACAATAACTTCCGTTGCTCCGAATGCAAGGCAATCTTCTTTTTTGCTTTCAGTGGTTGTAAAGGCATAAACTTCGGCACCTTTTGATACGGCTAATTTAATAGCCATGTGTCCCAGTCCACCAATTCCTGCAACTCCTACCTTGTCCCCTTTTTTGATATTAGCTTTCATTAAAGGTGAATAAATAGTAATACCGGCACATAGTAATGGAGCAGCTTCCTGAAGATCTATGGAGTCGGGTATCTTTATCGCAAAATGCTCGGCGACAACGATATTTTGGGAATATCCTCCCTGGCTTATACCTGTAGGTGATGATTCTTCCAGATAACCATATGTCATTATAGTTGCATTGTTGTCGCAATGATGTTCTTCACCATTCTTGCAGCTTTCACACTCCATACAACTGCTAACCATGCACCCGACTCCTGCACGATCACCGACTTTGAAGTTTGTTACGTTCTTTCCAACAGCAGCAACCACACCCACAATTTCATGACCAGGCACTTGTGGATATTGTTGTGGTCCCCAGTGTCCTTTGATCTGATGAATGTCGGAATGACAAACTCCACAGTATTTAATGTCAATTAGAATGTCATTATTACCTACAGGTCTTCTTTCAAAAGACCAGGGAACTAGCTTTCCTGACTCATCTTTTCCAGCATAACCTTTTGATTGAATATTTTCCGCCATATTTATGCACCTCTTATTTACTTTGTAACTTTTAACTTCAATTCGAATTCTTAATTTCCTCAACCAAATTCATTTCAATTTACTGTAGTCTTCATCAGCTACAGGTTCTAGCCATTCTGCCGGGCCTGCGTTGGCATTTGTCTCAACGGAAAGATGTACGAACCAGCTGTCATGTGCTGCCCCATGCCAGTGCTTTACATCTGGTGCTATTGTCACTATATCACCAGGTTTAAGTTCCCTTGCAGGCTTTCCCTCTTCCTGATAGTAACCACGTCCGCCTGTTACTAACAGGATCTGACCTCCGGGATGCTTATGCCAGTTATTTATGCATCCGGGTTCGAATGTCACATTGCCGATGGGACAATTAAATTCATTATCCCTTCCAACCAGCATGCTAACCCATACTTTACCTGAAAAATACTTGCTTAAAAACTCCGGAAGTTCTTCTCCTTTCGGGAAAATTACACTCTCACTTAGATTATTTGAATCGCTCATATTAAATCCTCAATTTTCTTTTTCTGAAAGTCTTAGATACTCAAGGACTAATGGGATTGAGTAATCAGTCATCAATTCTGAGGCGCTTTACATTTAGATGATAATATCCATGATTGACTGATCAGTCACAGCTATTGTGAATAATAATATATAAGGATACGCATTACAAAGTTATGGCAAATTAAAACTATCTCTTTGATCTACTATTACAGTCTACTCAGGTATCATTTCATACAAACACGCAATCGCATTCGATATTCTGGGATATCCGATATATGGCAAAAGCTGTGTAACTGTGCTGAATAGTGTTTCTTTATTGTTCTCCACATTCAGATTACCCTGAATACTAAAAATAAGAAATCAGTTATCTTCTTCTTTTTTCCGAGAAATTTCTTAGCACCTATTGCAGCCACGATTACAGAGATATGCATTACAACAATACCCACATATGCTCCAAAGCCGGAGTCAGATGAACCTGTTAGTAGAACCTCTGTTGTGATCTTCACAGTATCGGATAAATGACTGATCATCGGTTGTGCTGAAAAGATCATCAGAACTTATTCTTACAGTTGCGTCTTTTACGGCCTCTTCACCAACATTCTTGTAAGTAACATGAATTATGCCTTCCTCTCCAAGAACAAGTTCTCCGGTGACATTGATTACTTCAAAATCAGCTTCCTCGTCAACAATGACACTTACCTGGTCGTCTGCTGGCCTGCTACGTACCAGAGATCTACTTTCATATGAGACCTACTTCCACATTAGTTGTTCCAAGGTCAGTTTCATTGTCACCGTTGATCTGCACATTTTCCTGATATCCATAGTAAAGTAGTACATTTTTTAAAACCACTTATATTATTATATCTCACATTCATTCGGTAATTGCCTCCTGAATGCTTTTCAATATATTACTTCCACCTGAACCGGACCTGTTGTGTGATTCGTGGAAGTTTTTCCTTTTTTCCTGTATTTATCCAGTGTAACTATAATTGGAGGGAAAATAACAAATGTTGCAAGTAATGCAAGTATCACATCCAGTACTGTGATAAGACCAAAATTACTTGTGATCGTGAATGGTGAAACAATTAGAGCAGCGAAACCAAATACGGTAGTAAGACCCGAGGTCGCAATAGCCTTTCCGATCTTAATGCATGCTTCCTGCATAGCTTCCTCAGGATCACAGCCCTTATCCCTTTCTTCAAAATAGCGTTCCATCATTAGAATAGAATATTCCGACCCAACAGCAAGAATCAATGCTCCCAGAGTCGCAGTCATTGGTGTGTACTCTATTCCTGTAAAGTACATTAGTCCTCCAGACCAACCTACAACCATAGCCATGGTGATGACAGGTGTAATGGCTTTGAGCAAATCCCTGTATATTACCAGCAGGCCTGCAAATACAAGGATAATACCAAGTGCAGTCACGAAAACCCTGCCTGAAGTCAGAGCAGATATTAATGCAACATAAACTACGGAGTCACCGGTTATCGTTACATGCACACCAGGTGGTGGTGCCATCCACAGAAGGTCCTCTTCTACAATGCCAGAAAGAGCTTCTATTCCTTCAAGACCAAGCTCGCCCATTGCGTCGCCGATGTTAAAGTTCAGTAGGGTAATTGTCCCTCCCTCGAGATAGGCATCCCTCTCTGTATCAGAAAGCTGATCGTAGATCGCCTGTATCTCCTCTGAACTATCCGGAATCTCACCGAAATTTGCTTTGTTTTGTCCTGAAATAATTTCGCTTTGAAACTTTTTTCCTCTTGTCCATGTTTTCACCACCCAAACAATCTCACTCCTATTCTGAACTTTGCCTCAACTGGTAATCTATTCCAGAATGCTTCCTGTGGCGATTCTAACTGTTCAAGTTTCAAAGCTCCATGAGGCCTCTTGTTATACCACTGTACGAATTCTTCAAATGATTCAAACTCTCCTCTAAACCTTTGATATGTATCGAACCATTTCTCTATTTTTCCGTTTGTCTGAGGATGTCTTACCCTTGCAAGTATTGGTTTGATTCCAAGTTCTTCAATGCATCTTTTAAAGTCACTATCCCATGAACCATCCTTATTAATCCTGTGAGCTCCGAATTCACTTCCATGATCCATAATGAGCTCTCTTAAAGGGTATATGTCCCAGTACTCTTTAACAAGTTCATCAATCACTTTAATGGTGTTCTCCGTGTTGCAATGAACGTACTCTCCACCTGCAATTATCATTCTTGATGAATCATCAAGAATGGCACAGACTTGAAGTCCTAACAGGGGATTCTCATGCCAATCGATGTGTGCAGCAGACATGCTGTGTTCGCGTTCGTATCTACACCATTTTCTTCTCTGTTTCTTTTTTCGGTTTTCCTTGGCAAGGTCCATGCTAAGTAGATAGTTATGGATTCTGTTATGAGATATCTTACGATTATATTTGCCTTCGATGAGAATCTCAAGGTAACAGGCTCCAAACTTATAATCAGAGTAAGTTTGGTCAATCAATTCCTGATCAGAGGAGGATAAGGGGTTCTTTGGTCTTCCAAGATTAATGCCAACTTGAGGAAGCTGACCAGTTTCAACGTATTCTTTGTAGATCTGCTGAACTCGACGGGCTGAGATCCCCTGGATCTCAGCTATCGTCGAGGTAGATTCACCTTTCGATTTTTGAGCAATGATCCAACGTATCTTTTTTCCATTAAGTTTCACAAAAGATAAGGGATTACAACCGACATATTTAGCGCGAAATAATTTCGGGATAAAACACATCAAGAATGGATTAAAAAAGCAAAAAAGGAATTTTGCCAGTATAGACATAAATTAAAGCTTGAAATCAGAAGAAAAAAGGAAAATCTTCCACGTAATAGTCTTGAAAAAGCAAAATATAACTTTGATAAATTAATGGAAAATATAAGAACATATGATGAAAAGGTTCAAAAACGATTGTGGATGATCAATAAACACTGGTTAAATCTTACTTTGTTCCATTATCTTCCAGGAGCGCCAGCGACAAATAACCCTATCGAAAGCTATTATTCAAAAAGTCTAAAAACGGATAACAAGAAGAAGTTTAGAACTGACAAAGGAATTGAAAATCGGATTAAACTTACTCAGATGAGAAGATTAAATTTACTTAAGAAACCACAAAAGTCATTTATGGAATTGTTCAGATTATTTTCTCCATTTAAGCTTTAGTAATATCTATTTTTGAGAGAGTAGTTCAGAATGACATAGCGGAGCGTGTCGATTTTAGTCAATAGGTTCAGTGAAAAATTACAGAAGTAAAAGAATTCTTTGGCAGAAATGCCAAAAAAATTGTTTCTCAAGGGTTATATTACAGTTTATTTAGGAAGTTAGCAGAGAAATTGAAGTTTAAAGGATGGAAAAAAATGAGAAATCACTAAATTATGGAATTGTGTCGGAATTAATTCCTCTTTATTAAACCCGATCATATCTGAGGCAAGCTGACAGCACCGAAACTCTACTCCCATGTCAATGCACTCCTGAACAATGGAATCATATTTTGGTGATCCTCTGGTTTTATCTTTTTTTGCAAGCAGCACACCCATAGGTCCCCATAGAATCACCAGTACTTTGAGTCCCTTACTCCGGTAAAACTTTGCAAATTTGAGAGTTTCCTGCGGGCTGTTGCTCTCATATACCATATTTTTAAGTAATAGTAAAACTTTTTCGACTTTTGCCATAATAGCTCCAGGTCTAAATCATACCAAATAGTTAAATTGAACGAAAACAATAATTTTCCTTTCCGTTATTGGATTAATCCTAGGTTTTAGAAAGAAAATCGGGCTTCTTTGAAACTACAGGCTACTCGCTTCCAGATTTTACTTCCCTAACTATTTTGGCTATGCTGAAGATAATCTACAATTTGGAAAAATAAATGAGATTGAAAGCTTTGTTTGAGATTAAATCATGAAAAACATCAGTCTGACATTAATGAACAACTAATCTAATTATACTCAAAAAATAACTAAAGATATGGGTTTAGATAATAGATTTTAGCTTCGTAGATAACATAAATCCCACATTCCGCAGTATTTTTTCAAAAATCAATATTTTCCCTGATAGCGTTTTTGAAACAAATCAAATTAATTTGGACTTCTAATGGAACTTGGTGAAAATTGAATGATATCGTTTTTTGTCTCTATGATACACCATATAGCTGCTTTACCTCCTGCATAAAAGTCCAATAAATCCACGTTTTATTGAAAATCGATAGCAGGAAAAAATGTGAATATGCGAAAATTTACTGCGGAAAGTGGGATAAATATAAAAAATCTAATTATACTCAAAAAATAACTAAAGATATGGGTTTAGATAATAGATTTTAGCTTCGTAGATAACATAAATATAAAAATAAGGGATTATCCGTTTTTGAGCCATTTTGCAAGAATTCCATGCTTATTTGGCAGATAAGGTCTTTATATTTTGGTTGCAGGAGAAGGGGAAACTGCAGGAGCGACTTTGGGAGCACCTTTGCCCACAGGGACGCCGAACATGCTATTAAATCTTGATAACTGCTGTGCAATCATTGAACATTCCTGTCCGAGAGCAGCAGAAAGCATCGGATCAAAGCCGCTCCCGAGTCCATCAAGATCGAGCTCGGTGTCTCCTTCTATAGTTACCCCTTCAAGAGATAGTATTTGTACGTCTTTTAATATGCCTGTCATTTCTGATAACTTAATTTTCTTTGTCATGTAAACCTCACTTTATCCGTAAGTTTTTCGTTTGATATGTGACTAAATAAAGTATAAATACAGATTTTACTCTTCGACATGAAAATACTGGTTTTGTTGCAAAAATTCTGAAAGTTAACAACTCTAATCACCTGGAAAATGGTACATAAAAGTATCAATTATAGCCTTAAAGTGCGAGAAGAAAATTTTTGCAACACAACCGGGATTTGGGACCTCAATGAAGGACCCTTACTTTGTTTCTATTCAGTTTTTATGTTTTTTCAATCCTTGAGGCAAAGTTCTGGAATTTTTTTCTTTTGGTGAAGTTTCTGGCTTATGTAGTTGATACTGATTTCTCAATACTTTTGCATTAGTTCTCAAGGCGGTAGTAATGCTCTGTCAAATTGTTTGACATCTTTACTTCCAAGTACTGCTTATAGAAGTTACTTTATATAAATTTAGCAAAAATGATAACAAATTTTAGCTTTATGAGTAAAATAAACACATTACATGCGTCTTCGGTTAAGTGAGGAATCGTGATAAATTGCCTCCATTCTCACAACAATTCTCAATAATTTTAATGTGTTGTGGACTGAAACTGGGTATCGATTTCATGTAATAAGGTCAAAATTTAAGGCAGCCTTTTGGTGCAAAACCGATAGCTTTCAGGCAAAAAATTCCTTAACCGATGACCAATGAAAGACTCTATTTGTTGGGAGATTATCAAGTATGTTGCGTTTAATGGTTCCACAATACGTTTTGGATGATATTAACAGGTTCATACATGAGAATTATCATTACTCTTTGCCACACTCTTTACTTATTGCTCAAGCATTTTGTTTAAGGCTTAAAAGATTATGGAAATGAGTTTGGGGTATCTGAAATAACCGATGCTGTAGAATATGTAAGAAATTATCAAAAGAAAGCGAGACTGGTTGATCTGAACTAAAAAATGTTTATCCTTGAAGACCTGGAAAGTCTTTATTAAAATCGATATCTTAGTAAGTTTTATTATGATCCCGATTCTACTGACTATGATAGCAACATTTTAGGGATAAATATTGTATCCAGACAATTGAAAAAATCATGGCGACCTCAGAAACCTTATATTGTACTTTCCCTTTCAGACATTCTTTGAGCAATCCTTCTTTTCTAAAAACCTGACTTTGTAATAATTCTCCAGCTAAACTTAACTTTTTCGAATCCTAACACAAATCAACCCGAAGAAAAAGGTCATATAATTTTCTCTTTATTTTGTGGTGAGACAACCTGCAAGTTATTTCGCGATGGGTCCTACGGGCTTTACTCCTCTCTTTTGATTTTCATCTGCTCCCCGCAGCAAACAAACTCCGTAAGGTCACAGCAACCTTCGGTCAGGCAGCTCAAGTTGCATTCTTTTACAACCGTCAGCTCAAAGCCGCAGTTTTCGCAGACCAGGGAATCCCCTTTCTTCAGTTCATAGCAGGAATAGGTTCGCAGTTTCATAGGCTCGTTACAGCAGATAAACTGAGAGAGGGTACAGCAACCCTCATCTTCACAGGCCTTCTCACACTCATTTACAACTGTTAGTTCAAAGCCACAGTGCTCGCAGACCAGAACCTGTTCCTTTTTCAGATCATAGCACCTGGCATTTATCACTTCCGTCATTTCTCAACTCTCCTTATTTCTTTTCTCAGTATCTTGTTGTTTCAGTTTCAAATTGCTCGTTCAATGCCCATGCGGAGGATATCCCCCGTGCTCATGTTCCTCAATACGATGATATTCTTCCCGGAATGACCCACCGGGTCCACATGAATGACAGAGTTGGAAAGATATTCAAGGTGATGCATCATTTCATGCCTGACATCCATGCAATTTCATGCCCTTCTTCAACAGATAGCTCGGGGTCAACTGCGATGTTCACTTCGGAATGCAGCTTGTGCCCGATCCAGCACACACGGACTTCCTTTATTTCCTTCACTCCCGTGACATGGCCGATTTCATGCTCGATCTCCTATACCATTTCTGGGTCCATACAGTCGAGCACGCGGGTAAAAACAGCTTTGCTCGAGTCCCGGACGGTGCGCAAGAAGGGTCTACAGCCCAATGGGTGTGAACATGGGCGTGTTTGCTGTGGTTGTGGGTATGTTCGTACTCTTCAAGGTCAACGTTTGGAAGCTTTTGAATTCCCCCTGTAAATTCCCACTTTTCAAGAAGTCTCGAGATTACACGCTTCCGTATTTTCCTTTAATCCTGAGCCTCTCCTGTTTCCCTGTTAAAAACATCCACGTTAATCCTGACCCCGCTTTTTTTACAGTAGTCCGAAATCCGCCTGACAGCGTGGTCCACCATTCCCCCGCCTGTAAAAATCAGGACATTCTTCCCGCAAAGTGCCGTCAGGATGGATTTATCGATTACCCCGACAGTGAGATCCGGTTTCAGGTTATCACTTTCCACTATGAGTTTGGTCTTTTTACCCATCGCACCCACTACATCGAAGTCTCCGGAAGCAAGAAGTCCTTTGATTTCTTTGAGTTTATAGTTGTCCGTATCATAAATGAGGACTCTTCCTATCCCCGCTCTTATCCGCTTCACAGCCACGATGGCCTGCCCACTCTCATGAATATGGAGCACCCTTGTGTCCACGACCCCCTCGGAACAGATCTCTCCCAGCTGCTCTGCATATAGCCCGAGGTCAAGCTTATCCCCTTCTTTAACTCCTTCGGGTACATCCAGCCAGATAAGGGACGGGGGCTTTAAAGTATCCACGATTTCGGGAACCGTTTTTGGCACTCTGTTTACTGAAGCCATATTTCTTTTCTGGATTTCGTAGTAAATCTCAAGTACCATTGGAATCCTGAGCCCGGCATCTTTGAGCATGCCAGGATCACGGAATATCTCTTCCGGAGTACCGCTTCCAATGATTTTACGGTTCACTAGAAGGTAGATGTAATCCGCCCAGGAGTATGCAAAGTCAATATCATGGGTTGAGATCACAATTGCCTTTTCAAACTGGTTTAACTCGTTCAGCAAATCGAGGATCTCGTCAGCCCCCACGGGGTCAAGGCTCGTAAGAGGTTCGTCTAGGATGATAACTTCAGGCTCCATTACCACAACTCCTGCAATTGCGACCTTCTTTTTTTGCCCTCCGCTAAGGTGGTGAGGAGGCTTGTCTTTTAGTTCCAGAAGCCCCACATATTCCAGTGTCTCATTTACTTTTGCAGCCACTTCTTCTTCTGGCATTTCAAGGTTTATGGGCCCGAAAGCCACGTCCTGGTAAACGGTAGGAGCGAATATCTGGTCATCGGAGTTCTGGAACACGATACCTACGCTTTTCCGGACGTCTCTAAGTGAAGCCTTTTCGTAGAGAAGCGGCTTGCCGTGAAAGATTATTTCCCCTTCCTGGGGTTTCAAAGTGCCATTCAGGAGCAAAAAAAGTGTGGACTTCCCGGACCCGTTTGGTCCTACTAAGGCAATTTTTTTCCCCTTTTCAATCGAAATGCTGACATCCTCAATTGCCAGGGTGCCGTCAGGATAGGTGTACTTAAGGTCTGTTGTCTCCAGAATTGTCATCTTTTCCAACTTCGATAAGGATCAATTTGGGATTCACACTATCTGGATGTTTTTTGTGAGATAAAGCAGGGTTAAAACGGATGGGAAGTACGCTTCAGTCAGTATGATTTCCGGAGACTTTATCGGTTTCCTTGCTTCAAAAAGGGGCAGCTTTCCGCTATAGCATCTCGAGTTCATAGAGACAAAGAGTTTCTCGCCCTTTTCCCACACCCGGATGAACAGGGTGCTCAAAAGCATTGCCATGAAATGGAAAGAAACCTTTTTGTCTTTATACCTGAGCCGGGTTTCCTGGGCGACTTTGACAGCCATAGCAACATCCAGGAAGACAAAGAGATCGCGATAAATGAGCGTGGAAAGCTTCAAGAAGACGTCCGGAATTTTCCAGGCTTTTAACACGGAGAAAAGCTCGACCATTGGTATTGTGAAATACAGAAAAAGGAGGCAGCATATGCCTCCGAGGGTTCTTGAAAGAACGAGAAGTGCCGTATTCAGCCCTTCTGTACTCATATCTATCCGGAATCCAAACACGTCAAACCCGAATATCTCGGCGCCTGAACCGAAAAAAAAAGCAATTATCAATACTCCGGTCAGAGAAAATCCTAATGGTGCTCCGAGTATTTTCAAATATGCTTTTTTGTTAACCTTACCAAAATATATAATTGCAGTACTAATGCAAAGCGTTATAAACAGGGGAGGGAGAGGAGAAGAAGATGAAACCCCTGCCATGGTCACGAAAAACGCGATAAACAGTTTAAGGTTATTGTTTCTGTGCCTGCCGGGGCTCATCAGGGCATGATCATCCATAAACCTGTGCATATTATCCAATACTCCCCATTCATAGATTCCCATCATGTCGTTATATATCAAATTTAGTTGATTACATATAAAGTAAACTTTATTTTGCGCCTCCAATTAGATTTACTGAAATTTTGAGCGGATTTACTTTGCTTTTAATATCCCTTTTCTGATCGGGAAAATTACCTGAGAAAATTACCTGGGAAATATCAGAAATGGATCAAATTATAAATAGAATGCAAAGACCAGTTTTCGTAAAGATAAATTACCGTTTTTTAGTAGATTCGGGCTCATTCCGCCAGGTTCATGGGTTTGCCGCAGCATTTGAATTCGTTGATTTCGCAACAGCCTTCACTTTCACACGTTTTGTCGCACTCTCTTACAACTGTCAATTCAAAACTGCAGTCATCACAGACAAGTTTCTGTCCTTTTTTCAGTTCAAAGCATTTCTTGTGTAGGTGGTGAACCATTTCTTATCCCCCGTTCCCTTATACATCTTTCCTGATGAGTTTCATAACCTTGCCGCAGCATATCATTTCGGTAATTTCACAGCAGCCTTCTTTCCTGCAGTGCTGGTCGCATTCATCCACGACCTCCACCTTGAAACCGCAGTCGTCGCAGATCAGGACATCTCCCTTCTTCATCTCGTAGCAGCGAACATGCTGTTTCAGTGCCATGGGTTTGCCGCAACACATCAGTTCTTCCACATCGCAGCAGCCTTCTTTCTTGCAGCTCTCGTCACATTCCTTTGTTACCATGACTTCGAATCCGCAGTCGTCACAGTAAAGGGAATCTCCCATTTTCATTTGATAGCACTTGAGGTGCATATGGTGTACCATATATTTCCCTCCCCTATTTTTGAAAAATTGTATCAAAGTACTCTAAGCATAGCACTTTAAGTAGTTATATATTATAGTTGCATATATATCATAAGAAATTGCTAAGAATCGTTAGCAGCAGAGCTAACCTCAAAATGAAGAATTTTAACCCGTGGGAAGAATAAAACCTCTCATTTTTCTGGATTTGACGGGAGAAAAGGTACTTAATACTCCATAAGCTGGAAAAATGGATACACAAAAAAATATTTTCCCGGGAAGATATTTGTATGGAAAAAATATCCCGGGATTAACACCAGGTTTTCATAACTTGTCTGAAAGTTTTTCCATGCTCTCGCTGACCAGGGAGTCGGAGATGTTCATTTCTCTGTTCAGTTTCATTCCGAGTTCTTTTGTGAGGATGAGGTGTCGATCTGCCTCAAAGCCAGCTTTTCGGAGCATTTTCATCGAGCAGTTGAAATCACAGCCGTCGATAGCAATTATTTTGTCACAGCGGGTAGCAGCAATTAGAAAATCCGAACGCTGGGAGCCAATTCCCGCCGTGCACTTGAAGGTACCAAGGCCTCTATTTTCCATTTCAATTCCCAGGCGGGTTGAAAGCTGTCCAAGGTTCGTGGCACCTGCACAGGGGAATATTAAGACAGTGCCATCGCCAGATGACGATTTTGATTCAGGCATAGCGTTCAAAAACTCCTTTCGTTTTTAGAAAAAACGCAGTATGTCTCATATCCGTCTCATATCCACTGCAGTACGTATAATGCTCAAGAAACGGCTACTATTTATTATTCAAATTACTAATGAACCGACAAAAAATAGATAGGGTGGATAAAAGTTTATGGGACTTTTTAGAACCACTGGTCGAGAGTTTTCTGCCCTGCTCCTGAAGCTGCTTTAAGGTGTTCCGCAGCTTTTTCCATCCTGTCTACAGAGAAGTTGTTTTCTTCGCAGAGGAATTTGGTTAGTTTTTCGGAGTTGGGCTTGCCTCATTTGATTCCTTAGAGCCTATCCGAAAAGTTAGTAATGCATGTGAGAAGTCACAATAGGTCTATAATATCAGAGTATCCGTTCCGGTTTTGCATATTGCATATTGTGAAAGTTACAGTAAGTAACCACTTTTCGGATAGGCCCTTATTTAAAATGTTTGGACTTGAGGAAGTTGAGTGCCTGGCAGAAGGATCTAATGGTTTCTAAGGAAAAAATCGAGGAGGGAGAAGGGCCTGAGATGCCTTCAGTAAATAAGTTTCATATGGGAATTTGAGCAATAATCGATATCAAAATCATCGTTCTGGTACTTGCTATGGTCGACGATCAAAATGAAAAAAGCTGGTGATGGGTATGAGTTATTGAAAACCGGAAGCACAAGACTATCCAAATATTTTCATTAAATACGGAGGACGTGCTCACTTTTCCGGAATTGATCAATAACTCACGTACACGACCAAAAAATTTAATGGAGGTTTCATGGCAAATCATTCTCTGAAGACCGCAGGTTTAAAGGAGATATAAAATGGCAAGTCACTACTGAAAGACTGTAGATTTAAGGAGGATTCATGCGTCTTCGGTTAAGTGAGGAATCATGATAAATTGCCTCCATTTTCGTAACAGTTCTCAAAAACTGTATCCCATTGGTGATTGGAACTGGATATCGATTTCATGTAAAAAGGACAAAATTTAAGGCGACTTTTGGTGCAAAATCGATATCCTTCAGGCAAGAAAATTCCTTAACCGATGACCAATGAAGGAGGATTCAAAATGGAACCTTTAAGACAAATCAAGTAAATTTGGTTTGATTGTGGATAAAACCATCTCTATGGGAATACAATTTTCGTGATCATTAGGGCCGATTAATAAAAAAAGAAAATATCAAAACAAGTAAATGTGAATATGTTATTATATGATGAAAATAAGATATAGTCCGAAATAAATAAAAACCTCTATTTGTTGGGAGATTCTCAAATATGTCGTATTTAATAATTCCAAAATATGTTTTGGATGATATTAACGGGTTCATACATGAGAATTATCATCACTCTTTACCACACTCTTTACTTATTGCTCAAGCATTTTGTTTAAGGTTTAACGATTACGGGAATGAATTTGGTGTATCTGAAATAACCGATGCTGTAGAATATGTAAGAAATCGTCAACAGAAAACGAGAGTAGTTAATCTGAACAAAAAAACGTTTGATCCTTGAGAACCTGCAAGGCCTTAATTAAAATCGATATCTCGGTACATTAAAATCGATATCCCGGTAAGTTCTATTTATGATCCCGATTTCTGCATCATGATAACAACATTTTAGGGGTATGCATTGCTATTCAAGCAGATGAAAAATTAACTGCTAAAGTTCCATGATAGTTAATTTTCACTTCAACCTTATCAGCATCTTAATATCCATAGTTTCCTGTTTTCTTTCTTTAAACAATGTTTTTGCCTTCTCTGCTTGATTCCTGAACTCGGTAATACCATTTGTTGTCAGGTCTTGTTGTCAGGTCTATTTCTCCGTTTGAAACGTTTTCAAATTTGATACCATGGTGCATATCTGAAATCATCTTGCCAATGTACGGATTGTTGTAGGCATCAATATAATTTTCAATAATTCTGATATACGTCGTATCTCGTATCATCTCTTTTCTTGTGACCTGTAGTTATACAATTTGATAGCGCATAAAATCGGCAATGAATATTGCATGCATGTATATGACTCAGTCCCAAAATCTAGTGATAAAAGTAAGTGTAACATCACTACACAAAATTATAATCCTATAATTATGTAATGATGTTACGGCAGAAGCAATGGTGACTATAAATCTTACACTTAATAACTTTTCTGAGCTCCATGCTCTCTTAGACGTTTTTGGTTGTTTTGGAAACGATTATGAATATACTACACGAGGAATTTTTCGTAGAAAAATTCCTCCCGTCTGTTCAATTTGTAATACTCCAATGGTTCATAATGGCTATAATCCCCATACCAAAGACGGTCTTGGGGAAATCAACATTGGTCGGTATAAATGCTCAAACTGTGGTAGTACACACGAAGAAGATTATAGTTTTTGGGAAGATATGAAGACTTTACTTTTTGATACATTCAATGATTTTTTCCAGTTACTCAGATACCATAACGTTTCATATGATGGAATTTCTGATCTAATGGATTTCATATATCCAGGATCAAGAAGCACGATTTTTAGAGCATTCTACAAAGAAATGGAACAGGAAACTATTCCATATTCAGAAAATATACATATGGTGCATTATGACGAACAACATCCAAAAGAAGGAAGATGTCAGAAATACCGTTTAACTTTACTGGATGCAAAAGCTCAAAGAACGATAGCAGATGAACTTTTCAAAGATAAGAGTCCAGAAACCATCAAGAAATTTCTAAAGAAAAATCTTGATGCATCAGAGCCAGTGTTTATCGTTACGGATTTTGATAAGAGATACCCTGATATATTAAAGGAAATTTTTAGGGATAAGTTAGTCCATCAATATTGTTTGATGCATTTAAATAAGCTTATTGTTAATGATTTTCCAAAGAACACAACGATAGAACAGGAACTTTTGAAGTACAGGTTATTAAGTATATTTTATAATAGAGAGAATGAGATTAAATTTCTGCAAAAACTTCAATCTGAAGAACTCAACGTAATTAATAACAAAGAAAAGCATCAAGAATGGATTAAAAAAGCAAAAAAGGAATTTTGCCAGTATAGACATAAATTAAAGCTTGAAATCAGAAGAAAAAAGGAAAATCTTCCACGTAATAGTCTTGAAAAAGCAAAATATAACTTTGATAAATTAATGGAAAATATAAGAACATATGATGAAAAGGTTCAAAAACGATTGTGGATGATCAATAAACACTGGTTAAATCTTACTTTGTTCCATTATCTTCCAGGAGCGCCAGCGACAAATAACCCTATCGAAAGCTATTATTCAAAAAGTCTAAAAACGGATAACAAGAAGAAGTTTAGAACTGACAAAGGAATTGAAAATCGGATTAAACTTACTCAGATGAGAAGATTAAATTTACTTAAGAAACCACAAAAGTCATTTATGGAATTGTTCAGATTATTTTCTCCATTTAAGCTTTAGTAATATCTATTTTTGAGAGAGTAGTTCAGAATGACATAGCGGAGCGTGTCGATTTTAGTCAATAGGTTCAGTGAAAAATTACAGAAGTAAAAGAATTCTTTGGCAGAAACGCCAAAAAAATTGTTTCTCAAGGGTTATATTACAGTTTATTTAGGAAGTTAGCAGAGAAATTGAAGTTTAAAGGATGGAAAAAAATGAGAAATCACTAAATTATGGAATTGTGTCATGTATATCTGCAGAATATTAATTCCTTGATCTTTTTTTCTACATATTTTAAACCTTATCCCGCATATTTTCTTTCTTGGGAGATGCATGGGAGATGTAACAACTGCTTTTTTTCTTACAACATTTGCAGGAATTTCAACTGGCCTTGGCAGTCTTATAGCCTTTTTAGTGCCCAATCTGAAGTTTTCCTGGCTGTCTGCACTACTCGGTTTTGCGGCAGGGGCTATGATCTATATCTCTTTCGTGGAACTACTTACTGAGTCTGTTGGAGCTGTGGGTTTTTTCCAGGCAAATGCTGCTTTTTTCCTGGGAATTTTCGGGATGTGTCTTCTGGACCGCATGGTCGAGCACATCCACATGGATACTCTTCATGACGGGAACCCTTTTTCCGTAAGTGAAAACCACAATCTTCGGAAAACAGGCTTGTTAACGGCATTTGGGATTGCCATGCACAACTTTCCCGAAGGCATGGCCGTTCTGTTTTCATCCCTCAGTTCTACTTATCTGGGGTTTTCGGTTGCAATAGCCATAGCAATCCATAACATTCCTGAAGGGGTTGCGGTTTCGATTCCTATCTACTATGCCAGTGGCAGCCGGAAAAAAGCCTTTGCTTATTCTTTCTTTTCAGGGCTCACCGAACCCCTGGGAGCGGGGATCGGGTATTTTCTTCTTTTCCGCTTCTTGACCCCGGAAATTCTCTTCTTCATGCTCGCTGCAGTCGGCGGAGTCATGGTCTTTATTTGTTTTGATGAATTGCTGCCGATAGCCATAAAGTATGGAGATGAGCATCTGACTTTCCTGGGCGTGTTTTCGGGGATGCTTGTGGTTTCCCTGAGCCTCTATCTTATTCATTGAGACTTTTTTGATTTCCGGCTTGAATGTAAGGATAAGCATACCCTCGACAGAAAAGTGGTTGCTAAAGAATTGATTCTGATCTCTTAATTTGATTTAACTACGTTTCTTTCGGCCATCTTACCTTAATAGCTAATAATTGTTAGCTAAAAACTGCGTTTTATGTATTTTATTCCCTAATGCTCCGAATGTTGAAGATATAATCAGAATCGGCTGCTCATTCGTTTTTGGAGGTTCCTGGGTTGATTTTTCTGTTTGAATCGAGAGCTTCCACTTTCATTTTAAAAACTTGACGGCTGTTTTCCTGTAGATTCCAAGAATTAGCAAACTTTCACTCAAAAATAAACCGGTGGACCAGGCATCCTGGTTATTTTTCTATTGGGGTGCCGCAGGGTTCATGATAATTTGACTGGGGATAAGATGCATACGGCACGAAGTAGGTTACTTGTTTTATGTGCAGTTTTCTTTTTACTGTTTGCACAGAATGTATCGGCTGATGAAAATCAGGTAAATATCACTTTTATCTGTTATGACGGAAACGCTTTGAATGCAGCAGAGCAATCCAATCCGTATAATGCAAGTATAAATGTAACTTATATTTCGGGTTATTCGGACTTTTCCAATGTCACTATTGAAAACCAGGATGTAATATTTACCTATATGTTATGGTCTCAGTACCAGTATATCGGGGCCGATCTTGAAAGGGCTCATGAAAACGGAACCGCTCTCATAGATATCACCTCTGTGATGGACCCGACATACATCAATACCTCAAGTTACGACTTGATACTGCCGGGGACCAAGCCTTATAATTCTACTGAAGAGAAATACTTCTACAGTATGGGTCCGACGGGAATTTTGCTGAAAAACACTGAAAATTTCCTTATATATCTGGCAAAAACTTACGGGGATAAACCCGAGCTTACGGACCGCTGGGTTTATAATGATCCCATAGAATTCCCTGACGCTGCCCTCTATCATCCGGACGCTCGTTCCTCTTTGAATGAGACGGAACCTGACTGGTTTGAAAATACCACGGATTACCTTGACTGGTATTCCAATTCAACTGTGAACGAGTCTCACCACGTTTACGATAAGAACAAACCCACCATAGGGATCTGGTTCCATGCATCCGATTATACGGCTGGCAACCTTGAAGTCATAGACTACCTTATCCGGGATCTTGAAGGAAAGGGCTGCAACGTAATTGCAGGTTTTGAAACTTTTAATGATATTCATAATTTTTACTTTGATGAAAATGGAGATCCTCTTGTTCAGTGCGTAATTTCTCTCAAGAGTTTCCGGTTGAATTACGAGGACCCTGATAAAGGGATAGAGGAACTTGAAGCCCTTGATGTCCCGGTTTTAAGAGGTATGGTAGTTTCAAATCCTGCCGACTCTTCCGATACGGCTGACAGTAACAGGGGTATTCCCAACAGTGAGGTTGTGTACAAGACCCTGCTTCCGAGCATTGACGGAATTTTTGAGTACATCGTGATAGGGCTTGATAATTATGATTCCGAAACCGGGGAAAGCAAATACGAACCCCTCCCCGATCAGGTTGACTGGATCGCAAATAGGGCGATAAACTGGGCGGACCTGAAGTTAAAGGATAACGAGGACAAGAAAGTCGCTGTTATCTATTACAACTACCCCTCCGGAAAAGACAACATCGGGGCAAGCTACCTTAATAGCACCAAGAGCATGCTGGACCTTATCGATGCGATGAATGAAAGCGGGTATGAAGTTTCAGGAATTCCGGATAACAGCAGCGAGCTTCTGGAAATGATGCAGGCACAGGGAATCAATGCCGGGTCCTGGGCTCCGGGTGTCATGAACGAAATGGTAGAAAACAGGACAGAATGGGGCCTGTACCTCATACCCATGGAAACCTACAGGGAATGGTTTGAGTCGGAAATTCCGGAAGACCTGAGATCCGATGTAATAGAGGAATGGGGTGAACCCTGGGCTGAAGACCTGCCCCAGAATAAGAGTCTCATGATCTATGAAAACGAGACAGGACAGTATATTGTAATTCCTGCGGTGCGTTTCGGAAACGTCTGGCTTATGCCTCAGCCTGCCAGGGGCTTCCTGCAAAATGACGATACCCTTTACCACAGTAGCCTCGTGCCTCCCCCTCACCAGTACATAGCTTTCTACCTCTGGCTGAACCATGAGTGGCAACCCGATGCAGTTATCCACATGGGTACCCACGGTACGCACGAGTGGCTTCCGGGCTCTACCTACGGCATGAACCGGACTTCTGACTGGGCGCCTTTGCTGCTTCAGGATATTCCTAACATCTATCCTTACATAGTTGCCAACGTAGGAGAAGGGCTGACTGCCGAGTACAGAGGTAATGCTCTTATTATCGACCACCTCACTCCTACCCTTGAGCGCAGCGGGCTTTACGGAGACCTGCTCAACCTTTCAATCAGTGTGGAGCAATATTATGATCCTGCCATTTCCACACAGACAAAGGCAGGCTACCAGAAAGTCATAGTTGACCAGATAATTGAACTTAACCTGGATGTTGACCTGGGAATCGATAACGCAACAGCTCTCAGGGATTACAGTGAAGAGGAGTTTACGGCTTTCGTAAAGAACGTCCTTCATGAGTATCTGGAAGATGTGGAGGGAGAAAACATTCCTTACGGGGTGCATGTCCTTGGCAAGGTGCCTTCAACTAACCTGACAGATCCTGAGAAAGACGAGCTCTCTGCAATGGTAAGGTCCATGCTCGGAGGAAATTTCGAGGACAATGTTACAGCAGCCTTCTACCCGGAGTCGGTTTACCCCCTCGGGATTCCATTGAATGATACGAAAGTTAACAGGCTTGTCTGGGAGATAATGACCAATAATACCGGGGTTTCCGAGGCGCAGCTTGAGGTTTACGGGACAAGCAACAGTTCGGTTACCCTTGACCTTGAACGCGGGCTTGAGTACAGGAGCAGGCTTCTCGACTGCGATGTGGAGATTGACAGAGTCCTTTCAGCCTTAAACGGAGGCTTTATCCCTCCAGGCCCGGGTACGGACCCTGTTATGAACCCTGATGCGGTACCGACTGGACGGAACTTCTACGGCATCAACTCAAAGCTCTACCCTTCAAAGGCAACCTGGGAGCTCGGGAAATCCCTTGCAATCCAGCTGCTTGAGGACTACCACGATAAGTATGGGGAATATCCGGAAAAGGTTTCGTTCTCAAGGTTCGGAGTAGAATTTATCCGCGACCACGGGACCCTGGAAGCCGAAGTGCTCTACATGCTCGGGGTGCAGCCTGTCTGGGACGAGTACGGTTACGTAACCGGGGTTGAGGCTATCCCTGAAGAAGAACTGCTGCCGAACTATGATACTTCAAAGCCCGGGAGGCCGCGTATCGATATCGTATATACTACCGCAGGCATGAGGGATGCTTTCCCGGATAAGATCAAAATGGTAGACCAGGCCGTAAAACTTGCAAGCTCGCTTCCTTCGGGAAACTATCCCAACTACGTGAACCAGAGTTCGCTTGCTATCTACGATGCCCTGCTTGAGGCAGGATACGACAGTGAGACTGCAACAAAGCTCTCCACAATGCGCTGCTTTGCGGTAATGGATGGGACCTATGAAATAGGGGTCTCAAACGCTATCGGTGCGAGTGGCAGCTGGGATAATGAAGAGACGATTGCAAACGTATACCTGGATAAAATGGGATATGCTTACGGAGAAGATTTCTGGGGCATAAAATGCAGAGAACTCCTTGAAGGGAACCTTAAAAACGTAGAAGCCTCCGTACATTCTGACTCTTCAAACCTTTACGACACTCTTGACAACGATGACTTTTTCCAGTATTTCGGAGGTCTTAACCTGGCAACGAGGTACGTAAGAGGAGACGGTAAAACTCCGGAAATGTACGTTTCGGATACCAGAGACCCTGATAATGCTCAGATGGTTGGAATGGAGGAATACCTGAGCAAGAACCTGAGGTCCAGGTATTTCAATGATAAATGGATTGAAGGGATGCAGGGCGCCGGATATTCGGGCGGCAGGCTGATGTCCGAGTTCGTGAACAACCTCTTCGGATGGGAAGTCAGCGACCCTGACCTTGTGGACGATACGGTCTGGGAGCAGGTATACGAGACTTACGTCAATGACCCCTCCATGAAAGAGTGGTTCAAACAGAATAACCCTGATGCTTACCAGTCCATAACTGCCAGGATGCTCGAAGCTGTCAGGCACGGTTACTGGGAACCGTCGGATGAGATTATTGAGAGCCTTGCAACAGCATATGAAGAATCCGTGGCTGAAAACGGAGCTACATGCTGCCACCATACCTGCGGAAACCCCCTGCTTGACGAATTCGTCAGCGGGATTGCCTCTGTTCCAGGCTACTCCGAACAACTCGATGCAGCAACCCAGGCCAAAACTCCGGAAACCACGGAAGAGACGCAGAGCAGCAGAAGTAGCAGCAGTCACAGTACCGGAAATGCTACCGTAGTCTCAAAAGAAAGTACATCCAGCAACCAGACTACTCAGGATTCTGAAGTCGGGTATGGTATGGATTCCCCGGAATCTTCTTCCTCCTCTCCTGAGAAATCTGCAGATTCCGATTATGTGGAAGGCTACGAGATGCAGAGGGATCCGGTTGAAGAAGAAAGTGGAGGCATGTCCTTCTCGGGTTCCGATGTCGTCGGAGTACTCTTCGTGATTGTGGCAGTGGGTGGAATTTACCTGGGAATGCGGAAAAAGAAGATGTAAATTCGTACGGAAGAAAAGAACTTTTATTTTGTGTTCTTTTCTTTTCATTTTTCCTTTTTACCTTTCTTTTCACTTTTCCTTTTTATCTTTTCGTTCTTTTGCAATTCTTTTTCTCACGCAAACATTCCAATATTTTTTTGTTATCTATTTAGCTAATAATTCTTATCTGAAATCACAGGTTTTTATACAAGTAAAGTAAACTTGAGCTAAAATTGTCAAATATACCTCCTTATTAAAGGGGAAATGTTGATGCGTTTCGAGGCTACAGTTCTTTAAAATGTCTTCCAATTTCCTCCTTTGGATGATATTTTCTTGCTGTATTACGAAGTAAAGTTTACTTTATTTATTTGTATAATATGAGATTTTTTTCCTTCAAATCTGGTCTATCAGGTTTGCTGGTGAAATGAGTTTAACTGAAATTTTAAGAGTACTCCCCAAGCAGCATGCAGTTTCGAGATTGTACTCCGGTATTCTGGCAGAACCGAACAATTAACTGGAGAGAAGGTTATGATTAAAAATTTGAAAGAAGGAACAACCCCTTTGAATAAAAAAATTAAAATTTACGGATTAGTTTTCTTGATGCTTTTTTTACTGGTTTCAACTGCTCAGGCATCTGAAAGTGATGATGTGCAGTATGAGCTGGTTGCAAATACGACCTGTGATGAAAATGGATATTATATTTTTAATAATATCCCTGATGGTAACTATACTCTCGTTGCAACGAATTATTCTGATGATAAAAATATATGGTATACAGCTTCATTGAATATTACGGTGCACGGTACGGACCTGGTTGACCGGAATCTTCGGATAAACAGCAGCAATTACATTGATCCTTATTGGGTGCAGGATTTACTGAATAATTCTTCTGCTACGGATTCTTCTGTTTCGGGTTTTTCTGTTTCCGGAATTTCTTATGTTAGGAGTCTTGATTACCCAAGAATGAGTACTGTTATTTTGCTAAATAGTACATCCGACGATGGATTTGTAAATCTTACGTACATCTCTGATTCTTCCGAATCTGACTCTTCCGCCTCTGACGAACCTGATCAAAATGAGACGGAATCTCAGGACTCAGAAGAAAATCAGGACTCTACATCCGGATCTTTTTTCAAATTCTTTGGCAATACTACAAGTGATGAGAACGGAGAATTCTTTTTCTCAGATATCCCGAATGGAGACTACCGGCTTTCTGCTATAATCTACAGTTCCTCCATGGGGGGAATGTGGCTTACCAATGAAAGCGAATTCAGCATTGAAGACGGTCAGCCTGTAAATCTCACTTTTGCCATGAGAAGTAATGAGGACATCGACCATGAAGAGATCCTCGGATATCTTGACAGAACTACCGTTTCTGGCCTGACTCTCAGCAAGACCGGAGATATCAAGGCCGGAACCGATCTTGTCCTTACCACTCAGGATGAAGAATTCGTTGCCAACACTACAAGCGATGAGAACGGAGAATTCCTTTTCTCAGATATCCCTGATGGAGCCTACCGGCTTTCTGCTGTAATCTACAGTTCTTCCATGGGAGGGATGTGGCTTACCAATGAAAGCGAATTCAGCATTGAGGACGGTCAGCCTGTAAATTTCACCTTTGCCATGAGAAGTAATGAGAGTATCGACCATGAAGAGATCCTCGGATATCTTGACAGAACTACCATTTCCGGCCAGACTCTCAGCAAGACCGGAGATATCAAGGCCGGAACCGATCTTGTCCTTACCACTCAGGATGAAGAATTCGTTGCCAACACTACAAGCGATGCAAATGGAGAATATGTCTTTTCAGATGTTCCTAATGGAGCCTACCGGCTTTCTGCTGTAATCTACAGTTCTTCCATGGGAGGGATGTGGCTTACCAATGAAAGCGAATTCAGCATTGAGGACGGTCAGCCTGTAAATCTCACTTTTGCCATGAGAAGTAATGAGAATATCGACCATGAAGAGATCCTCGGTTATCTTGACAGAACTACCATTTCCGGCCTGACTCTCAGCAAGTCCGGGGATATCAAGGCCGGAACGGACCTGGTACTCCTGAAAAAAACATCCGGCTCTTCGAATCAGGATTCGGATTCTTCAAATTCAGGTAGCACTTCCCACCTCAATGTAGCTATAATCACGGGGTACTCAAATTATGACCTTAAATTGAATGCCCTCGCAGAGAGGATTAACGGCAACTCTTCCCTTAATATGAGTGTTTCCTATTACCTGCCTGCCACCAGTGGAGAGGATGTTGATCTCAGTGATATGGATATAATTTATATCAATATGTTTACCGACAGTGCCAGTAAACTTGAAAATACTGTCAATGAAGCGATCGCAAACGGAGCCGTTGTCATAGGCTATAACACTTATCTGCCGGAAAGCATAGACAACTCTTCCCTTCCTTCTTCGTTTTCGGATGAGGGGGAACTTAAGGCCTATCTTCAGGACTACTGGGTGTACGGGGCTACGAATGACGCAAACTTTGATAACCTGATCTTCTATCTGGCTCAGGTGTTCTATGCCCGGGACGACCTTCAGGTCTCAGCCCCGGAAGGAGCCGCCAGCGCCATTTATCACCCGGGTATGGTTAACAGTTCTTACTTTACTGCCAATGCGAGTGAATACTTTGAATGGTATGGAAGCAGGAATGAAAGCGAACATTCTTTTGATGAAAACGCTCCCACGGTAGGGATACTGTTCTACCTCTCTTATTATCCTGCGGACATGCAGCCTATCGATGCGCTCATAGAGGAGTTTGAGTCCCGGGGTGTGAATGTCATAGCATGCTACGGGTCCAGCAAGGAATATGTTGACAAATTCCTCAATTATAACAGCTCTACAAAAGCCGACCTGATAGTCTCGACCACCTATCGCAGTCAGTATTTTGATGTTGAAGAACTGGGAGTTCCGGTTATCAACTGCGTCCTCAACGGTTACATGAACCTCAGCGAATGGCAGAATGTTAGCGATCCTCTGACAAATACCTATATGATCAGGCTGTACAGGCCCGAGACCTGGGGTTGGATCGACCCGATAATGATCGCTTCCAATGAGCTGGATAACGAAACAAATACCGAAGTGTATGTCCCTGTTGAGGCCCAGGTGGAATGGCTTGTTGACAGGGCAGTTTCCCAGACCGACCTTTCAGGAAAGAGCGAATCCGAGAAAAAAGTTGCAATCCTCTATTACAGCCACGGCTGCGGAAATGACAGCATAGGAGCTTCTTATCTTGAGGTTATCCCGAGTATTAACAATCTCCTTGAAGGAATGGCCGATGAGGGCTATGATATTGATAAGGACTCTATTCCGAATGAAAGCGAATTAACAAACCTGATGTTAAAACAGGGTACGAATATAGGGACCTGGGCTCCGGGAGAGCTTGAAAGGCTTGTCGAGTCAGGAGAAGTTGAGCTTATTCCAGAATCAACATACCTTGAATGGTTTTCGGCGCTCCCCGAAGAGAGGCAGCAGGAAGTTCTCGAGACCTGGGGGCCCGCACCCGGAGAAATAATGGTCTATGAAGACGATTCCGGGGACAAATTCCTGGTAATTCCGAAGGTTGAAGTCAGTGATAATGTAATCCTTGCCCCCCAGCCAACAAGAGGGTGGCTTTCGGACAACGAACTTCTCTACCATGATGGAGACCTGCCTCCCCACCACCAGTACCTCGCATTCTACCTCTGGCTCCAGAATGAGTACGGAGCCGATGCGATTGTGAATATGGGCCGCCACGGGACTGTGGAATGGCTTCCCGGAAAAGAATTCTGCCTCTTCAGTGACGAGTGGCCTGCAATCATTAGCGGGGACATACCGGTAATTTATCCCTATATCATGGACGGGATGGGAGAAGGAATGCAGGCAAAGCGCAGGGGCAATGCGGTGATTATAGACCATCTGGTCCCGCCGGTTGTGCTTTCCGAAAGTTATGGGAATTACACCGAGTTGAGCAGCAAGATTTCCCAGTACCAGACCCTTCCCAGCGAATCCGAATTGAAAGAACTTCGTATGCAGGAAATCGTTAATCTCACCATGGAACTTAGCCTTGACGAATTTGTGAACGTAAGCCTGTCCGAAAGTGAGGATACGGAAGAAGAGTTCCTTGACGAGCTTGACGATATTCTGGAGGAACTTAAGACTACTTCCATGCCCTATGGGCTTCACATACTCGGAACTTCTCCTGAGGGAGAAAACCTCACACAGATGGTCTACTCGATGCTGGGAGACGATTTTTCCGAAGAGGTGGCTGAATACAATAGTTCTGAAAACGCTTCTCTTGACCTTCTTGACCTTGTCCTCCTGCAGAACGTGAGTATTGAAGACGCCCAGATACAGGTTCTCGGGAGCAGTTCCGAAGAAGTGACCGGTTACCTGACCACGGCCCAGGAATACGCAGAAAAACTCGGAGAAAGTAAAAATGAAATCCAGCAGGTTCTTAAGGCTCTGGACGGTGAATACATCGAACCGAATATTGGTGGAGATCCCATACTCCGGCCGGACGCGCTTCCCTCGGGGAGGAACTTCTACGCCTTTGACGAACAACTGTCCCCCACGAAGCAGGCGTGGGAACTTGGTAAGGAAATGGCTAACCAGACAATCGAAACCTACCAGGCTAATCACGAAGGGCAGTATCCGAAGAAAATAGGCCTGATCCTCTGGGCTGGGGAATCTACCCGGAACGAGGGAGTAACCGAGGCTGAAATCTTCTACCTCCTGGGAGTAAAGCCGGTCTGGGACGACGACGGAGATGAGGTCATAGATGTCGAACTGATCAATTCTTCGGAACTGGGCAGGCCGCGCATTGACGTGCTTGTACAGATTTCGGGGCTCTACAGGGACACTTTCCCCCATAAGGTAGAGCTGATCGATAAAGCAGTCTACCTTGCTTACAACGACCCTGACAACCAGTACGGAAAAGATGAGGAAAGACCGACCCCGGAGTATATCTCCTATGACCCGGAAGAAAATACGAATTATGTCCGGGAGAATACCAATGACCTTTTCCTTGTCCTTAACGAATCTCTCCAAAACGAGACCGCTTCAATGACCGTGGCTCTTCTGAGGGTTTTCGGACCCGAGGACGGCACTTACGGGACCGGATTGTCAAATGTTGTTTCTGCGAGCAACTCCAGCACCAGTGAAATTGCTGAACTTTACATAGACAGGATGAGCTATGTTTATGGAGAAGATGTATGGGGAGAGAGTATAGCCGATATTGTCTCGCAGTTCCAGGTAGATGGCAGTTCCCTTGAGAATACGGACATTTTTAAGGATAACCTTGGAGATGTTGAGGCTACGGTTTTCAGCCGCAGTTCAAGTACCTACGGAATCCTGGATAATAGTGATGCCTTTGAGTATCTTGGCGGCCTTAACCTTGCAGTTTCCTCAGTTTCAGGCGAGTACCCCGATTCGTACATAATGAACCTGCAAAATTCGGGGGATGAAGAGATAGAAACCCTGAATGAGTATCTTACAAGGGAAATTATCACCCGTGTCCTGAACCCCAAATCCATTGAAGGAATGCTGGGAAGCGGTTTTGAAGGGGTGAGCCAGTTAGCGGACTATGTTGAAAACCTCTGGGGCTGGGAAAAGACAAACCCTGACCTGGTAAGTGACGATATCTGGAACAAGGTGTATGAAACCTATGTCGCCGATTCCGAACTCAATGCCGAGCTCAAAGCTACCAATGCCTATGCATACCAGTCCATCACGGCCAGAATGCTGGAAACTGCCCTGGAAGGCAACTGGGATGCTTCGGATGAGGCCCTCAAGAACCTTGCTACGGAGTACGCAGAATCCGTTGTAGAAAACGGAGTTGCCTGCTGTCACCATACCTGCGGAAACCCGACCTTAAACAGCTATGTTGCAGGTCTGGTCTCAGTCCCCGGTTTCACCGAGGCTATTGAACAGGCAACATCAAGCGAGACTTCTCAGGAGCCGAGTGAAAGCAGCAGTAGCAGCAGTGGCGGTTCTGGTACAGGGGAAGCTACCGTAGTTTCAAAAGAAAGTATGTCCAGCAACCAGACCGCAGAAACAAACTCCGGGGAATCGGCCAGCAACCAGACCTCGCAGACATCAGATGCGGGGTACGGTGTTGATTCTCCGGAGATCGCTCCGGATGTCCGACAGGCAGCAGATTCAAATTACGTCGAGGGTTATGAGATGCAGAAAGAATCCGTAGAAAATGCAGAAAACGGAGATTTCTCTTTTTCAGGGGCCGATATTGTCGGAATTCTCTTTGTAGTAGTAGCAATGGGTGGAATCTACCTGGGCATGCGGAAGAAGAAAATGTAAAAGAAGATGTAAAAGAAGATGTAAAAGAAGATGTAAAAGAAAATGTAAAAGAAGATGTAAAAGAAGATGTAAAAGAAAATGTAAAAGAAGATGTAAAAGAAGATGTAGAATTTGTATTGAAGGAGAGCACTTTTCATTCTGTGCTCTTCTCTTTCCATTTCTTTTACTAAAAATCCGGACCCTGTATTGATCCGGTCGGCTAATCTTTTCCCTGTTTGAATGAGTAACATTTCTTCCTGTTCTTTGCCTTTTTTCTGTACTTTTTTCTTTTGTCCTTTTTTTCTGTACTTTTTGTTTTTGTTCTTTTTCCCCTTGACTTTTTTTCCTTTTTTTTCCCTTCACCCTTTCATATTTTTTTGTTATCTTCGCAGCTAATAATTATTATCTAAAATCTCCGTTTTTTATGTAAGTAAAGTAAAATTGCGTTAAAATGTTCTGGCATTGTATATATTTTGAGGTGAGCAGTCAATGATTTGTTGAGGCGATTGCTGTCTAAAACATCTTTAAAATTCAAAATATTGAGAGATGTTGCCTCTGCATTATTAAATAAAGTTTACTTTAGCTATTTATTTGCTGTGTACTTCATTTTTTCCTGCCAATCTGATTTGCCATGTCTGCTGATGGGAATTTAAAGCTAAAAATAGGGTTTACTGCAAACGGCTAACAGAATCAGGATTACGATCTGAGCTTTCCACATACCAAATTTAATCATCTTCTGGAGTAGGGATTATGAAAGAATGGATAAATAACGAAATAGACCCTTTGAATAAAATAAAAGCTGCCGGATTAGCAGTTTTAATCCTTTTAATGCTGTTTTCCGCAACTCCTGCGGCATGCAGTACTGACATTAAGTACGAACTTATCGCCAACACTACCAGTGACGCTGAAGGCAATTACGTGCTTTCCGGGATTCCGAACGGAAACTATACGCTTGTTGCTCTCTACAACGAGGACAAATGGCGCCGTGCCGACGAACAGGTCCGGGTCCTGGGTACGGATCTTTCGGTGAATCTTGATACTTCTAGCAGGGATATCGATGCAAACGGGTCCCAGGCGCTTCTTGACCTTAAGGGCAGCGGGGGTGACCTTACAGGCAGTGCTGTAATCAGCGGGCTCACCCGCCAGAAGCAGATGAATGCCGACCCTCTGCCTCTGGGCTTTACAGATGTTCTTTTGTTGAGGGAAGTGGTAATAAACGAAACTCTGGTTTCCTCCGGTTCCGGCCAGCACTTGGACATTGCCGTTGTGACCGGATACCGGAGCCATGAGCTTCCCCTCAAGAACCTTATGGAAGAGATCAACAATAACAGCAGCCTGAACCTCACTTTCAGTTATTTTATGGCGGATTATGTGACGGAAAATGACGTCGACCTGAGCGGGATGGACGTTATCTACATCAACATGTTAAGCGCCTCAACCGCCCTGAAGCTCACACCCACGGTGGACAGTGCGATTACTAACGGATGTGTGGTTATTGATGACGACACCCTGCTAAACGAAAGTATTCCCCTTCCTGAAGACCAGATAGAGAGCTTCAGAGAAAAACTGAACAATTACTGGCTTAACGGGGCTTACGACCAGAGCAACCTGAAAAACCTTGTATTCTGCATCTCCAGCGACTGCTGCGGGAGGACCGACCTCCTGTATGAGGACCCGCACACGCTTCCCGAAAGGGCGATCTATCATACGAACATGACAGGGTATTTCACCGATTCCCTGGATGACTATCTTGCCTGGTACTCAAACAGAAGTGACGGAGGGCATGTCTACGACCCGGCAAAGCCCACAGTTGCGATTACCATGTACCAGAGTTATTTCCCCTTCCAGATTGAGCCCATCGATGCCTTGATTTCGGAACTGGAAGCCAGGGACTATAATGTTATCGCCACTTACGGGGCGGATTCCCTTCCTTCCGGGGACTTTTTCAAGCAGGGGGACGAAGTCCTTGTGGACGCCATCATCTCGTTTACGTACTTTGGCAACAAGTTTGATGCCGAGGAACTTGATGTGCCCGTAATCAACGGCATCGTAAACAATTACATGAACAGGACCGAGTATGAAGCCAGCAGCAGGCCGCTTCCTGCGGATAAGATGATGAAGATCGATTTGCAGGAACTCTGGGGAGCTATCGACCCTGTAATAATGGCTGCAACGGAAGTAGACCCTGAGACCGAGACCGAGATGTCAGTTTCCATAGACTACCAGGTGGACTGGCTCATTGACCGCGTCGAAAGCTGGGTAGAGCTCGGGGAGATTCCCGAATCCGAGAAAAAAGTTGCTATCATTTATTATAACCATGGAGGGGGAAAGGACAACATCGGAGCTTCCTATCTTGATGTCGTCCCCAGTCTCTCCGGCCTGCTTGATGCTATGGCTGCCGAAGGATATGCCCTGAACGAAAGCCAGGCCCCGAACGAGACCGAACTCCTTAACCTGATGCTGACTCAGGGCATAAACATAGGAACCTGGGCCCCCGGAGAACTCGAGAAGATGGTTGATACGGGCAAAGTCGTTCTTCTCCCTGAAAGCACATATGAGGAATGGTTTTCGGAGCTTCCCGAAGAGAGGCAGCAGGAAGTCATCGACCAGTGGGGGCCGGCTCCAGGGGAAATCATGGTCTGGGAAAACGAGAGTGGAAAATACCTTGTAATCCCCAGAATCGAGGTTGGGGATAACGTGCTTCTTGCTCCTCAGCCTTCCAGAGGCTGGCTTGATGACAATGAGGCCCTTTACCACGATTCGGAACTGCCTCCCCACCACCAGTACATTGCGTTCTACCTCTGGCTCCAGCATTCCGAAGAGGAAGGCGGGTTTGGCAGTGATACCCTCGTGCATTTCGGCAGGCACGGGACTCAGGAATGGCTTCCCGGAAAAGAATTCGGGCTTACGCGCTACGACTGGCCTTCCCTGATGCTCGGGGACCTGCCTGTGATTTATCCTTATGTGATGGACGGGCTTGGAGAGGGCAATGAGGCAAAACGCAGAGGTGGAGCAGTTATAGTCGATCACCTTGTCCCTCCGATTGTTTCCGCTGGAAGTTATGGGGATTATGCAAACCTGAGCGAAGCGATCTTTAACTATGAACAGGCAGAAGCAGACGCCACCCTTAAAGCGGCTCACAGGTCTGAGGTTTTAAACCTGACCCTGTCCCTTTCCCTGGACGATGAGTTCAACATGACCGAAGCGGAAAACAACGAGACTTACTTTGATAACGTTTTCCTGGAAGGCCTTGAGGAACTTCTGGATGAGTACAAGAGCCAGTCAATGCCTTACGGGCTGCACATCCTGGGCACAAGCCCGAAAGGGGAACAGCTTACGGGGATGGTAAATTCGATGCTTGGCACTGACTTTGCCGATTCGGTAAACGAATTCAACGAAACCGAAGGGGCCCAGCTCTATCTGCTGGATCTGGTCCTGAACCGGGGTGCCAATTCTTCCGAGGCGCAGATAGAGGTTCTCGGGACAGAGAACGAAACCGTCAGTACCTTCCTTTCCAGTGCGGAAGAATATGCTGCAAACCTGGCTCTCGGAGAAGAGGAAATTCGGCAGGTTCTAAACGCACTGGACGGCAGGTTCATTCCCGGAAATCAGGGAGGAGACCCTGTCAGAAATCCGGATGCTCTGCCTTCGGGAAGAAACTTCTATGCTTTTGACCAGCGCATAGTGCCAACAGAAGCTGCCTGGACGCTCGGGCAGGAAATGGCTGACCAGGTGCTTGAAGCCTATGTTGCCGAACACGGGACCTACCCGAAAAAGGTAGCTTACATCCTCTGGGCCGGGGAGACCACAAGGCACGAAGGAGTCATGGAAGCAGAGATCCTCTATCTGCTCGGGGTCAAGCCTGTGTGGAAAAGCGGCAGGGTAGTTGATGTGGAAGCGATCCCCATGGAGACTCTGGGCAGGCCCAGAATTGATGTCGTGATCCAGATATCGGGCCTTTACAGGGACATGTACCCTGATAAGGTGCGCTTGCTGGACAAAGCCGTAAAAGTGGCTTATGCCCAGGAAGATTCTCCCAATTATGTCCGGGAAAATGCCGAAGCCCTTAAATCTTCGCTGATGAGTGAGGTCTCCCTTAATGAAACTGAGGCTCTGGACCTGGCCCTGCTAAGGATTTTCGGGGCTGCGGACGGGGACTACGGCACAGGGCTCCCCAATGCGATCGCTGCAAGTGATACCTGGGAGAGTAATGATGCGCTTGCAGAACTTTATCTCAGCAAGATGTGCAACGCCTACGGAGAAGACATCTGGGGGGAAAACCTGAGGGAGCTTTTCGAAAAGAACCTTGAGGGCGTCGAAGCCACGGTGCACAGCCGGAGCACAAACCTTTACGGGACTCTGGACAATGACGATTTCTTCCAGTACCTCGGAGGGTTGAATCTCGCAATCAGCTCCGTTTCGGGAGGGAAGTACCCGGATTCCTTTATCACGAACATGCTGACCGGGGGAGACGAGAAGGTCGAAACCCTGGAAGAGTTCCTCACAAGGGAAACTTATTCCCGCTATTTCAACCCGAAATGGATCGAAGGCATGCAGGGGAACGGCTATGCGGGAGCCGGGGAAATGGCGGATTTCATTGAAAACCTCTGGGGCTGGGAAGCCACAAACCCTGACCTGATCAGTGATGATATGTGGAACCAGGTGTATCGGACTTACATGGCAGACCGGGAACTCAGCGACTGGATCAAGCAGAATAACCCCTATGCTTATCAGTCCATGACAGCCCGGATGCTTGAGACGGCCCGTAAAGGCAACTGGGATGCCTCGGACGAGATCCTCGAAAGCCTGGCTGCGGATTACGCGGAGTCCGTTGTCGAAGACGGGGTCACCTGCTGCCACCATACCTGCGGAAACTCTCTCCTCAACAGATACGTATCGGGTCTGGTCTCTGTTCCCGGTTTTACCGAGGCAATCGAAGAGGCTACGCAGGAGTCCCTTGAGCAGGAAGAACCTGAAAAGCACAGCAGCAAAGGTCACCAGACAAGTGTTGCCGAAAAACTCAACCAGACTGCCAAGTCAAGCCCCGAGGATTCTGCCAGCAACCAGACAGTTCAAAATTCCGATGCCGGGTATGGCGTCGATTCTCCTGAGCCTGCTCCTGAGGTCCAAATGGCAGATAATCCCGATTATGTGGAGGGCTACGAGATGCAGAAAGAGGCTGTTGAAAATGAGGATGGAGGAGGCATGTCCTTCTCGGGTGCGGATATTTTCGGGACCCTCTTTGTGGTTGCAGCTGCCGGAGGAATCTACCTGGGCATGCGGAAGAAGAAAATGTAAATTCAGGTGGGGATGAGTCCGGTGAATTTCAGGAAAGTGGGGTTTTAACATGCCTTATTCTCCACTTTCTGTCCTTTTCTAAAGGCCAAATTTTAAAGGTCAGATCCAAAAACACTCTCAAAAATATATTATCCACTTTATGTTTTTTTCCTTAAAAAAGTCCCAAATTCAGAAAATAATTGAAGATCGGTCCGTACCTCCGTTTTCACACACACAGGCACGGACTGCATACTACAGGTGTTTCGATATGTTTGAAAATAGATGTATCTCTATTCAAAAAAACTTTTGTATAAAATTTTTAACTTCGGTATTGCTATTAATGCTCTTAAGCTCGCTGATATCGACAGCCGCGGCAGCGGAAAATACATTCAGTTTCGTGCTGGGAGCGGAGAACAATACGGAGGCATTTGAAGCCGTGCTTGCTGAAGGTGATCCGGGAGTGACTATAAATCTCTATAATGCCACCGAAGCAAATTCCACGGACTTCAGTTCAGAAAAGGTGCTCTTTCTTGCTTCCCTTGACGAGGAGGCCCTCGCAAACATCAACAGTACGCTAAACCAGAGTGCACACATCGTTTCTTATGACCTTCCCGAAGGTTTTGACCTGGGGAACTCAAACGATCCGAATATGACGGAGCTCTGGGAAGCCGGAGGGTACCACAACATCAAAACGCTCATAAGATACATGAACGACACGTTTTATGGAGGTGGCGTTCAGGACCCGGAAAAGCTTGAAGTTGCTTTTGTCTTTTCCAGGGAAAGTGCCGTACTGACGATGGATAAAGTGGCTCTTGACCCTGAGCTCTCCGGAGTCATTAATATCAGTACGTACTTCGGGCGTTCCAATGAGGATCTGAGCTTCGATCTGAGCGACAAGGATATTATAATAATGAGAAACCTTGACGCCCAGGTAATAGAAGCTATCTCTCCTACCGTCAATCAGGCAAAAGCCAACGGGGCTTATATTATCAGTTTGGGAGACCTGATCCAGTCTTACAACCTGCACAATGTCAACCTCTCGGACCCGAATTATGCTGATATTACTGAATATTTCACATACGATTCGGAAGAAAACTTCAAGAGGCTTGCTACTTTTGTGGGGGTTAAGTTCGCAGACAGGTATGACGTGATCGAAGAGCCCGTTTCGCGTCCTTTATACGGGCTTTACCACCCCGATGCCCCGGAAGTCTATTCCTCTGCCAGCGATTACCTTGACTGGTACCTTAACAGAGGCGATGATGAGCATGTTTATGACCCTGCAAGGCCCACTGTGGGGATTATCTCGGATAGTTTCACGTACATTGACACCAGGGATGCACCGCTTGTGGAGGCTCTTGTCGATTCCTTCGAATCCCGGGGCTGCAATGTGGTTGTTGCTACTTATTCATATAAAGACGAAGGCTCCAGGGACTACTTAATGATGAACGGGAGCTGTATCGCAGACAGTGTGGTCATAATTTCCCGGGGTTCTCGCTTCAACTATGCCGACTCCGAACAGGGAATCGAGGACCTTAAGACCTGGAATGTGATCCCCCTGAATGGAATCCGCCTTTTCTACGATGTGAGTGCGGAGGAATGGGAAAACTCCTCTCATGGGGTCGGGCCCGAGCAAACTTACCAGCTTTCGGCTGCGGAGATGGACGGGATCATAGAGCCCATAGTAATCGGTTGCAAGGACCCTTCCATCGGAGATTCGGTTTACTATCCGATCGACTATCAGGTGGAATGGCTGGTAAACAGGACAATTTCCTGGACCGAACTCCACCGCAAAGCAAACTCCGAAAAGAAGATCGTAATCCCCTATTATGCTGCAGAAGCCGGGAAAGCTGAAATCGGGGCTGACATTGATTACTACCTGGACGCTCAGGCAAGCCTTGCAAACCTCCTTTTAGCAATGAAGGAAAGGGGATACAACCTCGGAAACGACAGTCTTCCGGACAGGGACGAACTTGCCGAAATCATGCTGGAAAGAGGACATAATGTGGGGGTCTGGGCTCCGGGAGTTCTTGATTCCCTTGTTGAAAACGGAGATGTTATCCTCATTCCTGAAGCCAGGTATCTTGAGTGGTTTGATTCTCTCCCTGAAGAGAAGCAGGCTGAGATGGAAGAGATCTGGGGGCCTGCTCCCGGAGAGATCATGGTCTGGGAAAACGAGACCGGAAAGTATCTCGTAATTCCGAAGCTCGAATACGGAAATATACTGCTTGCTCCCGATCCGATGTGGGGCTGGGACCAGGATGAGTCCGTGACCTACTATGACGGTTCGATCCCTCCGACCCACCAGTGTCTGGCTTTCTACAAGTACATGGGAGAGGAGTACGGAGCAGATGCTCTTTTCACGATTTTTTCGAGTATTGAGATGATGCCCGGAAAAGAATCCGGGCTTTCCGCAAAGGACTGGGGTGCGATTCTCCTGCAGGATATGCCTATGGTTCATGTACTTCCGATGGATGCCGAAGGGATTTTTGACAGGCGAAGGGCGAACATGCTGATTGTGGACTTCCTGACCCCAACCATTGTACCTTCCGGGCTTTACGGAAACCTGACGCTGCTCCAGCAGGACATAAACCTGTTCGAACAGGCATATGACCCGGCAGTCAAGGCCGAATACAGAGAGCTCATCCTTAATACTACCAGGGAGCTTGACCTTGACACGGACCTGGGAGTGGACCTTGAAAGCATTTCCGGAAACGAAACAAAAACCGATGCTTTCATCGAGGACCTGGACGCCTACCTCGGAGAACTGAAGACTATCTTCATGCCTTACGGTTCGCATACCCTGAGTGAGCCCCCTACGGGAGAAAGCCTGGTTGCAATGGTCGAGGCAATGCTCGGGGATGATTTCAAAGCCCATGTTGAGGAAGTAAACTCTACGGATGGGTTGACGACGTTTCTTCTCAATGAGACTGTACTTTCCGGAAGGACAGCCGAAGAAGCCCAGAACTTGGTGCTGGGTACGACTTCGGAGAATGTAAGCTCTGACCTTGAGCTTGCCCTTGAGTATACGGAGAGAATCAATGCCTGTACCATTGAGATTCCGCGCATTCTCGATGCTCTGGAAGGGAAATACATCCCTCCGGGACCTGCAGGGGACCCTATCAGAAACCCGGATGCTCTTCCGACCGGAAGAAACCTCTGTACCTTTGATGACCGTTTGGTGCCTACTAAGGCAGCCTGGAATGTGGGAGTCAAACTCGGAGACGAACTTCTCGAACAGCGGCTTGCTGAAAACGGGACCTATCCTGAAAAAGTCTCTTTCCTGCTCTGGTCCATAGAGACTTCGAGGAACCAGGGGACTATGGAGTCCGAGATCTTTTACCTCCTTGGCGTGAAGCCGGTATGGGACAGCAAAGGGCGGGTACAGGACGTGGAATTGATCGATTCGGATGAACTCGGAAGGCCCAGAATAGATGTTCTGGTCACGACTTCCGGGTCCTACCGCGACATGTATGCAAGCCGGCTCCAGTTGATCGATAGGGCGGTCAAACTTGCAGCAAATGCTTCTGATGATGAAACTTATCCTAACTACGTAAAACAGAACTCTGAGAGGATTGAGGAATCTTTGCTGGCTGCCGGGTATGATCAGGAAACTGCTGAAAACCTTTCCACATCTCGTATTTTCTGCCCGTCACCCGGTTCGTATACTCCGGGAATCGAAAATGCCATTTCCGGAGCGGACTGGGAAGACAGGGAAGATATCGCAGATCTCTATATCGACCGTATGGGATACGTCTACGGGGAAAATATCTGGGGAGAACAGTATACGGATGTCTTCCGGGAAAACCTTGCTGATGTGGAAGTCGGGGTCTTTAGCCGGACATCCAATGTTTACGGAGTGCTTGAGCACCCGATGGTTGCAGCCTATTTCGGAGGGCTTTCCATGGCAGTGGAAAGTGTTCGAGGCAGCAGTCCTGACATGTACATCAATAACCTGCGCAGCTCCGGACAGGAAGGAGTGGAAACCCTGCAGCATTTCTTGAGCCGGGACCTCCGTTCTCGTTATATGAACCCCACATGGATCGAAGGCATGATGCAGGACGGGTATGACGGGACACGTTATATGAATGCTTTTGTTGAGAATATGCGGGTATGGGAAGTTGCTACCCCCGATCTGGTTACGGAGGACATGTGGAATGAAGTCTACAAAACCTATTTCCAGGACCAGTATGACCTGGGGGTTACCGAACACCTGAAAAATACGAACCCTTATGCCTATCAGTCAATTGCCCTTAACCTCATCGAATCCGTAAGGAGGGGAGACTGGAATCCTTCCGATGAAGTCCTGGAAGAGCTTGCCAGGGAGTATGCGGAATCCGTTGTGGAAGACGGAGTCACATGCTGTCATCACACCTGCGGAAACCCCACTCTCAACAGCTATGTTGCAGGTTTGGTCTCAGTCCCCGGTTTCACCGAAGCAATTGAAGAAGCTACGCAGGAATCCCTTGAGCAGGAAGTATTTGAAAAGCACAGCAGCAGTGGGAACAAGGGGAGTTCAACTCCTGTGATTCGGAGTTCTGAGAGCAGCAATCAGACTGTTATGGAGGAAGATGCCGGATACGGGGTTGATTCTCCCGAACCTGCACCCGAAGTCTCAAGATCTTCTGCAGATCCTGATTATGTCGAAGGCTATGAAATGACGCAGGAGACTGTTGAAAATGAGGATGGGGGAGGGATGTCCTTCTCGGGTGCGGACATTTTAGGAACCCTTTTCGTACTGGTTGCGGCCGGAGGAATTTACCTGGGCATACGGAAGAAAAAGTTTTAAGGTATAAATAAACCCGAATGTTAAAAACAGCTAAGGTATCTGGAAAAGGGGAAACCCTTTTTTTCCTTTCTTTTTATGCGGGAAAGACCTTTTCCAGTTCTCTATTTTATTTCTCTATTTTATTTCTCTATTTTATTCCTGTATGCCTGGTTTTATCTCTCAATATCTGATTCTTAATGTCTGATTTTTATTTCGAGTGTCAGGTTTTTGTTCCTGAACGCCTGTTTTTTCTGCCTTTTGCCTTCTAATATCTTTTTCAGTCTTTACTTTCTTCTGTTTTTTCTTCAAGCTTTTTTATATAGGGTTTTATATCCAGTACAGGGGTCCCGTTGATGGCATCCAGGCCCTTTACGTAGAGCACGTTGCCTTCTACTTTTAAGAACTCTACGATGGTCAGTCCTATCCCATTCGGGCGGAATGGGCTTCTGCTGGCAAAAACCCCGGACATCTCCCCGTCATAATGGCGGCGGTGGATCAGTTTATACCCTTTTGATTTGCTGAAATAAAAGAGAATATACAGTTTTTCAAGTTCGTCTACCCTGTAAAGCCCGTCTTCCAGGTCTTTTCTGAGGATAATTTTTGAAACCTTTCCGTAGATCTCTTCGTTATGCCCGGGCTCAAGGTAATCATTCTCAACATAGCCTATGGGGGTAAATTCGACTTTTTCGGGGATTGGCTCTGCACTTTCATTCATTTTTTGCCTCAAAACAGGGAATACAGACTATTTCTCCGTTTTTCACCCTTCCAAGGGGCTCCATAAAGCCTTCTCCGCATTTGCTGCATATAATGGTAGGATAGATTATGGCTTTTTCCGGGGGCTCGATTTCCACTTCACTCACGAAGAAAAGTTCCTCTTCAGGCATTTCCAGAATTCTCTGGCTTTTTGCTGCGTGGGAAACCCTGAATTCCTCTGCTTCTTCAGGGCTTGCAGCGCCTGCTCTCAGTTTTGCGAAGAGTGCCGTGTGTCTGTTGTCCTGGGGGAAGGCATCTGGGTTCATGGAAATTCGGAGGGCTTTTTTGTCCCCTCTCTTGAAAAAAGTATATACATGCTTTCCGTGTTCTTTAAAGATGAGATTCCCTTTCCCGCAGGTGCAGCCATTGATCGCCTGAATCGCATCCACTGCACACGACCTGTTTTCCACGACTGCAACGAGCTCTTCGTCTTCGCTCCTGTCCTTGAAACGGTCGGCAGCCAGAGCAGCGACTCTGTATCCTATGGAAATGCCCGGACAGACATGTCCGTGGAACTTTACAGCAGTATCAAAATCAGCGTTATTGAATTCCAGGTTTCCAACTCCTACTTTAATTCCTTTTTCTGGTATCTCTGATTAATTTAATAGATCAGTTTCATATTCGTTGACTATTATTTATAAATTCTGTATTTCATTGATATTACAAAAAAAATATGAAGTATTAATCGCAGATCAATCTCCTGCATTGTTTTTAGCAGCTGCAAAGTGTGGTATATCCCTCTTTTTTCGGTGCTTTTTTTCTCATGTACCTTAACATCAGGAGAGTTGGACTTTTCCTCCACTATTTTATTTCTCATTTACTATCTATCTCAGGTATGCTTTCATAGAATTTGTCTCCTGATACTATTGGTATTTAGAGAAAGAAGAAACACTGGTCAAGAAACACTGTTTAAGAAACACTGTTTAAGAAACACTGTTTAAGAAACACTGGTTAAGAAAAATTATGTCGGCTTAAAAATAGTTCTTTAATTCCGGAAAAAAAGTTCAAGCTTTACGCTATATCCTGATTAGGATAATAGGGACCATTTTTCCCTTATACAGGTCCCTACCGATGATCCAACCCCATCAGACCGAGAGCTAACCCCTTGCTCTCAATCTATATTCCTTTTTATGGTTTCTAATTATATAACATAAACGACATGAAAAATTGCTTATTCATCAAAAAAATGAGGTCACTACTTTTTTATATTTCTTTAAAATATTTATTTACATCAAATTTTTTGACGATATTAAAACTTTCAACATAATTGAAAACGCTAAATATTTTTTCCCTTTCTTTCATCTTTAAAATTTATTTCCGGATTTTAAAATACACAATCAGAGTTTTTTTAACTCAAAAAATTCATGTGTGGGGTTTCAGCTATCGATTTTTCTCTACCAAAAACTTTCCTTTTCATAGTTCTTCCACCCGGCCCCAAACTTCTTTAATTTATTTTGTCCAGCTAACCGGTTTTTTAAAAAATTAAATGCCTGGATAGTCTGGATTACTCCGTTTTTCGTGGATTTTGGCTCTTAAAAAATATTAGTGTTAGAATTGGGAGCCGTTTGCCACCTCTGATTCGGCTCCCAACTGTGTGATTCAACCCCTATACGATTAAGAGAAAAACCCCTTAACTCTTAATCGTCAACTTCCTCTTTATGTTATTGAGGTATATAACCTATACGACCTTAAAATTTGTTTCTCATTAAATAATTTAGCAGCTTCAAAATCAAGGCCTTTTGACCTGAAAATTCAATTTCACATCCTTAATTCCTCTAATTTTTTACTCTGCAATATTTATTTGGATTTATACTTTTCTATAAGGGCTATAAAATAAATTTTTTTTATATAGACACATGGTAATTTTTAGTTAATTGATAATTTTTCTGGGAAAAGCGGTGAAATATACGAAAGATACTTATCACGTGCTTACCTATATTTCAAAAACATGAACAGTCAGCTTCTTGAATTAATTTTCTTCTCTGAGAAAAGAAAAGATATTCTTTTATTCTTGAAAGAGGGGCCAAAAACTACCGAAGAAATAAAAAAATATCTGAATACCAGTGCGGTAGCTGTACTTCCTCAACTAAAAAAATTAAGGGATGATTCTCTTGTATTCAAGGCAGAAGACGTTTACAGCCTGTCTCCTCTTGGCATAGCTGTAGCTGGCAGAATGCAGGCAATGGTAAGTTTATTAAATGTTTTTGGTAAGAACTACGAATACTGGTCAAAACATGCAGTTGAGTGTATCCCACTCTCCTTAAGGAACAGGATTGGAGATCTGGAAAACTGCACATTTTCCGAACCTCCTGACTGGACCCATCTCTTTGAACCTCATAAGGAATTTGTGGAAAAACTTTCAGTATCAAGAAGGATCAGGGGTATTGCTTCTATTTTTCATCCACTTTACCCGTATCTTTTTCTCTCTTTCGCAGCAAAGGGGGCGGATATTTCTCTTCTTGTTACCCGTACGGTTTACGGGAGAGTAATAGAGGAATATCAAACTGAATTAAGAGAATTTCTAAAGTTGTCTAATTCCAGTTTCTATGTATGTGACGAAAAAATAGATTTTTCTCATGTTGTTACTGACAGGTTCCTCTCTCTAACACTTCCTTTTTCAGACGGCACTTTTGACCATAAACAGGATGTTCTGTGCTTCGATCCCGCTGGTCTTCAGTGGGGAGAAGATCTTTTTGCTTACTACAGGGACAGGTCCGAAGAAATAATCGGGGTTTGAATTTAAATAATCCGGGGTTAAATCTCCGGACTTTGCCGGAAGATAGCTATAAATCGGACTCTATCTATCCTCTATATTATGGAAAAAGTTCAGGAAACCGCAGAAAAGATCCGGACAATGGAAGTCCGGGGTGCAGGCAGGATTGCAAAAGCAGCCGCTGAAGCCATCAGGGATTACGCTGCAGGGCTGGAGGTCGCTTCAATGGAGGAGTTTGCAACCAGCATCCAGGAAGTTTCGAGTTTTCTTATCAGTACCCGCCCAACAGCTGTTTCCCTTCCGAACGCCGTAAAACTTGCTTCAAGGTATTCTTCGGGAAATGTGGAAGAAGCAAGACAGGAAATCATCACAAATGCAAACCTTTTTATTAAAAGAGCAGACCGCGCACTTGAAAAAATCGGAAAAATAGGGTCGAGAAGAATTCAGGACGGAGACGTTATTATGACCCACTGCAACTCGCATGCTGCTCTTTCCATAATCACCACGGCCTTTGATACCGGAAAGGATATTTCAGTTATCGCTACCGAAAGCCGCCCGCGGCGTCAGGGCTTATTGACGATCCGGCACCTTAACGATTTTAGCATCCCAACAACCCTGATCGTGGACTCTGCCGTACGTTACTACATGAAAGGCGTGGACAAAGTTATCGTTGGGGCGGACGCAATTGCAGCCAACGGGGCTCTTGTAAACAAGATAGGGACTTCTCAGCTCGCTCTTGCCGCCCACGAAGCCAGAAAAAGTTTTATGGTAGCTGCCGAAACTTTCAAGTTCAGCCCGAGCACCATTGTGGGAAACCCGATAGAAATCGAAGAAAGGGCTGCAGACGAAGTAGTCGCCCCTTCCGTCCTTGCAGATCTCCCTCACGTACAGGTAAGAAATCCGGCTTTTGACTTCACCCCTGCAGAATACATCGATATGATCGTAACAGATATTGGAATCATCCCGCCTGCGATGGCATATACCGTCATAAAAGAGCACCTGGGCTGGGAGTTTGAAGAGATCTAGGATGTCTAAAGAGATATATAGACATATAGGGCGTACTGCGCTAAATAACAAGAAGGAAAAAACATGATTAATGTTGAATATATAGAAGGCGCACAGGAATCACTATCTTTAATAGAACCTTTATGGCAGAGTCTTATAATCTACCACAAAAATAAATCGAAACATTTTGAAGATACTTATGAGAATAAAAGATTTCAAGATAGAGTTAACGAATTAACAGATGATTCAAAAGTGGCTATGAGAGTTAACTTAGTAAAAGATAAAGATACAGGACAATATATTGGATACTGCATTAGCACAATTAATACAGAAATGATAGGGGAAATAGACTCACTGTATGTGGAAAAAGAATATCGCAAACATGGAATTGGAAGTCAATTGATGGAAAATGCCCTGGAATGGCTGGATAAAAATAAGGTAAAATCAAAAATAGTCGCTGTAGGAGGTGAAAATGAAAACGTAATTGATTTTTATAATCACTATGGTTTCCATGTACGAAAAATAATCTTAGCACAAGTTTCGAATTGAGCCATTTTGAACCCTGATCACCCCTTATCACCTTTTTAAATGGGTTTAGGACGAGCTCTTTACTATAATTGTTTTAATTCCTGTAGCCTAATAATCTTTAATCGTTCCATCCGTAATCCTGAGCACTCTTGAACATTCCTTTGCAACTTCAGGGTCGTGAGTTACTACAAGAATTGTCTGTCCCTTCTGGCTTAATTCCTTGAAAACCCGCACAATAGAATCTCGGGTTTTGCTGTCCACCTCTCCTGTCGGCTCGTCTGCAAGGATCAGGGCAGGTTTATTCGCAAGTGCCCTTGCAATAGAAACCCTTTGCTGCTCTCCCCCGGACAGCTCGGTGGGTTTATGGTTCAGGCGGTCTCCCAGGCCCAGGTCTTCAAGCAGGGTTTTTGCTCTTTCCTTCCTCTCTTTTTTTGGCACCCTCGAAAAGCGCATTGCAAGTTCCACATTCTCAAGGGCAGAAAGTGTAGGGATCAGGTTGTAGTGCTGGAAAATAAAGCCGATTTTCTCTCTTCTCACGCTCGGAAGCAGCTTTTCCGGAACTGAGGTAAGGTCTGTCCCTTCAAGAATGACTTTCCCGTCCGTGGCTTTTTCAAGGGTACCTATCAGGGCGAGAAGAGTTGATTTCCCTGATCCAGAAGGTCCCATGATAGCAAGAAACTCTCCTTTCCTTACGGTTATACAGGCACAGCGAAGGGCATGGACAGGAATTTTCCCCTGCATATAGGTCTTGGAGAGGTTTTCAACCTGCATGATGATTTTTTGTCCGTTGTTCTGTCCATTATTTCCGGATTTTTCTGCCGACATCGGGCCCTCCATTTTTTTCAGGCATGCTTCAAAACCTCCATTGGGATCGTCTTCGAAGCTCATCTTTTGATAACAATCTATGTTTTCAGAATATCTAATTTAAATGTTTCATGCCTCAGCTTTTTATTTGCTGTAATTGATGGTAAAATTTCATCGGAAACGAGTTTTATTGTAAAATCTCTGCATTCTTGAAGTTTTGGCTCAGAATTTTCTATAGATATTTTTCCGGTCTCCGACTTCGAGAACCAGGATTATCAGTTCAAAATCATGGATCGACATAATTACCCGGTACTTGCCGACTCTATAAGCAAAAATAGGAGAATTATAAGGAGTTTTTAACTTCTTGACATGCGCATAAGGATCATCTGCTATCTCTTCAAGAGCATCGTGCACGCGATCCTGAACATCTGCAGGCAACCTCTTCAAGTCTCTTTTAGCTGCAGGAGAATAAATTATTCGGTACATTCTTCAACCTTTGTTTTCCCGGTCCTTCCTCTTCTTTCTTTTTCGATTTCTCCCCAGACTTCTTCATGAGTAAAAAACTTGCCTTCTCTATAATCACGCAGTCCTTCTTCGATTTGTTTGATTGACTCTTCACTCAGCGGCTCCCAGTCATAAGCATTGGTAGCCAATCGTTTCACGACAGAGTTATAAGATTCCTGCGGATGGATCTTCAATCCATTAAGTAACTCTTTTACTTCAGGTTCAAGACAAATTGTAGTTGTGGCTGCCATAGTATCCTATAGGTGCCTATATGTTATAACATATATCTTTGCAGGTACTGTCAAGTCTTCGGGAAAATCAGGTATTTTTTCAGCTCTTTATCCCCCATCTCACGCATGCTTCAAAGCCTCCATTGGACTCATCTTCGAAGCCCTGTAAGCCGGATAAAGCCCCGAAAGAGCCCCTATCAGCAAGGCAAAAAGCATGGAAATTACAAGAAGTCTGGGGGTTATCAGGAAAAGCACAATCCTTGTCGTTTCAAGCCAGGCATTCATGATCTGGACAGCCCCGACCCCAACTATAATTCCAAGGATTCCCCCTAAAAGCCCCATGAATGAAGCTTCTCCAAGGGTAAGGAGCAGGATGTCCCGGGTTTCTGCGCCAATGGCCTTTAAAATTCCGAATTCCCTTGTTCTCTCGGCAACGGACATTAGCATCGTATTCATCACGCAGAGCCCGCCTATGATTGCTGCAAGGAGCCCTGAGCTGATCGTTATCACGCTGAAAATCATAAAGGACTGTCTTGCCTGCACCTCAAGTTCTCCCGGAGAAAGGGTACTTGTGCCTTTTACGCTTAACTCGATGCGTTTGGAGAGCATCTCTGCATCCACTCGCTCATCAGGCACGGCAAAGATGTAGGATACGGAATTTCCCACGCTGTAAAGGTCCTGGGCAGTTTCAAGGGGGATTATAACGGCGTTGTCAAAGATCGAGCCCGTATAATCAAGGATCCCAACCACGGTAAAATATTTATCATGAATTTCGAATTTGCTGCCCATTTCTAGTTCGTATTCTCTTTTGATGTTGTTCCCGACGACCACACTGTAGGAATCCCCGGGATTGAGGAAGCGGCCTGCTTTCAGCTCCACCGGGTTAAGGGCAACGCTGGACTTTTCAGGAGGGACACCGAGGATTTGCTTTCCGGTCATTCCCATCTTGTCCTCATCAAAGGTGGTCATTAAAAGCCCGTAGGCATCTTTTACCCCGGCTACTCGAAGCACATCGCTTACCTTATCGTCCGTGAGCCCTCCTCCGAAGACCCCGCTTTCGGCAAAAACCCGGATCTTATCGCTGGTTACACTCATGGAACGCTCAAAAGTCTGGTGGAAATTCTCGGACATTGCGCCCATAACTATAACAGCAAAAATCCCGAGGGCTATCCCGCAGATTGTCAGTGCGCTCCGGACTTTCCTGTTCGTTATGTTTCGGATGATCAGGTCAAACATAGTAATCCCGTATACGGATGCGTTTTAAGTTGTCAGTGTAAGCTGTTGTTTTGGACTTATCGAGAACACTTAGCGTGCTTCTTTTCTCCCTCTCTTTTTTCTCCCCAGCAAAATTGCAAAACACAGGAAAATTCCAAATGCTGTCTTAATCCCGAAGGCTGGTGACTCTTCCGATTGGGTTATTTCGGCTACTGGCTCAAATACCCGCAGAACTGTTTCGTGGCTGTCAAGGACTTCCCCATCAAGGTTTAACGCATATATTTTCACATTATAGTCTCCTCTGGGAACTCCCTGCCAGATAATTCCCACGGTGTCTTCTTTTCCCGCGGTCAGGATATCGGCAGTTTCTTCAAAGACCTGTACGTCTCCGTCTTCAGGAGTCAGCACGACCCTGATGACTCCGTCAAAGGGCACCTGGGATTTCCCTGCGACCGTAACGCTAGCTCCGTATTCGTCCACATCGATGTCCGTATCGATGATTTCCACTTTTTCTCCGGCCCTGAAGTCCGATGTATAAGCCGTGGTAATGTCAGGGGAGTGGGAATGTAACTTCAGGAGGGCTGTGTAATTTCGGTCTTTTTCGAGCAGGAAGGGCCAGATAATTGCTTTATAGTATGCGTCCGTTACGGGGACGTTTTCCGTCTTCTCGGAGTATATTATGTCCGTACCTGAAAGGAGTTTAAGGTCCAGGTCTACCATGGCGGGCTCGGGCATCTGAACGAATCCGAGATTTGCAGAGCTCATAAGGGTTATCAGAACGGAAGCTTTTTCGGAGTCTGCAGAGAAATCCACGATTTTGAGGTTTGAAAGATACTGGTTATTGTAAGAAAAGGAAAGTTTTCGGGATTCAAGTGTTTTGCTTCCGTCCTTTACAAAAATCTGTGCCGTATAGGAGTCTCGGTCTTTCCCATAGTCCTCTTCAAGCTCCCAGAAAAGGACTTTCGTAATTTCCTGTCCTTCTTCTACGGAGCCAAGGTTGAAAGTTTCCGATTTCAGAATTTCTTTTCCCGAGCTGAGGGTAAAAACAAGAGAAACGTTTTCAAGGGACTCTTCAAACCTGACCGTTGCGTCGCTCAGGTCATGGTCCGAGAAAAAATCAATAATAAGGGTATTTTCCGCTCCGACAGCTGTCCCGTTCGCTGCTGAAACAGGTCCTGCCTGGACACAGAAGAATATCAGGAATGCAATTAAAGAAAATAAACGGAAAGTAAAATCTCTCTGTTTTAAACAGTTCTTTTTTCCTGGCAGAATCAAGCCCGGTTCCTCCTTTTTCCAAAAACTGCCGGGAACCAGAGTCGGAGACCTATCTGGCTCTCTGCAATATGAATGTATGTAGGAACCTCTATGTTTAGGTTTTGATGTATTTGAAGCCGGTTTTTGATATATCGGAGTTCGGTTTAATTCCCCGGAGAAAGGCTCAAAAGCCCTGCTTCAGGTTTTTTATTTTCTTGCCGTAATCCAGGTCCCGCAGGAAACCGGAGATTTCTTGGCTACCTCTTCACCCAGAATTTCTCCAAGCAGGGAAGGGTCCCGGGCGTCCATAACTAGGGCGTCGAGCTTGCAACGTTCGATGATCTTTGCAGCTACCGGGTCTACAGGGGACTTGGAGCCCGCCTTCATCTCAATTGCCATTACTATGTTTATGAGCTTTTCAGGAGAGATCTTATCGTATTTGACCGCACTCGGGTCGCAGTTCGGGTCAGAAGAATAAACTCCGTCAATTGAGGTTGCAATTGTCAGGAGGTCTGCCCGCAGATACTCGGCAAGGATTGCAGCTACGGCGTCCGTGGTCTGACCGGGGGTAACTCCTCCCATTACCACGACTTTTCCTGAGTTTATGGCTTTTGAAGCTTCAAGATAGTTTGTGGGAATTTCAGGGTATCCGTCGGGCCCGAGAGCTGCAATAAGCAGTCTTGCGTTCAGACGAGTGATATCGATGCCTATGTAATCGCAGGTTACTTCATCTGCTCCCATAGCCCTTGCAGCACCGATATAGTTCCGTGCCGCTTCCCCACCGCCAGTTATTACGAGCAGTGTATGTTTTTTGGATATGTCGCGCAGAACATTTGCATATTTTAAAAAACGATCCGAATCAAGGTTTTTTGCGAGAATTGAACCGCCTAATGAGAGTACTATGAGCATGATGATCTCTACACATTGACAATTCGGATTTTTAAATGTATCGATGATATTTTTTACTCGAAGTTTTCCACATTTTTCCCATTCTCAATGCAATGCAGGGTTTCCGAGGTTTTTCCGTTCCATACTTTTTCAATGTTTATGACGGAAATTTACACATCTTTACTTGATTTTGATCTACTTTTCTATCCAGATTTTTATTTTCTTGCGGTAGTCACAGTGTTAATACATAACTATTTACATGGCTTATTTTAAACTATTGAGGGGAAATACTTTAAATTTACTTTTTGGAGGAGGCGATATCTTTTGAATAACGAAGTATATGCCGCAGTAATGGCTTCAATATCAAGTATCCAGAATCTTACAAATGATAGAATAGAAGCCCTTACCAAAGGCCATGGGATGACAAATATAGGTGCTATCTGTGCTGCAAACGCTATCTCTACGGAGCTTTTCCGGGGTGTGAATATCCAGCTTACCGACGAAGATAGCGGCAGCCTGGAAATCGATCACGTACTCAAGAAGGGCATTGAAGCTGCGGAAGAAGCCGGAGCAAGCCCGGCAAATGCAGCCCTTTTTGCAGCTACGATCTGCTATTTTGCAGGCTCCAATGCCCAGGCCGGGGTTCCTGCAGGAAACCGGAAACTTGGGGCTCTTGCACGTATGATTGCCGGAGCTGACAGGACAGGAGTTATAGCAGTTCCCACTCCCAAGTCCAACAATAAGGTATCGGGCTTTGCGGCGGTTCAGGCTATTTACAACGCCATGGCAGAAGGCAAACTAACCCGTATAGATGGAAGGAAGCTTCCTCTGGGTGTTGCCGGGGGTCCTCTTTATGGACACAACACTCTTGGGGAAGACATCGGTTTTCCTGAAGTTGCCATGAATTCGGCGAGAGTTGGCACTGAAGCTATGATGCAGGCTTACTGGGGGGCAGGGATTTCCGCAAGCCCTATAATTTCGGCCATTCTCGGAGCCGCAGCAGCTCTTGAAATTGTTCACCCTGATGCTTTTGTGGGGGAGGAATACGGAGGCTTTTTTGAAGTAAATAGTGCCTATCTTGCAGGCAAAGCTGCTTGCCAGGCTGCAGGCATCCCGGAAAAGCTCCATATGCGCGGCACGGACGAAGAATATGACTCCTTCAGGCTGGTAGGAGACCTCGGGGTCATCTTGAAAGACATAGGAGCTCCCACTGTTGTCGGGATGATGTCTTTTGGCGAGATGCTGTGTGCTTTTAAAGAGTCTGTCGAAATAGGGGCAGGTTTTTCCGGCGGACCTATAATGCCTCCTCTGGGGCATATGACTGCAGATGCCATAATTGTCCTGAGAGCCCTGATTAAGTTCGAAGGCAATACCGAACAGGCTGCAGATATCGTTGCAGAAGTAAAAAAGAACGAATGGCTTGACCCGGAAATCGCTGCGGTTGCCCTTAATACGATTGCAAGAAAAACCGAACAGGTCAGGAGAGGCCCTATTACACGTACCATGATCCTCGGGACTGACGGTGTTCGCTCAGCTGCCATTGTCAGGAGGGCAAAAAAGGCATATGAAGACATAAAAGCCGGAAAGTCGGTAGAGGACGTCGTGATGGAACTGGACCTGGAAAGGAAGAAAACTGTTGAAACCAGGGCAGCTGCGATGCTCGGGGCTATGACAGGGCACGATATCAAGATTGAAATCAAAAAACTGGTCGGAGGTGCCCGCAGGTGCCATCCCTTCACGAATTCGTATTATGGGTTTGACACCGATGCCGATATTGAATTAACTATAGACGGTAAGGTTTTCGAACTGCTGGGGCTTGGACAGAACGTGATCCCGGATGCTATTTTCAATGATCGAAAAGATCTTCTGGAAATCATTCCTCTCGCAGCCATACCCGTCTCCGAACTTCAGCTTTCGGGGCACTCAATTATCAATATCACGGTACCTGCAGCCGTTGCAGCTGCAATGAAAGTTACCGACCCGAAAGATGTTGCAAAGCTTGCGGAAAAGGGGGGTAAGTCCTGTTCAGCTGCAATTCCGGGAGCCCGGGAAAAGGCTGTGGACGTTGCAAAACTGGCAGTCAGAATAATGGAATCCATGGAAGGTATCTGAGTACCGTCCGGATGAAATCACACCAATCCACAAAAAACGTCCTGAACCGGGCAGAGGAGAAAGGGTTTAAGTTATAGGCTTAACCTCTTTTTCACCTCTGCCTTTTTCCTTTATGGAAATCAACGGGAGGTCTCTTTTTGCTTTTGATGGCTAACATTGATAATATCACCTGCGATCAGGTCCCTTATCTGATCGAAGAACTTATGGAACTTGGAGCTAAAAACGTACATGTAATACCTGCCTTTACAAAGAAGGGCAGGCCTGAGTATATTTTCCTTATTGACGGTGAGGAAGAAACTCTTGATTCCCTTGCCGAGTTCATGGCCCTGGAAACCGGTACTCTCGGAGTCAGGCTTTTGAAGACCGAGCATTACCCCTTTAACTACGAGCTGAGGAAGCTTTGCCTTTCTTTCAGGGACGAAAATGACCTGCCTCTCTGGGAAGGGGAAATTGATCTAAAAATAGTTATAGGAAAAGATCAAAAGCCCCTTTCTGCCCGGGTGGAGTACGAAGAACTTAAGGAACTGGCAGGCCGGGTAAGGGAAGCGGGCCTGAAGCTTTCCATGTACGAAATCAAGGAATTGATTGAAGAAAGGGCCCTGAAAGGCATAAAGGACTTTACTATCAATTTCAATGACAGTGGTCCTGGACTGGATAACGAGCCTCTGTCCCCTGTTTCGAAAAAACTGTACTGTGAAGATAAGACAAAAACCTGCTTCAGGAATTGAAGCCCGGTTTTACCTTTTTTAGGAGTAAGGGTCATTTTCCCAGAAGCCTTTCTTATTCTGGAAGATTTTTATCGTGAAGGGTATTATCATAAAGTGCCCATTATCTTATAGTTGCCAAAAATCTCCTGTGTACTACAACACTTAGCAAGAGTTAAGTAAAAGCACCATTAAGTATTTATAATAACATAATATTAGATCATAACTGACTAATCAGTCAATTGTAGAGAGAATACATGAAAGAACAGATCAAAGACAAAAATACAGCAATTATGGATGCTGCCCTGAAGCTCTTCACCGAAAGAGGTTTTCATGGCACCTCAACCGCACAAATCTCAAAAGACGCAGGTGTAGCCACAGGCACCCTTTTTAATTACTTTCCCACAAAGGAAGACCTTATAAACAGCCTATATTTTGAGGTTAAAGGAGAGTTAAGCCAGGCTATGGGGAAGGATATCGAAGCTGAGGGTACCTTTCAGGATAAATTAAGAAAAATATGGTCAAATTTAGTCAAATGGGGAGTAGATAATCCGGAAGAATTCCTTTTTGTCGGTCAGTTCTGCTCATCCCCCTATATCACAAAGTTTACGCGGGATGAAGTGATGAAAGAGTATGTCTTCCTCCATAAGCTTGTGGATGAAGGAATAAAAACGGAAGAGATCAGAGACTTTTCTGCGGAGCTGGTCATTGCAATGTTTTATCAGGGTAGCAGGGCGGTAGTGAATTTTATCCTTGATTCAGATCCATCTCTTGATGAAAACAAGATTATAGAAGATGGATTCCAGATTATCTGGAGAGGGCTGGCTAAGAATTAATTTTTTTTCACTCTTTTTATGAGTGATCAGTCAGTCGCATACCAGATTAAGAAATACACTATATAAAAACGCACATGAAATTCTTCGAATAACGGGCACAAAAAGATGAAAGTACGCATGGACTTTCATACCAAATAAACAGGAAATAAAAGGCATCCGCTTGGGCATTACTTGAATGCTTTACATTTATAATAACTTCAAAGAGCATGATTCAAATGTGAGGAGGAAATATGAAAAGACATTTTGCTATTCTGTTAGCTTCCCTCCTGATGTTTTTCCTGATTGCAGGATGCGTCACGAATGAAAGCAATAACACCAAAAGTAACATCTCAGAGAATGTTTCTGAACCATCGATAGTAGATAGCGTTTCTGGTGAGGAGTCTCAAGCGATGGCTGCTCCGGAAAGCGTAGCGGATGGGGCACCACAAGTCTATATGACTACTGATATCAGTCCGGAAGGGCTAATGGCTGTTTACGAAGCACTGGGCCGTAATGTTACCGGAAATGTAGCGGTAAAAATCAGTACGGGCGAGCCTGGAGGTCACAACTATCTTTCGCCTGATCTGATTAAAGATCTGGTACAGTCGGTGAATGGAACAATTGTTGAATGTAATACGGCTTACGGTGGCCGCCGTGCTGAAACAGCAATGCATAAACAAGTTATGATTGATCATGGGTTTACTGCAATCGCTCCAACAGATATTATGGATGAAGAAGGTGAGATTTCTCTTTCAGTTCCAGTTGGACAACATCTTGATGAGTTTATTGTAGGTTCTCATTTTGAAAATTATGATTCATGGCTTATTCTTTCTCATTTCAAAGGTCATGCAATGGGTGGTTTTGGTGGTGCATTAAAGAATGTTGCTATTGGAATCGCCTCTCCTAATGGAAAATCCTATGTCCATACAGCTGGAAGAACTAATGTTGTCGAGCAAATGTGGGCTGAAATCTCAGAAACTCCTCAAGATGAGTTCTTAGAATCTATGGCAGAGGCTAATGGAGCCTTTATGAATGAAGTAGGAGACAATGTAGTTTACATAAATGTTTTAAATAGATTATCTGTAGACTGTGATTGTGACTCAAGTCCTGCTGAGCCTACAATGGCTGATATTGGAATTATGGCATCTTTAGACCCTGTTGCATTAGATCAAGCAAGTGTTGACCAGATTTATGCAGCTCCTAATGGACAGGATCTTATCGAGCGCATGGAATCAAGAAATGGTACGCATATCCTTGATTATGCCGATGGGCTTGGTCTGGGTAGTCAGGAGTATGAATTGGTGATGCTGGATGCTTGATTTACTCCAGAGGGAGTTTATATATCTCTGGTACTACTTCAGCATCCAATTCAACCAAATTGCAAAATACTGGGCATTTGGCATTTTCCTGGGCTCGGTAATTTCCGTATTTGGTAAGGACAAGATCCACAGGTTGTTTGTTTCAATTCAAAACAAACGTCTTGGGGTATTTGGGGTGGTTCCGGCAGGCCTGCTCGGAATCGCCTCTCCTCTTTGTATGTACGGAACCATACCTATCGCTGCTTCATTCTCCGAAAAAGGCATGAGAGATGACTGGCTGGCCGCTTTTATGATGAGCTCCATTTTGCTGAATCCCCAGCTACTCATTTACAGCGCCGCTCTCGGCAGGACAGCGTTCATCATACGTTTTGTTTCATGTTTAATTTGCGGTATCCTGGCGGGGCTTTGTGTCCGGTTCTTTTTCCTAAACAAGAATTTTTTTAATTTTTCCGGATTTGCAGAACCGGCAAATCGAGATACAGATCCCAATATGCTGATTCGCCTGTTAAAAAACATCTGGAGAAATGTCAAGGCAACGGGAGGCTATTTTCTTATTGGTATCGCTCTCTCGGCACTTTTTCAGCGCTACGTGTCTCCTGACGCATTTGCAAGCCTATTTGGAAGTCAGCGAGGATTTGGCGTGTTGATGTCCGCAACGATAGGGGTACCTCTATATGTGTGTGGCGGAGGAACCATTCCTTTGCTGCTTGAGTGGTTGCGACATGGCATGAGTATGGGTGCTGCCGCAGCATTTATGATAACGGGGCCAGCAACAAAGATAACGAATCTTGGGGCTGTGAAAATTGTTCTTGGTTCCAGGCAATTCGGTATCTACCTGTTATTCACAATTCTGTTTGCAATTACAACAGGGCTTATTATAGACTTTCATCTATAATACCTTATTATTGGAGCTATACATGGTGTTTAGAAAAATTAGAGTTCTTGTGGTTGAAAGAGCAAAAATAATTAAACTCAAAAAGATCGTGTTACATTTCTTATTCTTTTTACTTCTGTTTTGTGCAGCTCTTATATTATTTATAAACATAGACCCGGCTTTCGGTGGGCATCCAACAAAAGAACAAACAGAAATGTATCAACATTTAAATAATTATGTTGATGGGAAATTTATTAATGAGGATCCTACAGAGTTGGTTATAAATTCCTCAGACGCTTCATCAACGGATGAGGATTCTGCTTCAGAGGCTAAAGACCGCAATCCGACCGGCCCAATTCCGGTTTCTGCTATTGACTGGAACAAAATTAAAAGTGAAAATGATAGCCTGACCTGGTTTGGACACTCTGCTTTTCTGCTTAGCATTGATAATAAAAAGCTATTGATAGACCCTATGTTGAGTCCTATTGCCTCGCCGGTTTCATTTGTGGGAATTAAAAGATATGAATATAGTGAAGATATTATGCTGCATCTTATTGATGAAATGCTGCCTATTGATGCAGTTTTTATTACACATGATCATTATGACCACTTAGACTATCAATCTATTGTAAAACTAGACAGCAAAGTATCACATTTCTTTGTTCCTCTTGGGGTTAGTGCTCATCTGGTTCGATGGGGTATTCCGGAAGGAAAAATTACTGAACTCAATTGGTGGGAGGAAACGGAGTATCAGGGATTAACCGTTGCTTTGACACCAGCCAGACATTTCTCCGGAAGAGATCCGTTTAATATTGATACTACCCTATGGGGTGGATGGGTCATTCTTGGAAATAACACTCGATTATATACTAGCGGAGACACCGGATACGACATCCATTTTAAGGAAATAGGAAAGGAGTACGGACCTTTTGATATCACCTTAATCGAAGGTGCCCAATATGATCCGAGCTGGTCGGATATTCATATGGTACCAGAACAATCTGTCCAGGCCAATTTGGATGTAAATGGTGAGACCATGATGTTGATGCATTGGGGAGCATTTACATTAGCTAATCATGGTTGGAATGAGCCAATAGAAAGGGCGCTGGAAGAAGCAAACGAAAGAGAAGTGAACATAATTGCTCCTCAAATCGGTGAAACTGTTCTATTGGATTCAGACCTGCAAATGCCTCTAACTTCATGGTGGGATTTCTGATTTAGGGGTGCAAGTAAATCAGGTGGTATCGCTAGCAAAGAACAGTAAAGTGTCTTTATATCATAGGACTTACGCAGTTGAACAAAAAAGCAGTGGCATGAGACATCATACTATCTAAATCGCAATATTCATGATAAAGCCCCATGTGCTTGTTTTTACATTTCAAGTGCGTAACTCCTAATGTATAGAAATAATGTAGTTATCGTAAACTTTATGTTGACTGAAATCATTCAATGAGATATACTTTGTCTAACATACACGAAAGGAGCTTAATATGGCAAGAGTAACAAAAACAGTTGAAGAGCGCCATCAGGAGATTATAGACACTGCGAAAGCGCTCTTTATGGAAAATGGGTTTGATAAAACACAAATATCAGATATTGCAAAGAGAATGAACGTGGCACAGGGACTTGTGTATCATTATTTTAAGTCAAAAACAGAAATGCTTTATGCAGTTATTGATGAACTGGCAGAAGAAAAGCAAAAAGAAATGGAAACTGTCATGAATAGGACAGAAAGTACAGCACTTGAAAAGCTAACTATGCTGCTGAGTTTCAAGATGAATTCGGATAATTTCGGAAAGCTTATGCCGAGTATATCCAGTGATGTCGCAATAATTGAATACTGTTCTATTAAAAAAGCAGCAGTTGCTATGCCAATACTGTTGTCTCTAATAAAGCAGGGTAATTCAGACGGTTCATGGAATTGCGATTACCCAGAAGAGAGTGCACTGTTTATTTTACGTGGATTAAGTGGTTTCTCTGATAGTACGGACGATTTAGCCGTTAAAACAGAAAAAGAACAGATACTTATACACATTATTTTTAAAGTTCTTGGTTTACCATCAAATTAGGATGACAGAGTTTCTTAGTGCGTATAAGAAAGAGACAAAAATAAGCCGCCTGGTATATGTTGAAAAAAGGAAATGAAATGAAAGCAGTTATTGTTTACGCATCAGTACATCATGGAAATACGAAGAAGATTGAAGAAGCAATGGCAAGTGTCATATCTGCAGATGTTATTGATGTTACCAGGAAAATAAAACCTGATTTATCAGGGTATGATGTAATCGGATTTGTATCAGGAGTGTACTTCCATACATTTCATGAAGGAATAAAGAAGTGCATTGAGGAAAACATGTCTTCAAAGGGACAGAAAGTGTTCCTTGTAGCTACCTGTGGCTTAGGATACAGGGATTACACAAAAGGAATGAAAGATACATTGGCAAAGAAGGATGTTCTGTGTATGGGGAGCTTTCAGTGCAGGGGTTGGGACACATACGGTATATTCGGGAAAATAGGTGGGATTGCTAAGAAGCACCCGAATGATAGGGACTTAAAAGAAGCACAGGAATTTGTATTAAAAACCGTATGTAAAACAAACAATTGATTGATGCTGCATTCTTCCAATATGTTTTTGCTTTTGATCCAGTATGAATGTTTCTGGGGAGAAACTCTGCATATGCTCTCCAATTATATGTATGAATCTCATTTAATTCCTCAATAGCTACCTCATTTTCACATTTTGGATATTTTACACCTGGGCAATTCATGCATAAAAAGTGATGCAGTTGTCGTAAACTTTATATTGACTGAATTCATTCAATAGCTTGATTGAATTCGTTTAACAAGATGTCCCGATTATGACGGCTTTCCGCTTGTGAAGGGAAATGCTATCAGGAACATGTGGAGGAAATTGGTCTATGGAAAAAGAAAACAATACATCAGAAGGAAGAGGCGGAATGAGCGAAGTGAATACGATACCGGATCTTTCACAGATCTTAAGTTCAGAGCCACATTGGACAAACACCAAGTACAGTAAGAATATGCTGATGGATGCCTTAGTGAAACATCTCCTCGGCCTGATGCCATACGGTATGTCGGACCTCGGAGAGGTTCTTGAAGTAGTCGGTCATCTTAAACCCGGCGATGAAGGGCGTTGGATAAACGCATGGGGTGCCATGGCACAACGTCTACAATATAGAGCTGAAGAGGCGGAACGGGCAGATAAACAGATCACTGCATCCACTTCATTCCTTCGGGCGTCAACTTACTGGCGTGCCTCCCTGATGAACTTTAGCCAGCCCAATGATTCGCGTATCGGCGATTATGCACGTGCAAGCTCAAAGTGCTATGAGCGGTACCTTGAATTATCTGGTTATCCCGGGCAGTATGTTGAGATCCCTTATGAAAACAGTTTTCTTCCGGGTCATTTCTACAGATCTCCTGTTGCAGTAGATAACGCTCCGCTGCTCATCATCACACCGGGTAGGGACACCTGGGCCGAAGATACACGCTGGGTGTATGATGGCGCCATCAGACGAGGAATCCATTGTCTGGTGTATGATGGTCCTGGGCAGGGGTACGCCCTGAGACTCAACAATATGACCTTCAGGCCTGACTGGGAGAATGTCGTAAGCCCGGTGATAGACTTTGCACTGACAATACCGGGGATTGACCCTTCCAGAATCGGACTAATGGGATTGAGCTTCGGTGGTTTTCTGGCTCCAAGAGCCGCAGCTTTTGAAAAGAGGATCAAATTATTGATTGCTGATCCTGGGAATATCAGTTGGGGAGGTTCAATCATCAGTAGATTAAAGCCTGTGAGTAAACTGCCAAGGTTTTTGCGTCCATCATTTGTTGACTCTATGATGAAAGATTACGCGTGGAAACATGGTGTGTCCGTAAAGGAAGTCTTCAGGATCCTTGAGGAATATGACAATACATCCGTAATAGACAAGATTACATGTGAGACTCTGGTTATGGATGGAACCGCTGAAATTATTCCCGGGCAGGCGAAAAAGTTTTTTGACGCATTAAAGTGCCCCAAACACTACATGTTGTTTGATGAGACCACAACCTCCCAATCACATTGTCAAATGGGAGGTTACACTACCGCAACGGAGTATCTGTTTGACTGGATCGACGAAAGGCTATGACGCCTGTATTTGCAACTGTTTATCAATTAATTAACTGAAGGAGTCCTATCATGAAAATTGCGATTGCCCCGAAGAGACCTCACTGTTTATTTTACGTGGATTTGTGACCTGAAAAATGAACAGTTTTGAACACATGAATTGAGATAAATAATGAATGGGAGAAAATAAATGAAAGCAGTTATTGTTTATGCATCAGTACATCATGGGAATACGAAGAAGATCGCAGAAGCAATGGCAAGTGTCATATCTGCAGATGTTATTGATGTTACCAGGAAAATAAAACCTGATTTATCAGGGTATGATGTAATCGGATTTGCATCAGGAGTGTACTTCCATACATTTCATGAAAGAATAAAGAAGTGCATTGAGGAAAACCTGTTTTCAAAGGGACAAAAAGTATTCCTTGTAGCTACCTGTGGCTTAGGATATAGGGATTACACAAAAGGAATAAAAGATATATTAGCAAAGAAGCATGTTTCGTTTATTGGGAACTTTCAGTGCAGGGGCTGGGATACATACGGTATATTCGGGAAAATAGGCGGGATTGCTAAGAAGCATCCGAATGATAGGGACTTGAAAGAAGCGCAGCAATTTGTATTAAAAACAGTATGTGAAAAAACGATTGATGATGTTGCTTTACTTGGATAAAAAAATTGACCATATCCGATAAGTGATTCACCAAATGACGATTTCTATTTATCCCGCCGTACAGCCCGAATCTGAATCCAATTGAAAGAGTGTGGAATCTCACTAGAAAACTGTGCGCTCATAATCGATCATTGCAGATTTCCGGGTATTGAATCCACGCTTGTTAGTGGAAATATGGTAGTTTTTTCAAGTAAGCAGGAATAATAAAAAAGATCAGAGATAAATGGGATTATAGGGGGTGGGGGATGAACAAAATCAAGAAAGCTGCAGCATACACATTCTGCTTTTTGCTTCTATCGGGTGTTGGAATTATCCTATTCATGGACATACACCCTGCTTTCGGCGGGATTCCAACGACAGAACAAAAAGAAGCTTATCGGGAATTAGATAATTATGTTGATGGCAATTTTGTTAATGATGTACCAACAAGGAGGGCATTTGTAGATCCTTCAGATACTACATCGACAACCAACACTTCTGCTTCTGAAGTTAAAGACCGCAATCCTGTAAGCCCAATTCCTGTTTATGTTATTGACTGGAACAAAATAAACAGTGAAAACGATAGTTTGACATGGTTCGGACACTCTGCTTTTCTGCTTAACGTAGATAATAAACAGTTACTGATAGACCCTATGTTGGGCCCTGTTGTCTCACCGGTCTCATTTGTGGGAAGAAACAGATATGAATACAGTGAAGATATCATGCTGCATCTCATTGATGAAATGCCACCAATCGATGCAGTTCTTATTACACATGACCATTATGATCACTTGGATTACCGGTCCATTGTAAAGCTAAATAACAAAGTATCGCATTTCTTTGTTCCTCTTGGGTGTAGTGCTCATCTGATCCGATGGGGTATTCCGGAAGAAAAAATTACGGAACTCAACTGGTGGGAAGAAACGGAGTATCAGGGTTTGACTGTTGCTTTGACGCCATCCAGGCACAGCTCAGGAAGAAATCCATTCAATATCGATACCACACTCTGGGGAGGCTGGGTCATCCTGGGAAATAAGACCCGGGTGTATACCAGTGGGGACAGCGGATACGGTCCACATTTTAAGCAAATCGGAGACAAATACGGACCTTTTGATATAACCCTGATCGAAGGTGCCCAATATGACCGTAATTGGCCGGATCTCCATATGGTACCTGAACAAGCTATCCAGGCTAATCTGGATGTAGGTGGTAAGACAATGATGCTGATGCATTGGGGAGCATTTACATTGGCTAATCATGCCTGGAATGAACCAATAGAAAGGGCATTAAAAGAGGCAAAAATAAGAGAAGTGAATATAATCGCTCCAATGATCGGCGAGACAGTCCTGTTAGATTCAGACCTGCAAACGTCTCCAACTTCGTGGTGGGATTTCTGATCCGGAGGCGTAAGTAAATCAGGTGGTATCACTAGCAAAGAGCAGTAAAGTGTCTTGTATCATTCATGAAAAGAGAGATGAACTTCGATATAATACACATTCTGTTTTTCTCAATACAGTAGTTTTGAATACATATAGTTTACAAATATATTAATTACAACCTTCTTGAAATGTTGAAAAATCTCATCTAAACACAAGATCTTTTGTGCTTTAAACTGTGGGAAATTTTTTGCTATATTGTCTATTTTGTACATTAAAATATACCAGTTTTCTTCTTTTGGCATTATTAATCAAACATAGCTATTTCTTTATTCCGGTATTTCATCAAGAGCAAAACAGAGTATTTCAGCCTTTGAAGGCTTTTTATATATCACTTTGACTTTCTTCTTATTCTTGCCAGAAAATGCCTAAATATGCTTTTGTATCCTTCAACAGTATATGTTTCTGCTTTTGATCGAGTATGAATGTTTCTTGGGGAGAAACTCTGCATATGCTCTCAAATAATCAGTTATTACTTCTCCAACTTCTTTTGCCTTTAACTTTTCCAGAGTTTTTGTCTTGTTTTTGTTCCTCTACTGCCAAAAGAGCAGTCGATGAATTTCTTCCCATCTCTATCAACAGCAATCCAGATCCAGCAGTATTTTTTTGTTCCCAATATATGTACGCATCTCATCTAATTTCACAATAGCTACCTCATCAGGCTGTCTCAAAACTCAAACCATTTCTACAATTGGATAATGAACAACGTTGAATTTAAAAACAAGACCACCTAAATTAGAGAAATTTATACATGAATTAACCTTGTAGTAGAAAAATTTGACACAATTGTAGAATTAACTTTAGTTTTGAGACAGCCTGTCATTTTCATTTTTTAGATCCTCGAATTCACTCCCAATTTTCGAATCCATTTTTGAACAGAAACATGGCTAACACCTAAAAAACGTCCAATTGAACGAAATCCTAATCCTTCAAGATAGAGTTGTAAAGCCTGTCGTTTAATAAATGTGGGGCTAGCAGTTGATTTTATCTCTGCTGAATAATTGTATCTGTAATCATGACATTTAATAGCGTTGTCGACTATCAATTCTACCTTTCTTTTTATGACTGGAACTTTTACACCTGGGGCAATTCTATATAAAACGCACATGAAATTTCGAATTACAGGCACAAAAATGAAAGCACTCCGGAACTTTCATGCTAAATAATGTAGTTATCGTAAACTTTATATTGACTGAATTCATTCAATGTAATATACTGTGTCTAACATACACGAAAGGAGTTTAGTATGGCGAGAACAAAAAACAGTTGAGTCTCGGGAACATGGCAAAAATAATGGAAAATATCGATGCTGAAATCTCATTTCTAACTTCTTTCACGGAGGAAAGAGCATGACTCTGAAAATAATCGATAACCTGCAGAAACTCGGTTTCACGGAAAACGAAGCCAAGATATATTCCGTTCTTGTTTGCCTGAAAAAGGCAAACGCAAGGGAAATTTTCGAGGCAAGCGGGGTTCCCAGATCCAAGATCTACAAGGTCCTCCGGAGAATGGAGGAAAAAGGATACGTGCAAATAATCGACGGGCAGCCGACCTGTTACCGGGCCAAGGAACCTGAAGAACTGATATCAAGGATCAGGGATGATCTAATTCTTTCCCTTGCCGAAACCTCTTCCGAGTTAAAAGTTCTGAGTCTGGAATGTGGAGCATGTGATGTAGGGAATTCAAGCAGATACCACGGAAAAGTCCGGAGGCTGGTTTGGGCTTAAAAGAGAATGTCCAGTGAATCTTAATATTTTCAGGTAATCCGATTGATAATAGGAGAATCGGAGGATTTTCAGAAGGTCTGACTAACAGCAGGTAAATCGAATCCAGTAAATCGGATCGATGCTCAGGAAATCTGGCAGACAAAAGATAAATCAAATCGATATTCGGTAAAAAGGTCATATTTTAAGCTTCTTTTCAGGAAACACGATAGATAGCTTTTGCTGTGGAGTTTTCCTGAGGTAACAATTCAAAAAAGTGAAATTTATTGATTCAGCCCGGCGGGGGGAACCAGCCATAAAAAACACATATGAAAAATTAGGGATATTTATCCAGAACAACCGAGCAACTATCCTTGCTGTTGTCTGCGTACTGGTTTTGCTGTCTTTCCAGGGCGCTCAGCGAATATAGATGGCATCTGGGACCGAAAACCGGGTGTCAAAGGACTCGTAGCTGTACAAGGACTATGACCATCTTTTCCTGAATACCTTCGAAACCGAAAGCATCATTATCATGGTCGAGGGAAATGATGTCGGGTCTGCGGCGCTCCTGAAAGCAACCGATCGCCTGGGCCAGTAGGTTGAACCCGTGCCAGGGGTTGTAGGGGTCATAAGCCCGGCATCCATTGTTAAACAGATAAATTATGAACTTACCGGAAGGTCAAAAGTCCCGGATTCGGACAATGAAGTCCGGGAGATTATGGAAAAACACGGGGAAGACTTTTCAGCCCTGATAGCCTCGTCGTTCCCTATGCTCAGCAGTTTCGGGCTGGTCAGGTTATCGACGTCCTCCTGGCAATGTTCGTGACCTTTGTGCTTTTCCCGCCCCTGATTATTTACATGGACGGGCACAGGGGAAAAGAAATGGAGATCTTTGGGAAGATTTTTGGAAAGCTTCCCGGGAAGAGACAGCTGTCAGAACCTGTAAATGTCTGAAAAACGGTGCATGCAAATAGTGTATGAAAAGTAAGCAAGATGTAAAAAATAGACAATGTATGAAATTTGTAGGCCTAGCGAGGGACATGGATATGAAATCAACATTAACAGAGATCCTATTCCTTTCTGAAAAAAGGAAGGATGTGCTTTTGTTCCTCGCCGACGGCCCGAAAAGTGCCGAAGATATCAAAGGAGCTTTCATTGGTCATCGGTTAAGGAATTTTCTTGCCTGAAGGATATCGATTTTGCACCAAAAGTCGCCTTAAATTTTGTCCTTTTTACATGAAATCGATATCCAGTTCCAATCACCAATGGGATACAGTTTTTGAGAACTGTTACGAAAATGGAGGCAATTTATCATGATTCCTCACTTAACCGAAGACGCATGAAGGAGCTTTTGACTTTCCCTGGAAATCCATGACCCCCCAGATAAATAAACTTGTGAAAACAGGACTGATGGCAAAGGAAGGAGATACGTACCGGCTTTCGGGCATGGGACCCGTGGTGGTTGCAAACATGGAACGTCTGCTCGGGACCCTGGAGCTTTACGAAGAGAATATGGATTACTGGAAGAACCATGATCTCAGTTCCCTTCCCCCTTACCTGAAAGAAAGGATTCACGAACTTGGCAGTTGCAGAATCGTGCCCCTTAAAAAAGAAAACATAATGCTCCGGAGCGGTTTCCTGAATGAGGTTCTGAATTCAAGTAAGGTCCTGCTCCTTGCTTCGGTCTTCCATTCTGACATCCCGTTCCTTTATTCAGAGCTTCTGGGGAGAGGTATCGACACAAACATCATAATAACTGAAACCGCTTTCAAAAGCATGCAGAAGGAACTGCTTGAAGAAAAGGATGTAATCGAATTGAAGAACCCCTTATTCGGGAAACTTTTTGAGGAATACAGAAAAGAGGCAGGCAAACTCCTGAACAGTGAAAATCCGGATGTCTTCATCTATCCGGGGAATGAAGTGCCTGCATCTATCCTCCTAACAGACACCTTTTTTTCAATCATATTCTACGAGAAGAATGGGAACATTCCCAGGCAGGGCATCTGTTCCTGGGATCCGGGAGCTCTGAGCTGGGGGGAGGAGCTTTTCATGTACTACAAATGTAATTCCCCGAATCAGAAATAGTGAATGGCCGAAAGTTTTTTAGGTTCGAAAGAGCCTGAAAAAGACTCCTAACCCGGAATACTTGAACATGATCGTATGGTTTTGTTAACCGGAAGGGCAGATGAAGTAAGAACAAGCTGAACTTTAACGGTGGTTTTTCTCCAATCATTTTTGAACTTTTCCGAAGTAACCGGTATGGCATCTCCCGTGGTTATTTTCCAAGTGTCAGCGAGGCCTACCCAGAAAAACTGCCAAAATGAAAAATCGCTTTATACCTGGCAAGGAACTTAAAGGAAATTTCAATTCGAAATATACAGCACTGAAATTTTGAAATTGTGAATTCAAAAAGAAAAAATGCGGCTTCAGCTTTTGTTTCTTCATCTTTTTCATATAATTCAGGAGCAAGCTGGTTGCTGGCGCAACCGTGGAGGGCATGAGACTGGATTACGAAGCCGTAATCCAGGCAATGATCAAAAAGCAAAATGAAAAAGGCTGTAGAAACCCACTGCAAACCTGTTCAAAAGGTCCAGATATTTGAGGTCCAGTTTCCAACACCATAAGAATCTTGATGCAGGAACTTTCGGGATAGGAAATGTAAAGTTATTATAACAAAAACACAAATGAATGACTAAATGACTGATTAGTCATTATTCGAAATCGAGAGTTAAAATATGGACCCGCAGGTTAAGGACAAAAAAACCGCAATTGTGGACGCAGCCCTGATGCTCTTTACGGAAAGGGGTTTTCACGGCACATCAACCGCCCAGATTTCAAAGGAGGCGGGGGTTGCCACAGGCACTCTATTCAATTACTTCCCTACGAAGGAATATCTCATAAATAGCCTGTATTTTGAGGTAAAAGGAGAGCTAAGCCGTTGTATGGGAAAAGGGATCAAGGCAGAAAGCACTTTCCAGGACAAGTTGAGAAAGCTCTGGTCAAATTTAATCAATTGGGGGTAGACAATCAGGAAGAATTCCTTTTTGTCGGGCAGTTCTGCTCATCTCCCTACATCACAAAGTTTACGCGGGATGAAGTGATGAAAGAGTATGTCTTCCTCCACAAGCTTGTGGATGAAGGAATTAAAACGGGAGAGATCAAAGACTTTTCCGCGGAGCTGATCATTGCAATGTTTTATCAGGCTAGCAGAACGGTAGTGAACTTTATCTTTGATTCAGATTCTTCACTGGATAAAAATAAGACTATGGAAGACGGATTCCAGATTGTTTGGAGAGGGCTGGCTAAGAATTAATTTTTTTCACTTAACTCATGAGTGATCGGTCAATCCGGATATCACTCAATAGTACAAAAAAAATAGTTTGAAGAAACCGGGTGAACTAAAAATGCTGTACAGAAAAATGCCTAAATATGCTTTTGTATCCTTCAACAGTATATGTTTCTGCTTTTGATCGAGTATGAATGTTTCTAGGGAGAAACTCTGCATATACTCTTCAATAATCTGCCATTACTTCTCCAACTATGACTAACATCTAAAAACGTCCAATTGAACGAAATCCTAATCCTTCAAGATAGAGTTGTAAAGTCTGTCATTTAACAGATGTGGGGCTAGAAGTTGATTTTATCTCTACTGAATAATTGTATCCGCAATTATGAAATTTAATAGCGTTGTCGGCCATCAATTCTCCCGTTCTTTTTATGACTGGAACTTTTACACCTGGGACAATTCATGTATAAAAATAATGTAGTTGTCGTAAACTATATATTGACTGAATTCATTCAAGATATTGACTGAATTCGTTCAACAAAGCGTACTGTGCCTAACATGCGCAATCTCAAGATGAATTCGGATAATTTCGGGAAGCTGATACCGAATTAATCACAAGGAGTGTTTATCATAAAAAATATTTTTCCAAAGCTGGGTGTTTTCGTAAAGGACAATACAGTACCAATCATATTGATAGCACTGCTTCTGATAATTATTTCTTTTCAGGGTGCTCAGTTAATAGAAATGGCTTCAGGTACGGATACCTTTGTCAGTAAGAACTCAAAAGTGTATCAGAATTATGATTACCTGTATCTGAATCATTTTGGTACCGATTCCATTGTGGTAATGGTTGAAGGTAGTGATGTTACGGAACCGGAGCTTTTGAAAGCTCTTGACAGAGCTTATCTTTCTGTTCAGAAAATACCAGGTGTGGTAGAAGTAACTTCGCCTTCTACCATTATTAAAGAAGTCAATTATCAGATGACTGGCAGAAGTACGATCCCGGATGATTCGGAAACGATTGATGGGATAATTGCTTCAACAATGCCAAGTGCTCTTATGCCTGACGATACACACGCTGTAATGGCTGTTATCATGGAAGGTACTGTATCGGATTCCACTAAAGAGGAAGTCCTCAGGGAGACAGAAATTTCCATTGAGCTTGCAAATTTTCCTGCTGGTTACAACGTGATCGTTACTGGAGATTCTGCGTTCAGGATAGCGATGGATGAGGAGATGAATTCAACTATGATAATGCTACTTGCATTATCTGTTCTTCTGATGATAGTAGCATTATACCTGGTGTTCAAGCATGTCAGGTGGAGACTGCTTCCCCTTCCAATAGTACTTGTAGGCATAATATTCACTTTTGGTGCAATGGGTTTCCTCGGCATTCCGATGACAATGGTATCAATGTCAGCTTTCCCTGTTCTTATAGGAATTGGCATTGATTATTCCATCCAGTTCCATAACAGGATAGAGGAAGAACATGCACATGGGAAAACAGAGGACGAGGCTGTAATTGACACTATCAAACACGCCGGACCGGCAGTATTGAATGCACTTATAATCACAGCTCTTGGTTTCTCCTCATTGTTCGCATCCACAGTTCCAATGACACAGGATTTTGGAAAACTTCTGATTACCGGTATAGTGATGTGCTTCATTTCATCTCTATTCCTGGGAGTCGCTGTACTCTATGGTTTTGATAAATTATCCAAAATGAACATCCTTGGAAGACTTGGTTTTAATAAGAAATCCACACATCATGAAACTCATTCTACAGTTGTTGTTGAAGAAGAACATGAACCGGATTTCCTTGAAAAAGCTCTTAAGGCAATTTCTACATTTTCAATGAGAAATCCTATTCTTGTTTTATCTATAGCAGGTTTCCTGTGTGTAGGTGGTCTTTATGCAGATGGTCTTGTAGGTACCCAGACTGATATTCAGGCTTTAGCCCCACAGGACATGCCTGCTCTGCTAGAACTGGAACATATGGGAGAGATCCTTGGAGGTGATGACCAGTTAAATCTCATCATAAAGACAGATGATAATGCTGACCCGGAACTTCTGGAATGGATCGATGAGTTCTCTGAACACGAAGTCGATGGGAGAAGATACATACAGGACTCGTCAAGTATTGTTGATATTGTAAAGGAAGCAAATTTCGGTGTGTTTTATCCCGAAATTATTTCGCGCTAAATATGTCGGTTGTAATCCCTTATCTTTTGTGAAACTTAATGGAAAAAAGATACGTTGGATCATTGCTCAAAAATCGAAAGGTGAATCTACCTCGACGATAGCTGAGATCCAGGGGATCTCAGCCCGTCGAGTTCAGCAGATCTACAAAGAATACGTTGAAACTGGTCAGCTTCCTCAAGTTGGCATTAATCTTGGAAGACCAAAGAACCCCTTATCCTCCTCTGATAAGGAATTGATTGACCAAACTTACTCTGATTATAAGTTTGGAGCCTGTTACCTTGAGATTCTCATCGAAGGCAAATATAATCGTAAGATATCTCATAACAGAATCCATAACTATCTACTTAGCATGGACCTTGCCAAGGAAAACCGAAAAAAGAAACAGAGAAGAAAATGGTGTAGATACGAACGCGAACACAGCATGTCTGCTGCACACATCGATTGGCATGAGAATCCCCTGTTAGGACTGCAAGTCTGTGCCATTCTTGATGATTCATCAAGAATGATAATTGCAGGTGGAGAGTACGTTCATTGCAACACGGAGAACACCATTAAAGTGATTGATGAACTTGTTAAAGAGTACTGGGACATATACCCTTTAAGAGAGCTCATTATGGATCATGGAAGTGAATTCGGAGCTCACAGGATTAATAAGGATGGTTCATGGGATAGTGACTTTAAAAGATGCATTGAAGAACTTGGAATCAAACCAATACTTGCAAGGGTAAGACATCCTCAGACAAACGGAAAAATAGAGAAATGGTTCGATACATATCAAAGGTTTAGAGGAGAGTTTGAATCATTTGAAGAATTCGTACAGTGGTATAACAAGAGGCCTCATGGAGCTTTGAAACTTGAACAGTTAGAATCGCCACAGGAAGCATTCTGGAATAGATTACCAGTTGAGGCAAAGTTCAGAATAGGAGTGAGATTGTTTGGGTGGTGAAAACATGGACAAGAGGAAAAAAGTTTCAAAGCGAAATTATTTCAGGACAAAACAAATCCATTCTTGATGCTTTTCTTTGTTATTAATTACGTTGAGTTCTTCAGATTGAAGTTTTTGCAGAAATTTAATCTCATTCTCTCTATTATAAAATATACTTAATAACCTGTACTTCAAAAGTTCCTGTTCTATCGTTGTGTTCTTTGGAAAATCATTAACAATAAGCTTATTTAAATGCATCAAACAATATTGATGGACTAACTTATCCCTAAAAATTTCCTTTAATATATCAGGGTATCTCTTATCAAAATCCGTAACGATAAACACTGGCTCTGATGCATCAAGATTTTTCTTTAGAAATTCCTTGATGGTTTCTGGACTCTTATCTTTGAAAAGTTCATCTGCTATCGTTCTTTGAGCTTTTGCATCCAGTAAAGTTAAACGGTATTTCTGACATCTTCCTTCTTTTGGATGTTGTTCGTCATAATGCACCATATGTATATTTTCTGAATATGGAATAGTTTCCTGTTCCATTTCTTTGTAGAATGCTCTAAAAATCGTGCTTCTTGATCTTGGATATATGAAATCCATTAGATCAGAAATTCCATCATATGAAACGTTATGGTATCTGAGTAACTGGAAAAAATCATTGAATGTATCAAAAAGTAAAGTCTTCATATCTTCCCAAAAACTATAATCTTCTTCGTGTGTACTACCACAGTTTGAGCATTTATACCGACCAATGTTGATTTCCCCAAGACCGTCTTTGGTATGGGGATTATAGCCATTATGAACCATTGGAGTATTACAAATTGAACAGACGGGAGGAATTTTTCTACGAAAAATTCCTCGTGTAGTATATTCATAATCGTTTCCAAAACAACCAAAAACGTCTAAGAGAGCATGGAGCTCAGAAAAGTTATTAAGTGTAAGATTTATAGTCACCATTGCTTCTGCCGTAACATCATTACATAATTATAGGATTATAATTTTGTGTAGTGATGTTACACTTACTTTTATCACTAGATTTTGGGACTGAGTCTTAATTCCAGGGATTGAATTTATTTGTTCAAAAAATATAGCAGAACTTTTTCAGACATATACCGAAGAAAACCAGCTGGTTATTAATTTCTGAACCTTAGATTCCTCCACCGAAATCACATACAAGGAGACCACGTGCAAATATGAGGAAGTTAATTAACGGCATTTTGTACGTTGTTACGACAGGTTGTACTTGAAAGATGTTCCTCGTCGCTATGGATCTAAGTCAACAGTTCATAGATTTCATCTTTATTCAGTGGGAAGTGTGCCTAATTTTCTGAAAAATCACAAATACCAAGAAGTTACAGGGTAGAAAATTCCATATCAGAAGAACAAAATTACACACAGTACACAAAAAATTGGCTTAGAACTTAAAGCAAATTCGCGACACTGCCCTTCAAGCAAGACTTTCGAATGGGAAAGGGATCTCCTGGACATCCTGGTTGATTGCAACATTCAGGAGATCAAAGACCTTATTCAGCCTTTTCCAGCAACCTGTTGAATTATAAAGTGATGATCAGCTACTCTTATCACAACTCAACAGATGCTTCTTTTTTCCCCCTCGTTCATCTTCAGGATGTATCGGATCTACATGAGCAGCCTCTTCTTCCTTCTTCTCTTCTTTCTTTTCTTCTACCATTGAGTTACACCCCCTATAAAGAATTATTCAAGCGAACTTCCTGTGTCATCGGTCAAGCGTTGGAGACTCACTCCTGTATACGTTTTTATCCCATGCATTATATAATACTCAATAAAAGGATAATGATTCTTATGCAAATCCTAACAAGCCGACAAAAAATCGACGCGGCAGAAAAAGGTTAATGAGGTATTTATTAGGACTTACACACCTGAATTACAAAATCAATCACATTCAGCGTTGTGACTAGAGAAGTGTTTTATACAGTTGGAGGTTTAATGTTATTGATTTCTCAGTTCAACCATGTATGCCCTAATTTATATCGTTGCTTACAATGTTTCCTTGTCCGGGAATACCATAAAATTTTACAGAAAAAGTAATACTCTGACAATCAAAGTTGCGCTGGCGCACCCAGCTGCAAGCAACGGGGTATGTTCGCGCCACCGCCCAAAATTCCGTTAAAGAAAGCAGTAACCCTAAAAAATTTAGTTTAAGCAGAAGTTAAAAACCAGAAAACGGAATTGATAAACCATCTTCTCATTAACGGTTGCTGGGGAAGTTTTCCATCCCCGCAGCAAGCTAGCGGGGTATTCGACTGAAATAAATAAAAGGAAAAAAATACAGCGGTTATTGCGCCGTATTTCACTGGAGATTTAAAACTTCTTTTTCCTGAATCCCAGATAAATTCCACCGGCTGCTATCACCACAAAGAGAGTTCCAAGGATGTCAGCGCCAGAGAAAGACATACCTCCGCTTTCGCTGTCCTCAACAGCCTCTTTCTGCATCTCATAGCCCTCCACGTAATTGGAATCTGCAGCTTTCTTCATTTCAGGCGCAGGCTCTGGAGAATCTACCCCATAACCTGCATCCGAGTCCTGAACAGTCTGGTTGCTGACCGATTCCCCGGTGCTTGAGGTCTGGTTGAGTTTTTCAGCAACACTTGTCTGGTGTCCTTTGCTGCTGTGACTGCTGCTCTTACTGGACGACTGAGAAGCTTGTGTAGCTTCCTGCATCAATTCCTTATATTTTTCTGCTGTTTCCGCATCAACAACACCAGAAACTGACATTACGCCCTGAATGTATTCATCAAGCAGGGAATTTCCACAGGTGTGGTGGCAGCAGGTGACCCCATCTTTAACTACGGATTCCGCATATTCTTTTACCAGACTCTGGATCACTTCTTCGGAAGCATCCCAGTAACCTTTTCTTGCAGTTTCAAGCATCCTTGCGGTTATAGACTGGTATTGATACGGATTCTCTGTTTTCAGGAACTCGTCTACACCAAGGTCGTACTTGTCGTTGATGTAGACGTCATATATCTCCTCCCAGTCAGAATCTGTGATTATATCCGGATTCGTTACGTCCCATCCCCACAAATATTCAACCGCTTTCATTATCTGTCTGGCACCTGCATAATCACCCTCCATCATCCCGGTAATCCATGCAGGATTGAAGTCAGTTGAACGTAGCTCTGTCCTCAATGCTTCCTTCAGTGTCATAACCTCAAGACCATCCGTGTTTTCCTGGTTGGCTATATACAATTCAGGTGTTTCTCCTGTGAGCGACCTTACTGTAAGCCCGATAGTTCCCAGATAACCATAGTAACCGTCACCATCAAGCAGACCGAACAGGTTCGATGAGTCGCTGTGCACAGCTGAATCAACATCCATGAGGTTCAGAGTGAACACATCTTCATAGCCATCTCCCCATACATCCTGTCCATAGATGTAGGATGATGTTGATATGAACAGGTCGGCGAGTTCGGATTCATTCTCCCAGGTATCACTTGCTGCAATCGCATCTTCCATACCGTTGTCATAGTTTCCTGGGGCCTCGCTGAAGATCCTGCATCTTGAAAGGTACTCTGCCTGGCTCTCATTGTAGCCTTTTTCCAGGAGTGCATCTTCCATCTTTAAGGAATTCCATCTGACGTAGTTTGTTTCATTGGTCTCGTTCAGTCCGGCAACCATGCGGACAGCTTCATCGATCAGCTCCAGCTGATAGGGGAAGGTATCCCTGTACAATCCAGAGGAATGGATCAGTACATCTATCCTGGGATGGTTCATCTCTTCCAGGGGTATTACTTTGAAACCGGTAATGCGTCCGTCATCTCTTATTGGTTCGACTCCCAGGAGAGAATGGATCTGGGCTTCCATAAGTCCGCCATGGCGCAGTGTCTCCATGGCCCAGAGGACGTATGACACTTTGCTAGGGTAAGCGCCATTATTGGCATAGTAATCAGCTACCAGCTGGTCTGCAAGGATAGCACCCATAGCACTGGTCTCTTCATCCGGGAATTTCCTCTCGTCAAAACCATAGAAGTTCTTGCCTGTTGGTATTGCATCAGGGTTGCGGACCGGATCGTTTCCTACACCGGGCTCTATGTACTCTGCATCCAGTGCCCGTATGGTCTGGTCTATCTCACGGGTTGTCATAGCCAGCTTTTCGGAATATTCAAGTGCCAGCTCAAGGTCCGCTGTTATATTGTCATCTGTGAGGCCCAGTACCTTGAGCTGGGCATCAGAGACACCTGTTCCGTTGAGTATTGTCTCATTCAAAAGCAAGAGCGCATCAGCATCTGCTTCATCGTCCCGGTCTTCCTCGGTTCCGTTGTTCTCGGGCAGCACATCATAGATATGATCTGTAAAGTCATCACCCAGCATGGATTTTATCATACAGACGAGCTTTTCATCTTCAGGCGCCACACCAAAGATATGGACACCATAAGGCATGAGTTCCGATTCCAGTGTATGTAAATATTCGTGGACATTATTACTTACAAAGTCTTCAAACTCATCGTCTGTCATATTATTCAATTCGTCAGTTGAAACTCCCAGGTCTACTCCAAGGCTGAGGTTCTCATACAACTGTGTCGTAGTGTTTCGATACATTGCTGCCATTGCAGTATCATTCAGGCTTCTTGAATTGGTGTAACTGTGTATCTTATCATGCATCGTGGCAAGATCACCATAGAGGCCGGCTTCGATGATTGGCGGGGTCAGGTGGTCTATGATAACTGCAAAACCACGGTGTTTGGCCTGGCTTCCTTCACCAACATTGTCCATAATGTACGGATATATTATAGGTGTGTCATTTGCACAGATTGACGGATAGTCATATTCCCACAGGCCGACTTCTTTTCCGGGGGACCATTCCATGGACCCGTGTGTTCCAAAGTGGACAATTGCATCGGCATCATATATTTCGTTGATCCAGTAGTACGCTGCAAGATACTGGTGCGTTAGCGGTATTGAAGAATTATGATATATTAGGGATTCATCAGAGAGCTTTGCTTTGGTTGGCTGCGGGATGAAGTTGACATTCCCGAGCTGCACCGTGGGTATTACGAAATACTTCCCGCTCTCGTTCTCATATACCATTATATCGCCGGGTGCTTCACCCCAGGTTTCCTCAACTTCGGCTCTGACAGATTCCGGTAAAGTGCTGTACCAGGGCAGATATTCCTCAACAGGCAAGAGGGTGGCCATGCCGGAATCGACGACCTTCTCAAGTTCTCCGGGAGCCCATGCACCGACATTCCTGCTTTCGATGAACAGGTCAATGAACTCACTGCCGTTTGGGATGGTACCGTTGCCTATATCATAGCCTTCTGCCTGCATCCGTTCGAGCAGTAACGTGAAACTTGAACCGATATCGAGGTAACTTGCACCGATGTTCTCCTTTCCTCCGTCATGGTTGTAATACAGGATGCTGACTTTCTTGTCCTTATTACTGGTCCTTCCAAGTTCTGCCCATCCTATTGCACGATCACATAACCATTGTACCTGTCCTGTAATAGGCTGATAATATGTTTGATCATCATCTTCCGGATTAACCACGCTTCCACTGATCCAGATGAAATCAAGGCACCCGTCAATCTCAGGCTGCGTTACCATAGACGGAAGGCTCATCGTATCTATTCCAAGGGTACTGTTATAGTATTCATCCGGTGTTGTGTACGGATCCTGTACTCCTTTCAGTATAGGCACGTTGTATTTTTGAAGATATTCCACACCCGCTTCCTGATCGGTATAATTCAAATAGAAAGCCTTCAGGTGGATAATAGCATCTACAAGCACTTCTCCATCTCTGGTGAAATAATCAACATCGTCATTACATACCAGATCGGTGGTATAGATAACATTGCAGCCCCTTGATTCAAGATACCTTATAATTGCATCGTCCGTAGTAAGATAGACAGGTTCTTTTTGGATTTCGTAGCTTATGATACCTATTGTGGGTGCAGATTCGTTATACCCGTGATTGGCATACCACTCCAGATATTCGGTACTGTTCGCAAAGGTCCTTGGAAAAGCATCCGGATGATAGATACCATCGTCTGGAATTGACGGAGACTCCACAGGTGAATATTGTATATATACATCATCAAGCTCTGCTGCCATGTAACGGATCAGATTCTCCATGTTTGTGTCCCCGTCAGTAGCAAGATAGTCCACAATCACATTATGAGGAGGATTGAGCGTGTCTATAGTGCTTATCCCGTATGCATCATCACTACTTCCGAGGCTGATCTGTACACCATTGTTCTTTGCATCGGACAATACGTCCATCAACGCGGATATGTCACCAGCGCCTATCATATACAATACTATGAAGTCCTGGTCTGAAGCATCAGTGAAGTTTGCAACAGCATCGCTACCACTCATGAGGTTTATGTTGAAAAGATCAGTGATCACACTTCTCTCATCGATGACATTACTGAGATAATATGCATTTGAGTCAGCACCAATAATGAAGGTCATGTTAACTTTTTCCTGCATCAGCACTGGCTCAGGGATCTCTTCTCCCGTCCATAAACCTGCAAACTTCTGCCCCATGACCCTGAGCATGTTCTCCATGTTAGTTTCACCGCCCTGTATCCAGTACCTTTCGATTTCCGTGTAGTTCTCAGAATACAGGTCAACATTCGGCAGGGTGATATTTGATGAGAGGTTATATCCTATGACCTTCGAACCTCCCGCTTTGGCAGAATTTATACTCGAAGTCCAGCCGGATACCACTGATTCGTCCTGTGACTCGAGAAAAATAACTCCATACCCGGAGAAATCGAAGCCATCAGGCACAGGATTATCAGGCGTGAATATGGTTATGTTCAGTTCGGCTGAAACGTTAGTATTTGAAGCTGCATTACCTAAGGCAAGCTCATTGAACTCCGTACCCAGGACAAATAAGAACTCATTACTGTCTACATTTGTGTCGTTGTCCACAACTGAAGTATTCTGGAGATTTAGTTTATCTTTTACAAGGTGTATCAGCAGATTTTCCGCATTCTCAAGACCTTCACCTTCGGTACCCGTGTTGTTGAGATAGTTGCATATAGTGTCGTTAGTATTTCCATCGGAAATATAATCAAAGTAATCAGGAGGCGTACCCATTGTCCTCACGGTATACAGTTCCGTACCCCTGTTATGGGCACTTATCAGGGTCTCATTTATTACCGGATCAGCCAAAATTGTGCTTCCGATATAATCACAGAAAATGACGTCCTGGGTTTCCAAAAAGCCAGTTTCAGCGGCTTGAAGGAGTTCGTCACTTATTCCGTTTGAAGTAGCATTATAGTAATTGATGAAGGTGTATTCAATGAAATCTCTATAACCATTAGTCTCACTTGCCTTTTCAAGTGCTTCATTGGGAATGTAGCTGATATAAGTTATTTTGTTTTTAATTGAAAGATAAAAAAGCAAGTTCTCTGCATTCTCAAGACCTTCACCTTCAGTACCCATGTTGTTAAGATAGTTGCAGATGGGGTCGTTAGAATTGCCATCGGAAATATAATCAAAGTAATCAGGAGGCTTCCCCATTGTCCTCACGGTATACAGTTCCGTACCCCTGTTATGAGCATTTAGCAGGGTTTCATTTATTACCGGATCTTCCAAAATTGTGCTTCCGATATAATCACAGAAAATGACATCCTGAGTTTCCAAAAAGCCGGTTTCAGCTGCTTGCAGAAGCTCGTCACTTATTCCATTTGAAGTTGCATTATAGTAATTGATGAAGGTGTAATTGATGAGATCACTATGAGCATTTGTCTCACTTGCCTTCTCAAGTGCTTCATTTGGGGCGTAGCTGATGTAAGCTATATTTGTTGTTTGTTCTTCTGCCAGCACCCCTGGCGTAAACACCAGAAAAAGAAATGCGCTAAGGAACAACAGATGGAGAATTTTATTCATATTATCCCTCAGTTAATTTGCCAGGAGTCCTGGAACCTTACGGAAGAAAAATTACAGTTATTTATCTTTTTTTCAGCAGTCAATACATTCCGTGCTAGCAGTAAAAGAACCACTGCACGCAAAAACAGAAACCTACTTTGTGCCATATGCATCTTATCCCCAGAAAATATCATGAATCCTTCACCCCGAAGAAAAACGATCAGGGTGCTGAGTTCATATTATGATTTTAATTTAAATTTATTCTAATATCGGAACTTACACAGAAACAGCCGTCAATATTTAAATATAAAAGTAAAAGCTCTCGGTTCCGACATAAAATCCAACTCCAGAACTTCCAGAAAAAATAAAGAGCAACCGACTCTGTTTAATAGATTCGACATTTGAAGCATTGTGGGAAAAAATATATAAAAGACGGTTTTCAGCTCATAATTGTTAGCAGTTAGAGTAAAAAGGCAATTTTACAACATTATCACCAGAATTGTGATGAAAATGTGCCTTAATTAAAAAAACACACATGATACTCTTCGAATAACAGGAACAAATAATGAAAGTAATTGAAAGTACCTTCATGTCAAGACAAAAATAAGTCGAATTTCGGAAAAATTCGGACTCAAAGCCGGGAAAAAGAAAAAATACAGCAAGAATTATTTTGTACCGTATTTCACATACAATTACAAAACTTTTTACTCCTGAATTCTGTACGGGCTCCACAAATACAGAGCAGTGGATAACGAGGTTAACAAGAATAAAACAAAAATCGATATCATTATAGATATTTCTTGCATTTTTATCCCCATATAATGTATCAAAAACCTGGAGCATTCTGATAAAACGAACATGAAATTCTCTGAATAACAGGCACAAAAAATGAAAGATAAAGTACTTTCATGCCAAATAACTAGAACTCCTGGCTCATCAGATATTTAATTCCAGAAGTTTGCAATTAAACCGAACTAAAAAATATGGATTCGGAACAGACAAAAAGAAAAAAATACGGCGGTTATATTGCGCCGTATTTCACACAGGAATTTAAAACTTCTTTTTCCGGAACCCCAGATAAATTCCACCGGCTGCTACCAGCACAAAAAGGGTCCCTAAAATGTCTGCACCCGAAAAAGACATGCCACTACTTTCTGATTCAACCGATTCTTTCTGCATCTCATAGCCCTCCACGTAATTGGAATCTGCAACCTGTCGGGCATCCGGAGCGAGCTCTGGAGAATCAACACCATATCCTGCGTCTGAGTCCTGAACAGTCTGATTGCTGGCAGTTTCTGCACTGCTTGTAGAAGTCTGGTTGAGCTTTTCGGCAACACTTGTCTGGTGACCTTTGCTACTGCTGCTACTGCTCTCACTGGGAGACTGAGAAGCTTGCGTAGCTTCCTCCATCAGTTCCTTATATTTTTCTGCTGTTTCCTCATCAACAACCCCCGGAATGGACATTATACCCTGGACATAGTCGTCAAGCAGGGAATTTCCACAGGTATGGTGACAGCAGGTAACCCCATTTTCAGCCACAGATTCTACGTATTCGGCTACCAGATTCTGCAGCACTTCATCCGAAGCATCCCAGGAATCTTTCCTTATGGTTTCGATCATCCTCGCTGTTATGGACTGGTACTGGTATGCATTTTCCTTAAGGAATTCGTCCACACCGACATTCTGCGAGTCAAGTATCATTGTCTCATATATTTTGTCCCAGTCCGAATCCGTTACCAGGTCAGGGGTAGTTGCCTCCCAGCCCCACATATACTCAACAGCCTTCATCATTTCCCTGGCCCCGGCATAATCATACTCCATCATCCCGTTAAGCCAGTTCGGATTGAGGTATCTGGCTGTCAGCTCTTTACTGAAGGCCTCTCCAAGGGTGATTATCTCAGGGTTGTCCACACTTGTGAAGTCTGCAACAAACATTGAAGGACCCACACCACTCAGCGTTTTTACGGCAAGCCCGAGACCGCCGAGATACTGGTAGTAGTCATCGTTGTCCATGAGACCGTAGAGGTTAGACGTATCACTGTGGATAGCTGTATCTACTTCCATCAGGTTGAGCTTGAATACATCCTCATAATTGTCTCCCCATACATCCGCTCCGTAAACATTTGACATCCTGGAAATGAACAGGTCAGCAATCTCGGATGTGTTTTCCCATGTATCACTTGCCTCTACGGCTTCTGTCACACCGGTACCGTAAGTGCCTTCGGCTTCACTGAAGATCCTGGACCTTGAGATATAATGTGCAACACTCTCATTGTACCCGCTTTCCAGCATTGCGCTTTCTATCATGAGCGAATTCATCCTGACGTAATTCGTCTCATTCGTCTCGTTGAGGTCGGCAACCATGCGAACCGCATTGTCCATCAGTTCAAGCTGGTACGGGAAAGTGTCACGGTAAAGTCCCGACGGCACAAGCAACACATCAATTCTCGGGTGCGTCATCTCTTCCTCAGGAATAACTTCAAACCCTGTTATCCTTCCGCTGGTCCTTTTAAGATTCACACCAAGGAGTTCGTAAATCTGTGCTTCCATCAGTCCTTCATGGCGCATGGTTTCAACGGACCAGAGGACAAAGGCCACTTTGGTGGGATAGGTGCCGTTTTCTGCATAATACGAGTCAAGCCACGTGTTGATAACTGCACGCCCCATGGCTTCGGTCTCTTCATCCGGGATAGTCCTCTGGTCAAAGCTGTAGAAGTTCTTTCCTGTGGGCAAAGCATCAGGATTACGTATCGGGTCGTTACCGGTTCCGGGTTCGATGTATTCCGCATTTAGCGCTCTCAAGGTCTGGTCAATTTCACGGGTTGCCAGAGAAAGGTTATTGGCATACACGGTTGCCAGTTCAAGGTCTGCTGTTATGCTTTCATTCGTAAGGTTAAGTATCTCAAGCTGGGCAGTTGACACGTTTGTCCCATTGAGCAAAGTAGCGTTCAGAAGTAAAAAGGCGTCCGAATCCGCTTTATTTTCCCGCTCTTCGTCATCTCCGCTGTCCCCGGGTAACACGGCATAGATATGGGCTGTGAAATCATCACCCAGCATGGATTTGACCATACAGACAAGTTTTTCGTCTTCCGGTGCAACACCGAATACATGGAGACCGTAAGGCATGAGTTCCGACTGCAGTTCGTGCAGGTAATCATGCAGCACACTGTCAAGGAAGTTCCCAAATTCGGAATCTGTCATGGCAGACAATTCATCAGTTGAAACCCCGAGATCTTCTCCGAGGCTGAGATTGTCATAGAGTTGTATCGTACTGTTGCGGTACAGTGCCATCATTTCGGTTTCGTTGTCAACCTTCGAATCCTCATAATTATGGATTTTCTCATGCATTGTGGCAAGGTCTCCGTAGAGGCCGGCTTCAACGATAGGTGGGGTCAGGTGGTCGATTATAACTGCGTTACCGCGGCGCTTTGCCTGTGTCCCTTCACCTACATTATCCATGATATAGGGATATACAACCGGTGTTTCAGCCACCATGAGGGACGGGTAGTCGTATCTCCACAATCCTACTTCATTGCCCGGCAACCATTCCTGCGTACCGTGGGTACCGAAATGGATAATGGCATCGGCATCGTATACATTGTTTATCCAGAAATACGTCGCAAGGTACTGGTGTGTCGGAGGTATCGATGAGTTATGGTATGTGAGCGATTCATCGGAAAGTTTTGATCTTGTCGGCTGGGGTATGAAATTGATATTGCCAAGCTGTATCGTAGGTATTACAAAGTACTTTCCGCTCCCGTTCTCATAGGTCATGACATCGCCAGGGGCTTCTCCCCATGTTTCCTCGACTTCTGCGCGGACGCTTTCAGGCAGAGTGCTGTACCATTCAAGGTATTCCTCTACAGGGAACAGGGTTACGTAGCCTGACTCTACGACTTCTTCAAGTTCTCCGGGTGCCCATGTCCCCACATTTCTGCTCGTTATGAAAAGGTCAATGAATTCGCTTCCATTTGGAATGCTATTGTTTCCAAGGTCATACCCGGCCGCCTGCATATCATCTAACAGGAGGGTGAAGCTTGAACCGATATCAAGGTAGCTGGCTCCGATGTTGTTTTTACCGCCTTCATGGTTGTAGTAGATGATGCTGATTTTCTTGGCATCGTTATCCATTTTTCCAAGTTCTGCCCAGGAAATAGCCCTGTCGCATATCCATTCAACCTGGTACGTGAGAGGTTCATAGTAATACGTTCCTTCGTCGTTTTGAGTCCTTCCTGCTATCCATATATAATCGGTCAGTCCGTCTATTTCCGGTTGTGTGACCTGGGAAGGAATAGAAGTGGAACTGAGTCCCTGTGTATTTGCAAGGTATTCTTCAGGAGATTGATAATAATCAGTAACGGCTTTTAATACAGGGACATTGTACGTTTCCTGCAGGTATTCTACTGCTTTCTCATGGTCGTCATAGTTGAGGTAAAAACCTTTCATTGAAATGATCGCATCAACCAGTACTTCTCCGTCCCTGGTAAAAATATCCAGATTTCCGGCGCAAACATCATCTGTCGTGTGAATGACATTGCATCCTCTTGACTTGAGTTCCCGGATGAGTGCATCCTCAGCTGTGAAAGAGATATTGGTCTGTCCAAAATCGTTACTGATAATACCTATTGTGATGGCAGATGGGTCATACCCATGCTCAGCATACCATCCAAGGTATTCCGTACAGTTCTCAAATATCCTTGGGAATGCATCCGGATGATATATACCGTTCTTCGGAACATCAGGTGCCTGTGCAGGAGCGTACTGTATATAAACATCCTCAAGCACCGCACCGGTACACCTGATCCAGTTCTCCATATTCTCATACCCGCTATTTACGCGATATTCTTTCAACACATCATACGGCGATGCTTCCATGTCGAACGTTGCTATCCCGTACACATCCGCCAGCATTCCGAACATCCCTATCTGTGCACCGTTGGCCTGAGCTTCAAGAAGTTTATCCTTCAGTTCAGGAAGTTCGTTAGCTCCCACCATGTAGAGTATTATTACATCATCGTTTGATACGTCAATATCATTGTTTATGGCTTCCGTGCCTGTCATAACTTTGACATTGAACCTGTCCGTTATCACCTGTCTTTCGGCAAGGACATCCTCCATGAAAGATATTTCAACGTCAGAGTTGATGATGTAAGTCATATTCGTCTTTGCCTGCACTATCTCCGGTGTGAAGGTTTCGTTTGTCCATGAACCTGAAAACTTCTGCCCCATTTCTTTGAGCATGTTTTCCATGTTTGTTTCGCCGCCCTGCACCCAGTACCTTTCGATATCGGTGTAGTTTTCAGAATACAGGTCAACATTGGAGAGGGTGAAATTGGACGAGAGGTCGTAGCCTATGACCATGGAACCGTTTGCTTTGGCAGAAGCTATGCCTGTCTCCCAGCCTTCAAATACCGATTCTTCCTGAGACTCGATAAAGATCACCGAATATCCGGAGAAATCAAACCCTTCAGGAACCGAATCATTCTTTGTGAAAATAGTTATATCCAGTTCCGATGAAATATCGGGATTTAATGCAGCATTGCTCAGGGCAGGGTCGTTGAATTCCGTGCCCAGAATAAACAGAAATTTATTGCCTATGTTCATATTCGTGCTGCTAGAATCAGTAGCGTTGGTAGTGGGGAGAGAAGCAGTGGGAGAAGTAGTATTCACCAAAGACTCGTTGCCGGAGTTATTATCAGTATTTTGCGAATCAGTACCGGTTTCCGAGAGTCCTCCGTATTCTGTTGCAAGGTAGATTAGCAGGTTTTCCGCATTCTCGAGTCCGTCTCCTTTGGTGCCCATGTTATTGTAGTAATTACAGATGGGGTCATCAATAGAACCGTTTGTATCATAAACAAAATAAGAAGGTGTATCTGAGGAGCGAATAGCCAGGAATACAGTTCCGTTGTCAGAAGCTGCTTTGAAACTTTCCTCCATTGGTGTATATACGGGCTCCCAGAACATATCACAGAGAACTACATCCTGAGTCTCGAAAAATCCGCTCTCACCTGCTGCAAGCAATTCGTCACTTGCCCCATAAGTACTGGAATTATATGCAGAGATCCAAGTGTATCCTATGGAGCCGCTGTATGTGTTGGTCTGACTGGCAAGCTCCAGCGCATCGCTTTGTGAAAGTGAAATATAGGTTATATTGATCTTATTATCTTCTGCCGATACAGGTGCTGAAAATAATAAAAACAGGATCAGCACATAAAAGAGTTTTCTTCCAGGTTCGCCTTTCTTTCTAAACATAAATACAGCTCACGAAACACCACCATCCGATCTTCAAAAAAAGGATGGCAGCTAGGGTTTTGATGATTTATAATTTGCGGGTGGAACTAAAGGGCTGGAATAAAGGGCTGGAATAAAGGGCTGGAATAAAGGGAGTAACTAAAGGGAGTAACTAAAGGGAGTAACTAAAGGGAGTAACTAAAGGGAGTAACTAAAGGGAGTAACTAAAGGGAGTGACTAAAGAAAATTTTAGATAAAACAATTAAACTTGTGTAAATTGTTGAAAAAAATTAATCTGAAGTGGATGTACCACTTGAAGTGGAGGTCTCATTCCCCTCCGAATCTTCAGGCACGTAAATCACTCTGCCGTCAGCCAGCTTATAAGCCGTTCCCAGAGCTTCGCCTGTGCCTCCCCCGATGTTTTCGGTCATGTTAAGGACTTCTATAGGTTTTCCCTGATCCTTGATGATTATCTTCATGTCCTCAGCTCCAGGGTTTTTTACAATTGTAATGTCCTCATTCGAGCTCAGAAGTTCGGGGAGGTGGTAAGACATCACAAGAGCTACGAGCAGAGCCACGGAAAAGACCATTGCAACGTCAAAGAGGTTGGCAACCCCAGTCATGGGGTTTTGCTCTTCAGGGTCGTTTAAAAGCCCGGTCCGCCTGTATCGTCTGGATTTTCGCATGATATTCCTCCTTATTAAAAAGCGGTCAATTTCCGTTCTTTTCCTCGATGATATCCAGGATGTAATCGATATCCGACATGTCCTCCCAGTACCAGCGCCTCCTGACCTGGGTAAGCACATAGGCTATTCCGGCAGAAAAGAGCCCTACAACAGTAGTCGCAAAAGCGATCATCAGATTCTGTGCCAGGGTTTCGAGGTCTCCCTGTGAAAGCCCTATTAGAGCAGGCCCGAGAGGGATAAGGGTCCCCATAAGCCCGAGCATGGGAGCAACAGTTGAGATGATTTTCGTGTGCTCAAGGCGCTTTGCCATTCTTATCTCATATTCTTCGGAGAGCTTCCCGATCGCAGGGAAATTCTGATCTTCAAGGTATTGTGCAGACTCTTTTGCAAAGGTCGTGACCATGTAATTTTGTTTTATATTCAGGAGAGCCTTCGATGCTTCCGAAAAAGCCGAAATATGAAGACTTTGCCTGATTTTTTTGCAACTAACTTCCAGGCTGTTCCGGTCCCTGGTTCTTTTTGAATATTCGGAAAGGAATTCTCCTAACTGAATAAGTGAAACAAAGACCAGTAGAGTCAAAAGTATCATTACCGGATACAGTAAAGCCGATGAAAATACGTATATGGTCCGGAACAACAGATCCATATTGCTCATTGGTTAGACCTCACACGGTCAAGGAAAAAACCTGCAAGGATTATTATCCCGAAAGCCAGAAGGGGAAAAAGGCCTGATTCTCCGGTTTGCATAGGAGCCATGTTCATCTGTTTTGATTTCATATAGGCTGGGATTAGCAGAGCTCCCAGAAGATAATAAATTCCGAGAAGCATCATGGCGCTTCCCATAGTTTCGGGGGTCTTTCCACACCGGACCTTCCCGAACCTGAAAAGAAAAGAAGAAGCTACTACTGCAATAAAAAAAGCAATTCCCACAAGGAACCCTATTTTTATCCCGGAATAGCTGAGGCTTTGTGAGAGGAGCATACAGGAGACTGCAAGAGCCCCCAGGCAGACCGGACAGGGCATTGATATGGCCAGGAAAGTATGTCTGGAAACATCTTTTCCGGAATTCCATTTTTTCTGGGTATAGATGCCAGCCCCTATAAGGAGCAGGGAGACAAGAACATGGATTCCCATACCCATTGCAGAAAGACGCTCAAAAGCATCAAAGCTCAGGTGGTCAGCAACACTTCCGAATAAAAGAGCTAGAAAAAAATAACTGCCGCCAATTGTAAGAATCTCTCGCGTAGTGATATTTGAAAATCCACAACCTAATCCAGTTTTAATCCCGAAGATAAGAATACCTATCAAAATACCGATAACAGTCAATGTCGAAGAGTCCATAAGTACCTTCTGAGCATCTATAGTAGGATTAAATAAAAACTGGTTTTTGGGTAATGAATGTTATCTTTTAAGGTAACAATGGCTATTGATTATGTTTTTCAGAAAAAAGTATAAATCCCCGGTTGTCGCCCCCAATGAAAGAGAAAAATATTGGCAGAGAAATAAAAATCTCCGGGAGAGGTATTAATATAAAATAATTTTAAAAAATCGGATTGTATGGTACTGATAGCAAATGAAAATCGGAATTTAACAAAAATTATGCAATCATTCACTCTGTGAACTCATGAAAATTTTCAATAAATGAAGGGGAGAATGTGAAAAAATGAAAGTAAACTTGTCAAAATGAGGGATTGAATAGAAAGAATGAAAAAAGTAAAGAAAGTAAATTTGATAAAATATCTAAAAAAAAAAGATATCAATAGAAAGATCAATAAAGTAAATTTGTTAAAACATAGGGAAAAAAAGAAAAGTATAAAAGTGAAGAGCATATATTACTTGTATTAAGTAAGGCAATAATTATAAGTATTTGAGCTAAAATAGAGGATCATCATGGTAGTAGGTACTAGAGGGATAAAAGTATGAATGGTGGCGGAGAAAATCTCTTCAAAGCAATCTCAAGTGACACACGTCTTTCTATTCTTGAAAGCCTGAGTGAAGGGGATAAGCACATCTCAGGGCTTGCAAGAGAAATAGGGATCTCCGTGCCCGTTGCTGCAAAACATGTGAAAGTGCTGGAAAAAGCCAAACTCATAGAGAGGAAAAAGTTCGGAAATACTCATATGATAGGCATAAAGTTGAATAATGTCTATTCTTTTCTGGACCGTTTTGCAGAAAACAGGAAGCTTGAGGTGGAGGAGGGAACGAGTTTACTTGAAGCCCTGAAAAGTGTAGCCGCTGTAGAGGTAAAGAAAATGGGAGACAGGATAAAAGTCGTCTCTACGGACGGAGAAGAGGGCTTTTATATATATGAGGTGGATGGCAAATTATCGGATAAAACTGTAGACGAATACGAGTTTTACGAAGATGCCATCGTTGAATGGAAAAAGCTAATTCCGGTCACAAAAAAAAGGCTGTTTGTAAATATTAAAAGATAAAGCAGCCCCTTCTAGAGCTGTTTTTAACAGAATATTTCTCTGGAGCTTCACTCCCTTTAGAGATTCATCCCCTTTAGAGATTCATTCCTTTAACTTTGCCAGGACTCCAAGGTGGTCTTCGTGGTAGGGCATAAGGTCTCTGGCAGTAAGGATTTCGAATCCGGGTTCAAACGCCTGCTCAAGCTTTTTTACTTCTTCCTTGAAGATTTCCTTCGGACTTGCCGCAGTGTCGATGCTGCGAGCCTTGATCGAAAGCAGGAGATAGCCGTTTTTATTCAAAAAGCGTGCCGCATTTCTTGCAGCGATTTCTGCCTGGTTAGGCTGGGCAACGTCCTGAAAGATGAGGTCTACAGGTTCAACAATATGAGCGTAACTATCCGGTTTTCCCGCATCAGCAAGAATAGGGAAAATGTTTTTGCGTCTTGAAGCAAGCCTTATGAAGTCGCGCATGCTTCTTGAGGCAAATTCAACGGAGTAGACTGCCCCTTCGGAGGCGATATCGGAGACATGGCTGACTGTTGTCCCGGAAGCCGCCCCCAGATAGAGGACCTTTGAATCCTTACTCAGAGGAATATTGAATTTTTTGAGCACCATGGCTCCGAGCTTGCTCCTGCGAGGGTCCCATGTCCTGTACTCGGCCCCTTCAACAGAGATCAGCTTTTCTCCGTAGACCACTTTTCCGGGGTCAAGGTTCAGGGTAGCAAGCTGCCTTTTATCCTTCATAATCTCGAAAATCCCTTCGGAAAGCAGCTTTATGTCGGGCATTTACTTCCTCCTCTTCTTCTTTGGTTTTCCCCTGCCCTCCTGCCGCTTCTGGGGAGGTTTCGGGTTTGCAGCCCTGATCTTCCGGACTTTTTCTTCCAGTTCCCCCATAAGGGAAAGGTCTTTTGTTGCAGAATAAAAGTCAATTCTTGCAGCAAGGGAAATTTTTGCTGCAAGGGCTCTTGCAACTTTCCCCCTCACCCACCAGGGAGAGGTATTGATAAAGGGATGGCTGTAGATCACCCCGTGTTTAGGGGAAGGGGCCCGGGCACGCAGGTGTTTGAAGAGAGCTTTATTTGCCCCAATTACCTGAATGGTACTTGAAGGAAAAGCAGCAAGTTTTTCAAGGCTGCCTGCAATGCTTATGAGCCTTGCCCCGAGCATGGGGCCCGCAATAGTAGTCAAGTTGGGGGCAAGGGCTTCCATACTGCTCTCGATGTAAGCTTCGAGCTGCTTGCGCCGGGAATAGAGACTGCATACGCTTTCTGCAAAACCCTTAAGAAGCGCCTCATCTGCAGTTTCAAGTTTTGCTCCCATGGAGTCCCTGGCTTTTAAGTAAAGAGGGTCATCAGGAGGAACATTTTCCCGGGAGCCATATTTGACGATAAAAAGTGCTAGAGCCTCTCCGACAAGCCCGCTTTCGGGGAAATATCCCCCGTACCACTCAAAAAGCCTTTCCGAAAGGGAATTGGTGGTTTCATTGATGTCATCCAGGGCTTCTACTGCCTGAACTATGCGCTGGTCAGGGGTAATAGCTTCTGAAACCTGGAGTTTTGCGGCTTCCAGCGTGACTTCATGTAAAAGGGAATAATATTCCGAAAGGGAAGCTACAAACCCGCACTCAAGGGCTGCAGCTTTCAGGTCAAAACCTTCGGGCGGGAGATTCTCCCTGCTGCTCCTTAATGAGAGGGAACGGAGCGCAAGCTCCCTTATGCCTTTGGGGAAAAGATCGAAGGCAAGGATTTCTCCGCCACTGCCGACCTCAAGGCTTCCAAACCAAGTGTTGATTTTCAACCGGAGCCTCCGAAGATGTCCGCACCCCGGTTCTTTGCCTTTGTAAGCATTACTTCTCCGCCAAGGGATTCGTCAAGCATATGCTGGACTTCCTTCTGGAGCTTTTTGCCTTCGCTCTGGCTCCCTACAATCCCGTAGACGACAGGCCCGAAAGAACTAACCCCTGAACCGCTGGCCCCGTTGTCCTGCATATATTTCATTGCCTTGAGCACGGGTTCGGGCTGAAGTTCTACTTCCCGCTTTTTAAAGCCCACAGTCTGGACATGGTTGATTGCCTTGCCGAAACTTTCCAGGTCCTCTTCGATTATCGCAGGGAGCATCTGCATGAGAATCACATGAGATACTTCCTGGACTTCCCTTAAAGGAACGGGACAGACTTTTTTGAAGATATCGACTTCTTCGACATCATGGGCGCCCTTGGTGTCGGGAATTGCAAGGACGATATGCCAGTCGGGGAAGTCCCTTCTAAAAAGCACAGGACCTGGAGGCATATGGCTGGCTGCCGATGGAGAAAATGCCCCTTTATCCCTGAACCTGTGCCCGCCATCCAGGATAAAACCTCCATTTTCAAAAGCAGCAACTCCTATTCCGGAGGTTCCGCCTCGACCCACGGCAACTGCGAGTTCCCGGACACTTTGCCCAAGCCCGTAAATCTCATTTACGGCTGCTGCTGCCGAGAGTGCGGCCTGGGTTCCGGAGCCAAGCCCAACATGGTCGGAGAGGTCCCTTTTGATATGAATCCTGATGCCTTTCCCTGCCGGGAGTACAGCTTTTGCTGCTTTTAGCATCCTGCCTGCGAGAAGAGAATCTCCCACAACTTCGACAGCATCCGCTTCAGTTGCCGAAATTTCCAGGCCGGGTGACTCGAGAGTGATCCCTACACCTCCATCGACCCTGCCGATCTCTGCATTGAGGTCGATAAGGGTAAGATGCAGTCTGGACGGAGACACTACATTAATCATGTTCATCTGTATCCTCATTGCTTATTCATAAAGCTTAGGAGTTTATCTTCGAACTACCCCGAAGTTTTTCCTTAACAATCGAATAAGTGAAAGATAAAGTTTTCCAGTTAAATATAAATTTAATGAATGGAAAAATCAGCGAATATATTTTTATACGGATTTCCGCACTCCCCCGGAAATCCAGCAGTGTCTCCATAAACACGGGACACACAGAAAAGTTGCAGTTCCGGCAGCGGCTGTAAACCATTCCCAGAAAAGCATGTATAAACCCGCAAAGCATCCCAGTATCTGCGGGATCGGAAAGCCCGAAAGTAAGGTCAGCTTTCAGGTTCTTGATTTTTATTGCGGAAAGTGTGTCGGAAAACAGACGGAACAGTGGTTTTCGAAGGGCTTTGTAAGCTTCCAGGCCCCAGTGAAGTTTTTCCCTGGTGCTCATGCCTTTTTTTGCCTCAACCTCAGCTTCCGGACCGGCTCTCTTGTTCCTTCTTAGCCGGGCAAATAGCCCTCTCTTCTCTTTGTCCTCAGTTTTTTCTTTCAACGTGATATTTTCTTCAATCCCGGCTTTTTCTTCAATTTCAATTTTCTCTTTGCCTTCAGTCCTTTCTCCAACCGTAATTTTCTCTTTGCCCTCAGCCTGTTCTTTAATCCCGGTTTTCTCTTTACCCTCAAGGATTACAGTTTCCTCTTCAGGAGCCTTTCCTCCGGCCTCCTTATCTTTTTCCATCTGCATTTTGAGTTCTGCTTTTAGAAGGTCTTCTTTTCTGCTTTCAGACTGCTCAGGCCCTCTTTTCTCCTGTGGAGTTCCGGTTTCCACGACCATTTCTCTTTTTGTTTCTGCTTCACCAGGCTCCGATTCCGGTTCTTCGGGAAGGCATTTTTCTTCCCCGGGCTCTTTAATTGAAAAGGTATGGGAAAAAAGCAGCCATTTTACAGTAAATAGACCTCCCAGTTCTTTCTTTTCTTCCACACTCAGAACCTTGAGCTTGAAAGTGAGGCCTATTGCTGTAAAAAGTATGAATAAAACAAGCAGAAAAACCAGAAGAAAGAGATAGATGATAATCATGCTGAACAAGTTGAGGGAAAAAGATAGCCCTGACTATCTGAAGACCCAAAAGTTTAGTTCTGATCCCTGAAAAATCCCTTAAAAAGGTTTAACCCGGAGGATTTACTGGAAACATCCCCCTTTCTCTTCGGGTTCCTCATGCTCTTTAACTTCCGTTTTGCCGACTTCCGGACCCTCTTCTTTTTTATGTTTGCCGGTCTTGCCTTTGATCTTCTCCAGAACATCAGGCACGACCTCCTGAAGGGAACTGAGGATTGACCCTACATCACCTTTCTCAGAGATCCGGAAGATTTTTGCATCATCTTCGGAGAGCATAATAAAAGCAACAGGCTCGATCTTCGCGCCTGCACCTCCGCCGCCTCCATATCCGGATTCTTTCTCCTTCTTACCTTCCCCGCCTCCGCCTCCAAAACCCATTGTGAGTTTGGAAACAGGAATAATTGTTTTCCCGGCAGCTGTAATAGGATCTCCTACGACAGTTTTCGTAGTTGCAATTCTTTCAAGTTCACCTGCAATTTCTTTAATGGTCTCTTCTACGCCCATCTTTTCTATCCCCCGATATTTACGGTATCATTTGTTTATATGAATAATAAATGTTGTCCATCTTCTTTAGATTTTCCACGTAGTCTCAATAAATATCAACTTCATTATATTTGAGTAATCCTGTACTTCACAGCCACAGTTTCGAACTTCTCGTCTTTTACAATAACGTGGAAGGTAAAAAGCCTTTCCGAAGAATATACAACCGAATCTGCAACAGAATCGGAACCGAAATCAGAAACTGGCCTCACATATGAAGATATGAAAAATAGAGGGAAAGAAGTTGTCCAGAGGACTGGGGGGAAGAAGCCACACAGACCCCAAAACTTGATATAGTATACGGAATGATTTGCCGATCCACCATATTATTCTATGAAAGAAAAATAAAAAGATTAAGAATACCAAAAAAGGAAAAATTGACTGAAAACTGAGTGAAGATTTTGATACAGAAAAATTGATTGATGAAGGTTTCTCCTGTTATATATTTTTTAATATTTTCAGGTTCAGAAGAACCTTTTATCTTCATTTATGCTTTGTAACCCTATAATATAAAAGGGCTCCAGACTTCAGCCTCATATGACATATTTTATCTCTATTTAAAAGTATTAATCTAAACCAATATATTTATATCATTTCATATGCTTTCCAATTTAATTAAAGCTCTTAACATAAAGAAGTAAGTCTGTTTATAAAAAATATACTTGTTAAATCATTAAAAGTCAAATCTGTACATAGTTGGAATTTAAGAGAGGTCAGAGTAGCCCCCAACAGATGAAATTATATCCATAATACAGATTTCGCCCCCAATTTTTTGAATGGACGGAGGAATTAGAAATTAAAAGTAGATTACAAAGTAGATTAACCGTTTCACTAATTGCGTTTCTCATTTTAATATTAATTTCAGGCATCGGAGCCGCGGATGAGCTCATCGTCCAACCAGGAGATTCAATACAGGCTGTTGTTGACAATGCAAGTTCAGGGGATGTAATAACCATTCAAGCCGGGACTTATACCGAGAATCTCAAAATATATACAGATAGCCTCACGATCAGATCGGAATCCGGAGACCCTGATGATACAATAATCAAAGCTAAAAGTTCAACAGACAACGCGACCTTTGTGGATGCAGACGGGGTCAAAATTAGCGGCATAACAGTTACCGCAGCAACCGGGTCCGGCGTCTCAGGAATCTGCCTTTCCGGATGCAGTAACTGTAGGGTTGAGAATAACAAACTCACAGGCGACTCGCAGGGAGTTTATCTTGAAAAATCCAAAAGATGCACTGTCTCGAATAATCTGGTCAAAGACAATAGAGCGTATGGAATTTATCTTTTGGGCTCCAGTATCAATAACATTTCCGGAAATACAGTTACCAATTCCGGGCGCGGCATCTATATAGGCAACTCTGACGATAATATCATTTCAGGCAATACTGTAACTTCGAATAATGTTTTAGGGCTCTATGAATGCAGCCAGTGCGACTATAATACCGTGTATAACAACTATTTCAATAACACCAAGGTAACCTTAAATGGCGGAAATGGGAATTCCTATAACACTACAAAAACCGAAGGCACCAATATAATTGGCGGCTCTTATCTGGGTGGAAACTACTGGGGAAAACCTGATGGAACGGGATTTTCCGATACTGCAAAGGACGAGGACGGAGACGGGATTTCCGATTCAGCATATGATATAAACAGCAAATATTCAGATTACCTGCCTCTTGTATACCCAACGCCTGAACCTGTACCCCCTGTTGCGGACTTCAGCAGCAATGTTACCTCGGGGGATGCCCCGCTGACAGTTAAATTCACTGACAAAAGCACAGGAGATCCCACTGGATGGAACTGGGATTTCGGAGACGAAACTACTTCAACAGAACAGAACCCCGTACATACATACACCTCAGCGGGATCTTACACGGTAACGCTCACAGCAAGCAATGCGGACGGGGAATCTTCAAAAACAGATTCGATAAATGTCCTTCAAAGCGCTGAACAGGTAGTTGCTGACTTTACCAGCAATGTTACCTCCGGAAATGCCCCACTGGAGGTTTCATTTACCGATACGAGTACGGGCTCTCCAACAGCCTGGAACTGGGATTTCGGAGACGGAAACACTTCAGCAGACCAGAACCCCGTACACATATATACCTCAGCAGGAGCTTACACGGTAACGCTCACAGCAAGCAATGCGGAAGGGGAATCTTCAAAAACAGATTCGGTAAATGTCCTTCAAGCTCCTGAAATGGTGCGTCCTGTTGCAGATTTCAGCACAAACACTACTCAGGGCCCTGCCCCTCTTGCAGTCCAGTTTACCGACCGTTCACAAAATGCAGTTTCATGGAGCTGGGACTTTGACAACGACGGACAGCCTGACTCTACCGTCCAGAGTCCGGTTTACGTGTATGAAGCTCCGGGAGACTATACCGTTAACCTGACAGTAAGCAATCCAAACGGTACGGCTTCAAAAACTCTCGGAATAGAAGTGCTGGAACCGGAAGAGGACGAAGGGCTTCCTGTTGCAGACTTCAGTGCAAATGTCACCAGCGGTTATTACCCTCTTACAGTCCTCTTTACCGACCTTTCACAAAACGCAACCGGAAGAAGCTGGGATGTTAATGGTGATGGTGTCGAAGACTCTAATGAGGCAAGCTTTGCTTATACCTACACTTCCAGAGGGACTTACGAAGCTAAACTGACCGCAACCAATGAAAACGGCACGAACACAAAAACCATGGAAATAGATGTAAAGAAGAAGAGCAGCGGAGGAAGCAGCAGTGGTGGCGGAGGTGGAGGCGGGGGATCCCCCGAACCTGCAAGAAACGTTGAAACTAAAGAGCTTGCTCAGGTCTTTATCATAAACGGCAACGCTGTGAAGTTTGATTTCACAAAGAATGCAACCTGTGTTGCGTATGTCGGGTTTGATTCGATCAGAAACGCAGGCAAGACAACAACTATTGTCGAACAATTAAAAACGAAATCCACTCTTGTTTCGGAGCTGTCCAAAGGAGAGGTCTACAAGTACTTTAACGTCTGGGTAGGGAACAGCGGGTATGCAACCTCAAAGAATATAGAAAACCCGGTGGTCTGCTTCAAGGTTGAAAAGTCCTGGCTGCAGAATGAAAATATAGATCAGGATTCGATTGTCCTTAACAGGTATAATGATGAGAAAAACTGGGAGCAGCTTACAGCCAACCGGACAGCTGAAGATGATAACTACCTCTATTACACAGCCAGTGTCTCCGGTTTTTCTTTCTTTGCGATAACGGGTACGGTTACGAAGCAGATTGAAGAAGAAAGTAAACAGATTCCTGCCGAAGAAAGATCGGTTGGCGAGATTCAATCAGAAAAGGAAGAGACAGAAGAAACCGAATCGAATGAGAGCACAGGGGACTTTAATACCATAACCATATTAAGTATAGTAACCGTGATCGGATTTCTGGGGCTAGCTGGACTGATGCTGAAGAATATGAAGGAATGATAATGGAAGTTTACAAAATTCCATTTTTCCATTACATTTTTCCTTTATATTTTTCCATTACATTTTTCCTTTATATTTTTCCATTACATTTTTCCTTTATTTACAGTTAAGACAAAATAAAACATATTTGAAAAACTGGAAGCTAGCGTGAAGAAGCCGTTTTTACTAATTAGAGCTTTTCTGCAAGGCTCCCGAACTCCAGCCGACCTGAAGCAGGAGATTTAAGCCCCTTTTTTTCGTTTTCCTTATTCCCATGATCCTTTTTTTCAGGAGAGTAGGGCACTATATTTGCAAAAAATTCTTCTACAAGGCTTCCGACATCCCTTGGAGCTACATCAAGAAACTCCTTACTTTCCTCGGGCGGGAAGTAACCGAAAACCGAAAACTTGCCCAATTTACGCGCCTGTGAACCCTGGTAGCGGGCATCCAGGAGGATTCTTACCCCGAAATCTCCCGGGGAGCGGACAACTCTCCCCATTGCCTGCCTGACCTTCCTTATAGTTGGCACCTGGACTGCAAATTCCCAGCCTTCCCCGCAGCCAAAAACCGTATCATAAGCAGACTCTACGGCTTTTATCCTGTCATTCAGAGCCGGGTATCCCACACCTACGACAATTACGGTCCTGCCGCGGGAGTCTCTGAAATCGACACCTTCGCTTAAGGTTCCCCAGAGATAGGTTATGAGCACGGCTTTTCCTCCCTGCTCCCCTTTTTTGAAAAACTTCTGCCTGATTTCCTGGGCTGAGACCCCGATCTCGTCAAGAAAAACAGGGACTGAAAGCTCGGGTTCAAGGAGTTTTGTATAGCGGAGGGCTTCCGCATAGCTCTGGAAATAAATGATCACATTCCCTGGCGATGCAGCCGTGGCAGCAAGAAGCGATTCTTTCAGGCTTTCCAGAGTTTCGGGGCTGTCCCTGTTTTTTGCAAAAAGGGGTGGGACCGAAACCGCAAGGGTAAGCCTTCTTTCCTTTGGAAAAGTGATCCCGTAGATAATTTCTTCCACTTCCCGCGTAATACCGAGAGTGGATTTGATCATCTCGAAAGGCCGGAGGGTAGCTGACATCAGCACAGCCGAATAAACGGAATCAAGCAAAGGCTGAGTCACATTTTTGGGAATACAGGTGAAAAGTTCAAGCCTTCCGACTACCCTGTCGCTTTTGAAGTCTCTGCGCATGTTCAGGATCGGGTAATAGTTCTGCCTGTCCGAAAGCACAAGATAGGAAGAAAGAAAATCGGCAACATATCGAATCTGGGAGCGCTTGGGCACTGGAAGTAGCCCTTTTTTGTAATTTTCAGCGTAGATATCTTCCAGCCTACCTCCGAATTCCCCGATTTCCCGCAGCCGAGTCAGCACTTTTTCTTCATCTGCAAACCCTTCTTTCTTTGCATCCCGCAAAAAACGAGCTTTCAGGATGTCGAGGCGTTCATAAGGGTCGCTTATCTGGATATCCTGCCAGTGTTTTCCAAGCCTGTTCCTCTCTCCGAACTTCAGTTTTGAGTCATAGGTCTCCCTGACTGCATTAAGCAGACAGGAAAAGAGCCTTTTTGCATAGAGCCGGGAAGCATAGTCCTGGTCAAGAGGAATCCCAGGCCCGGATCCGGAGCCTGTCCCGGACACACCTGTACGTGTTCCGAATACAGGAGAGCTGTCAGGCTCGGGAATTTCCCCTACCTCGGAAAGAGCTTTTTCAATGGTTAGCTCGGAGAGCATTACGGAGGAATGGGACCTGGCAGAAGCCTCAATGTTGTGGGCTTCGTCAAAGATAAGAATAATGTCTTCAGGGTCTCGCTCAAGCCATTTAAGGAGGGTCATGAAGATGTCAGCATTGAGTACATGGTGGAAATTGCAGATAAGAAGTTCCGTGTTTTTAAGTTCCTTTTTGAGCAGCTCATACCCGCACATGCCCCGGTCCTCCGCATATTCCATTATCTCTTCGGGGCTTCTTACATCGGAAAAGAGCCAGGAAGAAAACTCATTTCCTTCGAACCTGAGGACTTCATAAAGCTTTGAGCAGGAGTGGCTCCTCAGGCCTTGAGCTTTTTTTCGGGCTTCTTCGAGTTCTTTTTCAAGCTCGTTTCGGAGGGCGTAAAGGGCAGGGTCTTTTGTCCGTTTGTATTTTTCATAGGCGTCCTTGAGTTCTTTTTCCTTTGAAGAGACCTCACGCTCAAAATCAAGGAGATCGTATGTGTTTTCCCCTTTCAGCCTGCACTCCTCGTAGTCGAGATTATCGGGACACATGGAGGTCTTGCCCTTGAAAACAATTGTTTTTATGCTGTTGTCCCTGTTGATGTCCCTGGCTTCGTGGATGAACTGGACCATCTGCTGGTGGACATTCGTGACTATGATTACGACCTTGTTGAGCTTTCTGCCCACGTGTAGGGCAGGAGCAAGGGAGCTCAGGGTCTTGCCTGTTCCGCACGCCCCTTCAAAAAGTACGATTTTCTGATTCAGGAGAGCAGAGTGAATCTTCTCCATGGCTTCTCCCTGATTAGGGTAGCAGCTTTTTTTTGTAAAGTACCTCATGTATCCGTTCTTCTGTTCCATGCGCTTAACCCTGTTTTTGTCTCCGAAATTCAAAATTTCCAGACCCGGAAGCCTTCATCAAGCTCCCTTAAACCTTTTTTGGCCCTTCTTTATCCCTTACCTTTTTAGCCCCTATGCCCACATAAATTCGAGTCCTGTACGGAGCAAACTAAAGAAATATTACAATGTTCTGAACCCCATACGTTTTACATCCAGATAAAAGTAGGGGCCTCAATTTATGCAGGCGTACGAGTGGAAGACTTATGTACCTGTTGAATGGTATTATTCCTACCTGTAAAGTGGTATTATTTTTATCTGTTGGGTGAAGGGTTTCTCATTGTATTGGCAGCCGAATGTATTTTCCGGGGGGTTCTTCTGAGGTTTAATCCCGATTTTCCCCGGATGCCGACCTGTTACCGATAAACCCTTAGATAAACCTTATATTATATAGGTGATTTTGAGAGTATCCATAACCCAATATAAAAGAAGAATATATGAAAAAGTTCGAGGAATTTTCAGGTGGACGAAAGAAGTCAGATGCTTGCAAACGAGAAAATAAGTAAACTTCTCCTTAAACTTTCAGTACCGGCAATGGTAGGAATGCTGGTGCAGGCTTTTTATAACCTCGTAGATACGATATTTGTAGGTCATGCTTATGGGGCAGACAGTATCCAGGCTATCGGCGGAATTGCCGTAGCCTTCCCGATCCAGATGGTAGGGATGGCTGTAAGTCTTGCCATAGGGATAGGCGGTTCATCCATAATCTCCCGCCGCATGGGAGAAAGGGAGATGAAAAAAGCCAATAAAACCTTTTCAAACCTGATATTCCTATCCATTCTTTCAAGCCTCCTGATCACGGGAGCCGGGATTTCCTTCATAGTTCCTCTCCTGAAACTATTCGGAGCTACGGAAACTATTCTTCCCTACTCTCTCGAATACCTGGAAGTAATCCTTTATGGAACAGTACTTTTTTCCCTTGCAATGGTGACAAATTCCATTGCCCGTTCCGAGGGAAATGCAAAGGTTGCCATGAACTCCATGATGATGGCAGGAGGCCTGAACATAATACTCGACCCCATCTTTATTTTTGGTTTCGGGATGGGGATTAGAGGAGCTGCCATTGCAACGGTTCTGGCCCAGGGAATAGGAGTGCTTTACATTGCCCGGTACTTCCTGAGCGGGAAAAGTACACTCAGGTTCCACCCTGCTGACCTCAAGCCGGACAGCAAAATCATAAAAGAAGTCCTGGCAATAGGAGCGTCTCCCTTTGCACGCAACGTGTCAAGCAGCTTCATGATAATAATCCTGAACAACCTCCTTGCCTTTTACGGAGGAGACATAGCCATCGCTATTTTCGGAATCATCAGTAAGCTCCTGATGTTTACCTTAATGCCCATGTTCGGAATAATCCAGGGCCTTCAGCCGATTGTAGGCTTCAACTACGGGGCAAAAAACTTTGGGCGTGTCAGGGAATCGGTAAAGCTTGCTATCATTATCACAACAGGCATGTCCATTGCAGGTTTCCTGGTACTCTACCTGTTTCCGGAGCAGCTTTTCGGAATTTTCAGCGGAGACCACCAGTTGATAGTCGAAGGAAAAAACGCCGTAAGAATTGTGGTGCTGGCAACTCCCCTGATAGGCTTTCAGGTCGTAGGAGGAGCTCTTTACCAGGCCCTCGGAAAAGCAAGACCCTCCCTGTTTTTATCCATGTGCAGACAGGTGCTTTTCCTGATCCCCCTTGTGCTCATACTCCCGAAATATCTCGAACTCTTCGGGGTCTGGGCAGCTTTCCCGCTTGCAGATACCCTGGCTTTTGCGGTAACCCTGATCATGGTTATCCGGGAGTTCAAAGTGCTTGCTGAGGAAGGAGAAAATATGAGAAACGACCCAATGAGAAACGACCCGCTTGCAGGGAATTAACCTGCTTTCGGGAGTTGCCCTTAATTACCCGCTGATAAAAAACAGTTACTGTGAAAGCCTCTCAGAGGTTTTTGCTCCCTCATTTTTCCCAAGAATGCATTCCCTGCCGAGGTAGCCGTTTCCCCATTCACAGAGCGCTTCGAGAACCGGAATTACGGTTTTTCCAAATTCTGTAAGAGAGTATTCAACCCTTGGTGGGATCTCGGGATAAACCTCCCTGAAAACAAGCCCGTCGGCTTCAAGTTCCCGAAGCTGTTTTGTAAGCATTTTGGGAGAAATACCCTGCATATTCTGCCGCAGTCCTGAAAAACGCAGTTTTTCTCCTCTCAACTGCCAGAGGATCAGAGGCTTCCATTTGCCCCCTATGACGTCCAGGGTTGCTTCCACAGGGCATTGATAGTTTTTTTTGTTGTTCCTCTCACTAACCATAAACTCTCATTCTATCCTTTTTGTTACTAAGTATCCGGATTGTATGTATGGTATATAAGTATAGTAGTTGCAAATTAAATAGCAGCACGCGTAGATTACGTAATGCAAAAAGAATTTTAGATCGGTTTTTAAAATCGGGTATAGGAATTGGATTTTAAAATCAAATTGGAATTTGATTTTAAAATCAGGTTATAGATCTGACAGATAAATGTGATTAAAAAAGAAAGGTAATTTAAAAAGCATTGAAAGGTGTGAACAAAATGAAAGTCATAGGTATTGTTGGAAGTCCCCGAAAGAACGGAAACACAAATATCCTTGTTCAGCAGGTCCTTGAAGGCGCGGCAGAAGCAGGGGCTGAGACCCGGAACTTCTTCCTCAACGAGATGGACTACAAAGGCTGTCAGGGCTGCAACTACTGCAAAGCCAATGACAAATGCAAGCTTGAAGACGACCTTGCGGAGCTTTTCGATGAACTGTTAGCAGCTGACGGCGTTGTCTTTGGCTCTCCTATTTACTTCGGCCAGTTTACAGGTCAGATGCGGCTTTTCCTTGACCGCTGCTATTCCCTCATAAACGCAGACTTCTCCTCCCGCGTCCCGGCCGGGAAAAAGGCTGTAATCATAGGAACTCAGGGAGCCCCTGACGCTGCTGCTTTCAAAGGGGTCTTTGAGGAGTTTGCAGGGCAGATCTCAAACTTCATGGGCATGGAAGTAAAGGATACGATAGTAGGAGTCGGATACCACGCCCCCGGAGAAGTAAAGGGTGATGTTGAACTTATGGAAAAAGCAAAAACTGCAGGCTTAAACCTGTTTAAGTAATCAGACATTAAAGAAAAAAACCAAAGATGCGCTGGCACACCCCGCTACAAACTACGGGGTATGCTCATGCCTCTTCTCCAGTTGCCACAAACCCTGGACTCATCAACTCCCGGATTTGTTAATGAGCGAAATATTTGAATTAATGGAAAAAAATAGTAGAAAAAGCCGACTCCCTGTGGCAATAATGAATTATAAAGAAGGGATGAACCTACGACTGAAGATCTTAAAAAAGCCCTCCTCCAGAAATGCGAAAGTATGGATATACCCATGGTTGGGGTTGCCAGTATTGAGAGATGGACTAAACCTCCTTTTTTGCCCTGGATGCCTGAAGAATTCTATCCTCAATCCATATATCCGGGAGCAAAATCAGTGATAGTTATCGGATTGCCGATCCCTTTACCGGTGCTGGAGACGTCTCCTTCGATATATTACCGCGAACTGTACAATACTGTAAATACCTTACTGGATCAATACACATATCGACTTGCCAATTTCCTGACCGATAAAGGATATCCATCTATTTTCGTACCGAGAGACGGGTATGGGAACGTTCAGGTACTCCTGGAAAATCCCATTGCATTCTTTTCTCACAGACATGCTGCTTTGCTCGCTGGCCTGGGGAACTTTGGGGTAAATAATACGATCCTTACCCCGGAGTATGGTCCCAGGGTCCGTTTAGGTTCAATTCTGTCCACAGCTGAACTTCCTCCAGATCCGATGCTGGAGACTGAACTTTGCACTCGCTGTATGCGTTGTGTAAAGATGTGCCCGGCAAATGCTCTAAATAAGGAAGATTATCCCAGCGGACTAACAGATAGGAAAGCCTGCTCCTCTTATAGCGCTGAATTAAACAAGCGTTACATTTCACCTTGCGGAATATGTATCAAGGTCTGTCCGATAGGAAATGATAGAGCGCTATATAAAAGGGACAACGATGCAATATACGTAGATAAGGATCTTTTTGCCAGCCATCATAAAGCCTGGAAGCATGTTAGATCTTATGGCGGAAAAAGACAATAAAACGGGGTGAGAGAAAACTGCAGAAGCATTTCCCCACCCAAATCATTCACGAATGAATGGGGAGTCTGAACATGGAAACTCTTGAAGCAATCCACACTCGCAGAAGCATTCGAAAATACACCGACAGGCCAGTTCCTAGGGAGCTTGTTACCGAACTGCTGAGAGCTGCAATGAACGCTCCTTCCGCAGTTAACGCCCAGCCCTGGATCTTTATTGTTATCGATGACAGGAAGATTCTGGACGAGATTCCCACTTTCAGTCCTTATGCGGGAATGTGCGGGGAAGCGCCTCTTGCAATCCTGGTCTGTGGGGATACGACTCTGGAAAAAGCGCCGGGGTACTGGGTACAGGACTGTTCGGCAGCCATCCAGAACCTTCTGCTTGCAGCTCATGATGCAGGGCTTGGAGCAGTCTGGACAGGGATTTTTCCCATGACAGACAGGGTTAAAGGTTTCAGGAAAACTTTCGGACTGCCGGATTATGTATTTCCTCTCGGGCTTGTGCCTGTCGGTTATCCTGCCGAGAAACCCGAACCTCAGGACAGGTACAGGGAAGAAAAAGTTTACCACAACAGGTACGGCCAGAAAAAAGGATGAGGCTATAATACTGGCAGGATTAAGAACTGGCAGGATTAAGAACTGACAGAATTGAGAACCGAAAGAACAGGACTCTTTATAGGTTGGGGATTTTATTGACGATAAAGGTTGTTGCCAAAAACCAGGTCAAACCTGAAAAAATTCAAGAATTTATGGATTTGTGTAAAAAGCTTGTAGAAGAATCCGTAAAAGAAGAAGGCTGCATCGAATACGGAGTATATCAGGAATCGGAGAATTCGGGAATCCTGACGATGTTAGAAGAATGGAAAGACGAAAGCAGCCTGGATGAACACTTAAAATCCAGGCATTTTACAGAAATATTTCCTTTGCTTTCAGGATGTCTTGAGAAAGAAACTGAAATTAGTGTATATAGAAAAAAGCTGTGATTTACTTTTTACTCCCCAAGCTCTATTCCCATGCATTCCCATGCATTTTTTGAAGAGGCGCAATCAAATCCGAGAACCATTAAACCCGATGCCCTTCGAACTCGATATCTTCGAACTCGATATAAGATATGAATGCATAAATAGGCTGGGGGAAAGGAAACATGGCAGAGAAAATCAAGATCAATAACAACGTATTTATTTATCCGATGCCTGTGACCCTTCTCGGGGCAAATGTGAAAGGAAAAGCCAATCTCATGGCCCTGGGTTGGGTAAGCCGTGTGAATGCAAACCCGCCCATGCTTGGAGTCGGAGTCAATAAATCCCATTACACTCCGGAAGGGATCGCGGAAAACGGAAGTTTCAGCGTGAATTTCCCTTATTCCGGAATGGTGAAAAAGACCGACTACTGCGGGCTGGTTTCCGGGGAAAAGGTCGACAAGTCAGGCCTGTTTGAAGTGTTCTACGGGGAGCTCAAAACCGCGCCCATGATCAAAGAGTGTACGCTGAACCTTGAGTGCCGGGTGGTTGAAACTTTGGAGTTTCCGACAAACTACTTTTTTGTGGGGGAAATTATTGCAGCTTATTCCGAAGAGCAGTACCTGATACAGGGAAAGCCCGACATCAAAAAGATGGACCCCCTGCTCCTTACCATGCCGGATAACAGCTACTGGACAGTAGGGGACTATGCGGGAGCAGCCTTGAAAACGGGGAAAAGCCTGATGGAGAAAAGATGAACTGAAAAAGAATGAGTAATCAGGAGAAACAAATAATGAAAGTCATTGCATTTAACGGGAGCCCGCGAAAGGAAGGCAATACAGTCACTCTCATAAAACACATCCTTGCCGAGCTTGAAAAGGAAGGAATCGAAACCGAAATGGTGCAGATTGGGGGAAAAAGCGTCCACGGCTGTACAGCCTGTGCAAAATGCTATGAGAACAAAGACAAAAGATGTGTAATTGACAAAGACATTGTCAATGAATGTATTGAAAAAATGCTTGAAGCCGACGGCATAATCCTTGCTTCGCCCACATATTTCTCAGACCTGACCCCTGAGCTTAAAGCACTTATAGACAGGGCAGGCTTTGTCGCCAAAGCTAATAACGAAATGTTCAGGTACAAAGTGGGTGCAGCCGTTGTTGCGGTCAGGAGAGCCGGGGCAGTTCATGTCTTCGATTCTATCAACCATTTCTTCACGATTTCCCAGATGGTAATCCCGGGGGCAAGTTACTGGAACATTGGAATAGGACTTGCTGAAGGGGAAGTCGAAAAAGATGAGGAAGGCATCCGGACCATGCAGGTGCTGGGCCAGAACATGGCGTGGTTACTGAAGAAAATAAATGCATAACTCTACGAAAGAGGGAGCCTTACTTTTTTATTCCGGGAAACGAATTCCATAGCTAGAAAAAGGGGGAATAAAATGAAAGTTTTGTACATTTACGCACACCAGGAACCGAAATCCTTTAACGCTGCTCTGAAAGACACAGCCCTTGCTGCTCTGAAAGAAAAGGGCCACGAAGTAGAACTTTCGGACCTCTATGCAATGAACTTCAATCCCGTGCTTACTGAGAAGGACTTCACGGATCGGAAAAAGCCGGATGTTTTCAAGCCTTTCCTAGAGGCGATTCAAGCATCCAAAACAGGAGCTTTTGCTCCCGACATACTGGCTGAGATGGAAAAAGTAAAATGGGCCGACTTCCTGATATTTCAGTTCCCGATTTACTTCACGTCCATGCCTGCGATCCTCAAAGGCTGGATAGACAGAGTTCTTGCTCCGGGCTTTGGCTTCAATCCTCTCACAAACAGCGCCTACGAGACCGGACTCCTGAAAGGAAAAACTACAATGATCACCACCACCACAGGGGCTTCGGAGGAATGGTATTCCGAAGGAGGGGAGCATGGAGACCTGAACAGGCACCTTGAATCGGTTACCCACTGTGTTTTTGAGTATATGGGGATGAAGGTACTGCCGTCCCATATTATCTATGAGGTGAGCAGCCTTACAAAGGAAAGAGGGGCCGAAGAACTCGAGAAATATAGGAAGAGAATTTCCGAACTATAAATAGGGAAGAAAACGCCTTTTTTTTACTTTTTTTGAAATACCAGTAATGGTAGACAATCTCAAGTATAAACTACTTTTTAATTATATTTATATGTTGGGTTTTTATAAAAAGATTTATTAACCGTTATGCGAGTTCAGACATAACATTGAACTTTCATCAGAAGAGGTTTTTGAATGAAAAAAGTCTGCGCACTCTTAATAATCATGGTACTTGCAATCTCCCTGGCCGGTTCAGGCTGTACTGAGAAAGGAACATCTACGGTCTCGGAAACCCAGGAAAAAGAGTTTTCCGGGCAGCAGATCACGGTTTGTTCCGGCGCAGGGTTGATAAAGCCCATGAACGAATTGGTTGCAAATTTTGAGAACGAGACCGGAGCGGATATTGAGGTTCGATACGGAGGAAGTGCCGAACTCTTCGGGATCCTGACCTCAAAGGAATGTGATGTTTTTATTCCCGGGGATTTCTACTATACCGGACAGGCTATGGAAAAGAATTATGTTTACAACGAAAGCGTAACCAACCTGACCCTGCACGTCCCGATAATTGCAGTTCCCGAGGGAAACCCGGCAAACATAAGCAAGCTCGATGACCTGGCAAACCCCGGAGTAAAACTGGCTCTTGGAGACCCTAAAGGCCCTGCTATAGGCAGAGTCTCGGAAGCAATCTGTACAAAGGAAGGCATCCTTCCTGAAGTTGAGAATAACACAATTGTCAAAACTGCGACCGTAAACCAGCTTCTCATCTACATTGTATCTGGAGAAGCGGACGCGACAATCATCTGGGAGGATATGGCAAGCTGGAGTGAAGCCAGCGGAAAACTCGAAACAATCCCTATCCCCGAAGAACAGAATAAAATAAAGACCATCCCCACAGCGGTTTCAGTTTATACCGAAGACACTGAACTGGCAGAAGCATTCAACACTTACATTGCAGGCGAAGAAGCAAAAGAGGTCTGGGAAAAATGGGGCTTTGAGCCATGCGAGTCTTAAAATCCCCGGACGTCTTAAAGTCTCTGGATATTTTGAAATTTTCAGACACCTTAAAACCCCAGGGCCTGAACCAATCCTGGTTCAGGAAACTCACCATAGGCATTGCCTTCTTCTTCACTTTGCTTCTTTTTTTATCCGTAGGGATCCTGCTCTTCGTCCTCACACCCTCAGAAATCCTCTCGGCCCTGCTTTCGGAAGAAATGTTCTATTCCATGAAGCTTTCCATGCTGACCTCATTTGCTTCGACCTTTTCGGTCATGTGCTGTTCGATCCCGACAGCCTATGCCCTTTCCCGCTTTTCATTTCCGGGAAAAAGCCTCATAAAGGCAATACTGGGACTCCCGATGGCTTTTCCGGAACTGGTCATGGGCCTTGCTCTTCTGCTCCTTTTCGGACACGGGTTTCTAGGTCCTTACCTTGAGGCAGCAGGGATAAAGGTGACCTTCACAAAGCTCGGGATAGTGGTCGCCCAGTTTTTTGTCGCCTTTCCTTATGCTGTAAGAGTTATCTACTCCACCTTTGAAGACATAAACCCGCGATACGAGCAGGTCTCAAGGAGTTTCGGGTACGGAGAGTTCGAGACTTTCAGGCATGTAACCCTGCCCATGGCCAGAAGCGGGCTCTTTGCTTCGAGCGTAATTACTTTTGCCCGTTGCATAGGGGCTTTCGGGGCCGTGCTCGTGCTTGCAGGGGGCTCTTACATGCACACCGAAGTCCTGCCCGTGACCCTCTACCTGAACATCTCCTACGGAAACCTGGAAATGGCAGTGACAAGCGGGATTTTGCTTATGGGAATTGCTTTTCTTGCAATCCTCAGCTTTGAAAGGTTTGAAGGAGGGAGGCTGTGAGTTTCCTGGAAGTCAGGGACATCTACCTTGATGTGGGGAGCTTCGAACTTAAAGGCATAGACCTGAGAGCCGAAAAAGGTGACTATGTAGCCCTGATCGGGCCCTCAGGCAGTGGGAAGTCTCTCCTGCTTGAAACCATAATAGGGTTTTACGGGCCCAGGCAAGGGAGTGTTTTCCTTGAAGGCAGGGACATAACCTTCTTTTCCCCCGACAAAAGACAGATCAGCATAGTGTACCAGGACAACATGCTTTTCCCCCACATGGATATTTTTGAAAATATCGCATACGCCCTCAGGAAAAAGCTAAAGGACAAAAAACAGATCGAACTCGAGGTAACTCAGATTGCCGGAGTCCTCGGGATAAGAGAACTCCTGCACAGGAAACCGGACACCCTGAGCGGAGGAGAAAAGCAAAGGGCATCCCTTGCAAGAAGCCTTGTTGCCAGGCCAAAGCTGCTCCTTCTGGACGAGCCCTTCAGTGCCCTTGACGCAAGGACAAGGGAAAAGCTCAGGGAGATGCTGAAAAAGGCAATTGCTGACTACAGCACCACTGTCCTGCACGTGACCCATGATTTCGAAGACGTCTGGGCCCTGGCAAACCGGGTAGTGGTCATAAGGAAAGGAGAAGTTATGCAGGTAGGAGACCCTGAGTCCGTCTTTAGGAGGCCTTCTCCGGATTTCGTGGCCGAGTTTCTGGGCACCAACGTGCTGAAAGGAACGGTAAAGGCTCTCGAAGGAAAACTCACAGTGATTGACGCCGAAGGTATGGAAATCTATTCCGCAGACCCCGCCGAACCCGGAGAAAATGTCACGGTCTCCATCCGCCCGGAAGAAATCATCCTTGCCGGAGGGACTGTGGAAAGTTCGGCCCGGAACACCTTGAAAGGAAGAGTTTCGGGAATTTTCAAAAAGGAACACCTTGTCGTGGTCGAGGTAAAGATGGGGAATTCAGAAATTAAAGCCGTGGTTACGCCGACCTCGTGTGAAATGCTCGGGATCGAACCGGGCAGGGAAATGTATGCTGTGTTCAAAGCTTCGAATGCCAGGATAATAAGATAAGATGAACGCAGATAAAGAATTAAATGAACATAAATCAGGAAAAGGTTAACAGAACCGGAAATAAAGTTAACACGGATTGGTAAAGTAAAGAAAAACATAAAATAAAAATTGTTGAGGCAAAGCATGATAGATCTTTTTGACCTTTATTTTTACGAGGATTGTCCCTATCAGGATGAAAGCGCAGAACTGCTCAGACTTGAAGGCCAGGGAAAAATGAGAATTATTTCAAGAGAAAACGGGACCTGTGCCTGCGCCGGAGAACTGGCGGAGTATTATGAAAGAAAAGGCCTGAAAACCCTGAATTACCTGGGAGACGGGGAGACTTTCAAGCCAGGAAATGCAATTTTCGAAGCCGAAGGAGACCTCAAACTCCTGTTCAGGTTATGGAGAGTCTCCCAGACCTTCCTTACCATCACGTGCGCGATTGCCACAAAAACAGCTTCCATGGTAAGTGCAGGCCGAAAGGTAAACCCGGACCTTATTATTGCAACAAGCCGAAAGACCCATCCAGGGTTCCGGATATTTGAGATGAAAGCCGTCCGGGCAGGCGGAGGAGACATCCACCGCAACTCCCTCAGCGACTCCATCCAGTTCAGCCAGAATCATCTGGGAGTTGTCGGAGAACTGGGAAAACTCAGAGCTGTAAAGAAGATAGAAATCGAACCCAGATCAAGAGAAGAAGCATTCAAATATGCCGAAATGGCAGATATAATGCTCCTTGACCACCTATCCCCGGAAGAACTGCAGGAACTCGGGCCCAAACTAAAGAAGCTCAATCCCAAACTCGAACTTGCAGTTGGAGGAATCGAAGCAAAAAAGATTCCCGAATATGCTCCCTTCGTCGATATTATCGTCATAAGCGCTCCATATTACGCAAAACCCCTTGACTTTACAACGAAGATCAACAGAATATAAGAAAAAAGAATAAGCAGGTAGCAGCATGCCGGAAACAGAATATCTCGGAAGGGTAAAGCTCCCGGAAAAAGAAGAAAAAGGAAAAAAGGAGAGAAGAATGACAGGAATTAAAAGAAGGGAAAGGGCAGAGGAAGGAATAGGGGAAAAAACCGGAATCCTCCCCGCCCTTGTATCTGCACTTAAAAACGACCTGGGACCTGCCCTTGAAGAAATCGAAGTAAAGGATGTCAGGATAGGGCTTGCCTATACGGGCGTCCTGATCTCCGAAAACTACGGAGGAGTTGCCTGCACCCCCCTCTACGAGTTTTCCTGCTGCCCTGCCCTGGGTTTTACGGAAACCCTGAAAGGGAAAACTGCGGATAAGGTGCTCGAACTTGCCCTGTCGGAAAAACCCCTTGAAGCAGCAGTCGGGATTGCAACCGCAAATGCGCTTTCTCACATGCTGCGGGACCTGGAACCCGAACACTTCCAGCGCTCCTACTCGGACATCCTGGACCTTATAAAGCCCGGGGATAGGGTTGCAATGATCGGCTACTTCGGCCCTCTTGTCCCAAAAATCCTGAAAATAACCGAGAAACTCACAGTCCTCGAAAAGCGTGAAATCGAATCCCCTAAAACCAGGACTCTCCCTTCGGGAAAAGCCAGAGAAATCCTCCCCGCATCGGATGTAATCATCCTCAGTGCAAGTACCCTTGCCAACAGGACCTTTGACGAACTCCTTTCCTTCCGCGGTACAGCAAGAGAAGTTGTCCTGCTTGGCCCGAGTGCTCCTCTCTACCCGGAACCTTTCTTCGAGAGGGGAATTACAGCAGTGATGGGGACCCGAATTATTGACCCCCGGGCAATGCTTACAGTGGTCAGTGAGGCGGGAGGCACTAAGAAGCTGCACCAGTACTGTGGGGAGAAAGTTGCATTCAGGAAAAGAGAACAAAAAAAGAATAAGTCCGCTTGAGCGAAGCGAGAAAATCAGAGCCGGTGTAGTAATATTCATCGATCATGTGCATTTATAGAAGAACCTTCTCCATGAAACAAACAGTAAAAGACATATGTTCAAACTTTTTTGATCCCGTTTCCTCAAACCCATATTTCCTGTACCAGTTCTTTAGTCTTTCATTCTCATTTATGATTCCAATTGAGACTTTCTTCCCCCCGTTTTGTTTAGCATATTCAACTACAAAGTCTATCAGGTATCCCCCATAACCTCTGTGTCTTGAATCCGGATGAACTGCTAATCTCTCCATATTAAAAATCTCATCATTTGCTTTCTCAATTGCTACAAAACCCTCCTGTTTAATTCCCAAGTATAAACCGTACATCTTTGCGCCATTTACTTTCATTTCTTTAAGCTTATTAATATTGGTAAAGCCCACATTCCGCAGTATTTTTTCAAAAATCAATATTTTCCCTGATAGCGTTTTTGAAACAAATCAAATTAATTTGGACTTTTAATGGAACTTGGTGAAAATTGAATGATATCGTTTTTTTGTCTCTATGATACACCATATAGCTGCTTTACCTCCTGCATAAAAGTCCAATAAATCCACGTTTTATTGAAAATCGATAGCAGGAAAAAATGTGAATATGCGAAAATTTACTGCGGAAAGTGGGGTAAAGGCAGGGTTTGAAGGGTTATCCTCTTCCATAAGGTTAAAATCCTTTGCTACAGTTATGAAAGAAGCCTTTATAGTCCGTAAGCTTTCTTCTAAATCACTTTCGGAAGAGGCTTCTCGGATATATATGTTATCAGTATTGCTTTGTCCTGCAGTAATCATAAAAATACCGGCTTAACCATTCTATTTAATTCTAAGGCGGGAAGTCCCCTTCCTCGCCAGCCTTAGGCTTGCAGGTGGGATGAAAGCATTGTGCTCCCTAATCCTCCATCCCCAAGGCGATATCCAGGCCTTAGAAAGCTTTTTTCTCAGTTTTGGGCGAACCGGACCCTCCCGCTCCTGAGCTGGAGGATTTATCGTGCACTCGTTTTCATGTAAAGCCGGAGCGGACGAATGGATAGAACTCAGTACGGTAGGGACTACCGGAATTAAAGCCTGTTTGAGATGCCAAAAGGTTATCTATGATTCAGGAAGCCCGTTAAATCTTTAGATTTAGCGGGTAGTTCACATTTTCCCATAATGTACTTTACAACGCTATCCTCTTCATTTGTTCCAATAATTAGGGTTGCATATTTCTTTAACTCTGGTTTTGCATTACTGACGGCTATTTTATGCCTGGCTAATCTGAACATTTTTATATCGTTTACGTTATCTCCAAATACGGTTAAGTCTTTTGATCTCAATCCATATTGCTTTAGAAGAATACTGATAGCCTGGGCTTTTGTCGCCTTATAATCGTGTACGGTGAGCCAATACCACCCCGGAGAATATTGGTTTTCCATAATGTGGACTTCAATCTGTTTTGTATATTTTTCCTGTAGCAGATTTGTTAGCTCAAGCAGATTATCTAGCTTATCCACAACAGTGAAGCATACAACATTCTCATCAAGTGTTTCTCACAGAACCGCTTTCCTTAGTCGCTTATCGTTTGCCCTTATCCTGCTGTTTACATACCATTCCATACCTTCATTTTCAACCTGTTCATAATATAAGCAGTCTTCAGTACCATTAAAGCTGGATATGAAGGGAGTAAGATTAGATTGTAAAATATGTTCGAATATCTCTTCCTTGATATCTCCTGAAATATCATTAATAATTAAATGTCTGCCTGTCTCAAAATCACTGATAAATGCCCCATTAAACTCTATGACAGGCAGCTTCAAAGGTAAATACTTTAATATTTGTTGAACAGAGACTACACTTCTTGCGGTGGCAATTGTAAAATTTAAATCCTCATTTAATAATCTCGTCAAATTCTCTACAGCAAAATCTGATAATGTAGCATTATTCTGAAGCAAAGTTCCATCCAAATCAGAGATATATATTTCAGGCATTCGACCATTCCTTTCCATAACAGGATAAGTATTATACTTTCTTGATCAATACTTTCTTACTCATCCTCAATAGACGTCTTATTCCGTGCGTCACATTTCGTACTGCATAACCTCTTCAGCTCTTCCTATATCCAGCCTCGGTTGAACCCGCTTATCCGCACCCACTGCATGAAGACGTAATGCTCCTCGGCTGCCAGGCTACACTGATACAATGGATGAATGAATCACCTGTCATTGTCATTTCCATCATTACACGTTGCCATTTCTATCATTACAGTTTGATTACACCTTCACTTATCAGTTTCAAGGTCTCCACATAGAAAGCATGTTCTCTTTCAAGTACCCTTTTTGACAGGGTATCTATCGTATCACCATCCAGGACCTCAATTTCACATTGCCGAATTATCTTCCCGGTATCATATTCCTCTTCGACCAGGTGAATTGTAACTCCTGTCGTTTTCTCTCCGGCATCAATAACCGCTCTGTGCACATGGGTTCCATACATTCCTTTGCCACCGTATTTGGGTAAGAGTGAAGGATGAATATTGAGTATACGGCCCTTGTAATGTTTCAAAACCTCAGGTCCTAACTTTTTCATGTACCCGGCAAGAGCAACTATGTCTGCACCACTTTCAGTTAGTACTTTACATATTGCTTCATCCAATTCGTCTTCTTCCGGATATGTTTTATTACTTAGATGATATTCAGGAACTCCTGCTATCCTTGCCTTCTCCAATGCCTGCGAATTTGAGTTGTTGCTTATGACAGCACATACTTCCCCGTTCAAATCCCCCCTTCTGCAAGCATCAATAATCGCCTGCATATTGGTTCCGGTGTGAGAAGCAAATATTGCGATATGTAATTTCTTTGTATCTTCACATTTCATAATTTAGAACTCCGGCTGTAAGCTTTAATCAGCACACGGACAGTACCCCTTAAAAAAGTCTTATTGAGGAACCTGCTTAAGATGCGAGTTCTATTTTCTTGTTTTAACCAAGAACAATAAGCTCAGGACTAGCATTATTGAAGTAAAGCCAGGTGTTTGATTGTTTGTCCCATTGCCAGTGATCTCTTCTTCATTACCTGATAAGTTAGTATCATTGCTTTCATTCACATCCGGTTCATCAACCTCTGCCTCAGCTTCTGTTATGTATCCTATATACTCAAAAACGACCGGTACATCACTTATGTCTTTCTTCTCACACTGTTCATCTATTACCTGATATATTTCATCAATTACTGATTCATTTACTTTTTCTGAACTGTATCCCTCGAAACCTACTGCCAAATATCCATTAATGTCGGTTCCAAAACTACTCACAGGACCCCCGAATTCGACAAAATACGGCATAACTCCTTCATCAGTTTTAGAAGGACTGGCAAGTGACCGACTACACTGAACAAGTGAATCTGTCCATTCCACTTTTTCACTCGCATCTTTAATTACAGGCATTGTTCCTCGAGCAGCCACAAACAATGGATTCTTCTTAGCTTCTTCAAAAATCTGGGGCCCATAGTCAGGTAACGCGAGATCCTCCTCATCCCATGCCCACATAAAAACCACAGGAATCTCACTTATTCCCTCCTGCTCTTCGCAGTAATCCTCGATTTTCTGATACATTTCGTCAATTCGCGAGTCGTCTACCTCTTCTTTGTAGGCAGAACCCAGTTCAATTATTATTATTTCACTATTGGAAGCAACACCCGAAATAGAGCTGTCAAATTCGGAATATGAAGGCCCTACTCGGTTAAGATTTAGCCAGCAATCTACAATTGAGTTTTTCCACTCCTGATCAATTGTTTCCGGTATGGTTCCCCTGCAGGCTATGAAAGAGGGGTCATTTGCAAATTCCTGTATAGAAGCAGAGATTTCATTAGCTTCGGAGTCATTCAATTCGTTTTCATCGGCACTTGCAAAACCAGATAATAAAAAACAAATAAATAATGTAAGCACCAGCCATTTGCCAATATTCCTTCTTTTGAACATTTTAATCAGACCTTCGGGGTTATTTTAGAGTTTGAGTTTCAATTATTGCTTAAGCTTCAATTATTGCTTAAAAAATAATTTATTGCTTAAAAAATAATTTCAAAAGCAAGCCTTTGAGAGTTTATAAAAATGAAATGTTTAGACAGGGTGGAGTTTTATGTTACTGGCTTCACATCTTAACTGCAAGAGTTCCTTAAAAGAGAGGACGGAAGAGCATAAAATACTTTTTAAATTATCTAATTATATACTAATTCACTTAAAACGAGAAACTATGGCTCAAAGGATACACACTTTTTGAAACCATATGGAGTCAAGTTTTGGATAAATTAGGAAGGAATTAATATTTATGAACTGGAGGAAAGATAGAACCGGGGAATAATTAATATTAAAAAACAGATTTGAAGAAACTTCAGCCGCTAGAGAAATTTATTTATACTAATATATAAAATAAAACTTTTTATTATCTTTTTACAGTTTTCAGTTATTTTGGGGAGAATAACTAAGAGAACTGACAATATGGCAATTTTAGAGTGTGTAGGAAGAGGTATAAAAAGCAAAATTTGGGGGTATCAAAAAATATGTTGGAGGGGCATGAAAATAAAGTGTCTGGAGTATATGAAAAAAACAGGTCCGCAGGATATGAAAAAGAGATTTTGAAACCAAAAAATGTATGGGAAGAGTTTTTTGCAGATAAAAGAAGCGGGGGCCACAGATCTTCAGCTGAGGAATTTCTTGCTATGGAGGCAAAGGAAAAATTATTCCACCTGGATGGCGGAAAAATCCTTCTTGACTTTGGGTGCGGAGCCGGAGAGCTTCTGGTCTATTATGCACAGGAATATGAAAAGACTATAGGAGTTGACTTTTCCCCTTCCATGCTTGAGGAAGCAAGCAAAAGAATAAGGGAAAGAAATTGTAAAAATACAACTTTAATCCTGGCTGACGACAAAATTGTCTGGGACAAGCTGGACTCTTCCTTCGATCGAATAACTGCAGCCGGAGTATTTCAATACCTGACATATCAAAAAATTGATGATTTTATTTTCAATGCATCAAAACATCTTAATGAAGGAGGTAAAATAGTATTATTTGATATGTTGGACCCTCGCTTATACCCCTTATGGAAAATGGGGCTGTTTTCACAGGATAAAAGTTGCCGGAAAATATTATCCAAAGCGGTTTGCGGGGTTAAAAATTCAATATCAGCAAGCTTGAAAAGACGCCCAAGAGACATTTTGGGGTATTCCCATTATCCCAATAAAATTAAAAAAATTGCAAATAAAAATGGTTTTGAAATGATTTGTGTACAATCAATGTATTACGAATACAAATATCATGCAATAATATTTCGGAGTTAAATGGCTGTTCAGATGGAGATCGAATCAAACATGCTTTCGGTAGACAAATATAAAAATTCATTTTATTTTATTTTATTTTATTTTATTTTATTTTATGTTGACGAGTAACATTCACTTTATCACCAGATACCGGAACCGAGTCATTCAGCACAGGTAAAAATAATTATCTATTTACACGGGGCTTAAAATTGGACGGAATTGAAGTTAGAGAATTATTGCCATCCGAATACAAAGAATGGAATTTGCTTGTAGAAAAAGCTCAACCCGGTACACTCTTTCATACCAGTGAATGGCTTGAAATTAGCAGGGATGTCCTGGCAAAAGATCTAAAAATCTACGGCTGTTTCAGAAACGGCGAGCTTGTGGGAGGATGTCCTCTTTTTATAAAAGATATCAAAGGAATATTGAAAGTGGCAACTTCAACCTGTAATATGACCAGCTACAGTGGACCTATTATAAAAGAGAGTGCCAGCTCCAAAGCAAGTAAACGGGAACAGGAAACTCACGAAATTCTCAATTCTCTCAGGGAATTTCTCTGCAAGCAGGGATTTGATGGCATTCATCTTACGTTCTCTCCGGGCTTTGAGGATATAAGACCCTTTACGTGGAATGGATGGAATTCTGCTGTACGTTATACCCATTATCTGAACCTGAAAGAAAACATAGACAGCAACCTTTCAGAGGAAAGGCGGATGGAACTTGAAACTGCAACTGAGGCAGGACTTAAAACCAGGGCATGGAATGATCCTGAAACATATTACCGTCTGCTTTCATTGGCTTACGAAAAACAGAATTTAAAGCCTCCCCTGCCAGGAGAGTTCTTTAAAAGAGTTTTTAATTTGATTCAGGAAAAAGACATTGGATACATGTTTGTCTCAGAAACTCCCGAGGGTGAAGCTGTTGCAGCTCACTTAAATCTTTACGGAAAAAAATGTGCTGTAATCTGGACCTCAGCCCTTGACCCGGATTTTGGTCATCTGGGTTCCAATGCTCTTCTGTATCATAATGAATTTCTTGACCTGAAGTCCCGAAACTTCGAATACATGAACGTAATGGCAGCAAATGTCCCCACATTTGTGGATTTTATAATGGGCTTTTCTCCTGAGCTAATTCCATACTACAGCGTAAGCCTGGAGAACATAAAATATTCAATCGCGAAGACCTTGTATAAAACCCTTCATAAGGAAAACTATTGATAAAAAACGAAATTTCCGGCCATATCAACCTTCACGTGGTTGATATTTTTGAAAAAACAACGCCTGAATCAAATTCCTGAATTCTGTCCTGCCCGAGAACAGCCGTTTCGGGATCACAGAAAATCGGAGATTTTCTGGGAGTTGCACTGCAAGTGCAACAGCAAGCTGTTTGTTTCGGCAGAGTTGCGGCTCTGCAGTGCGCTGTCTGTTTCGGCAGAGTTGCGGCTCTGCAATACGCTGTCTGTTTCGGCAGAGTTGCGGCTCTGCAGTACGCTGTCTGTTTCGGCAGAGTTGCGGCTCTGCAATACGCTGTCTGTTTCGGCAGAGTTGCGGCTCTGCAGTGCGCTGTCTGTTTCGCTCCGCTCAAGCAGACTACTTAATGAGTTGAGAAGTGAGCTGAGCTCAAGCAGACTAAATTACAATATCTCTGCCCCATACAATGTTATTCGCTGTATCGTGTCGTTCTTGTCCCGCTCGACGCAGGAGAGCGGTCTTTCTCGAAAAGACTGAAAAGAAGAAAGAAGAGAAGCAAGCCCGCAAGTAAAATCGACCTGATGCCTTCAACTAACAATTAAAAGTGATAGGAGAAACTGATTACTTTCTGCTTTTTTCCTTTTCTGCTTTTTTCCTTTTGTGAAGGGCCACCAGACAAGCTGGCGGAGGCGCTTATATTTATCTGTGAATTTTAATGAGGCCCCCCGGATCAAGATATGAATTAGTTCGTTCCTTTTTTATGGTGCAGACGAGACAGGTTCAGCCTGCAAGGAGTAGAATCAATAAAACAAAAAATTCCGGTTTCGGATATCCAGATAATGTCAACCGATTAATAAGGGACCACCAAATTTCCTTAAAAAATATAAAAGTAGGGATTTTGACCCCATTCCAAAATCCAGTGATTTTGCATTTTTTGATTGAAATATTCAAAAAAGACACATTGACCTGGGAAGTTGCAAACAGCATTCGTTGTCTGCAACTTCGGATCATTTGTACGCTTCAGTTTTCAAACCGCTTAGCCCAATTTTGAATTATAGGATTTCTTATTCAATATAATACGTGACCTGTACTGACATTGAAACCGTAGACTCGCCTGGCTGGACAGGAGTGGAAACTGCCCCTGAGCCCGCTTCTTCCGTTGCAATAGCGTAATCGTAATAGACTCTGGAACCGCCGTTTTCACTTATGGATGAGGTCTGCACACCAGTAATCTCAACCCCCAGGCTCTTAGCAAGCGCAGTGGCTTTTGATGATGCATCGGCTACTGCCTCATTCATCAAGTCTTCACGAAGCTGCTTTTGCATATCATCTGAGACCGAGAAGGAAATGCTTCCTATTTCATTAGCTCCAGCGGCTGTGGACCTGTCAATGATCTCACTCAGGTTGTCGAGATTTGTGGTTGTGATCTGCACGCTGTTGGATGCAGAGTAACCTGTGATTGTTCGTTCGTTCTCGTAGTTGTATACAGGGTACACGGAAACATAGGATGTCTTCATTTCCCTGTCCTGAAGTCCCATTGCCTTAAGTTCTGCTATTACGGCACTCATAAGGGCTGCATTTTCATCGGATGCTTCCTTTGCAGTTTCAGACTGAACTACAACACCTACGTTCAATGTTGCCGTGTCAGGGACAACTTTCTGTTCAGCATATCCACTCATGGAAATAGTATTTTCCGCACCCTTTTCGGACCCACTCTGTGAAATGGCGTATATTGTTGCTGCCATCAGCACCAGAACAACTGATAGCGCAATGATAACGTAATAAGATTTATCGTTTTTATTTTCCTGTGACATTTTCACATACTCCTTGTTCAATGCTTTATTAACTGTGATTCAGCCAATTCTAGCAAGTAATAGATACACATGCACATATTAAATAATTACTTAAACTTCAACTACGGCCGCAGTTATGACAGTCGCCTGATATCGAAGAAAAAAATATACCGAAGTAATGGAAAGAGGAAATTGGGTGAAAGATGAAAAAGGGATCTCTGTGGGAGGGCGAAGCAAGGGAGGTAGTTCTGCTCAGCTCAAGTGCGCCTCTCTATTCTGCCCCGTTCTTCAATAAAGATATTACTGCAAATTCTGAACTCGAATTATTGACCCCTTGGCAATAGCTTATTATGGTCAGTGAGGTGGGGAAACGAAGAAGTTGCACAAGTAATTGTGGGGAGAAGGCTGCGTTCAGAAGAAATGAATAAAAAGAAAAAAGTCTGCTTGAAAGAAGTAGGAAGGGCAGTACCGATGTAATAATCGCCATTGATCATGTGCATCTTATGGACGCTTGATGATCAGTACCGATAAAAGCCCTAAAATAACCATTATAGAAGTAAAGCCAGGAGTTTGATTGGCAGTCTCGTTACCGGCAATCTCCTCTTCATTATCTGATAAGTTGGCGCCGTCAACTTCACTCACATCCGGTTCATCAACCTCTGCTTCAGCTTCTTTTATGTGCCCTATAAACTCAAAAACGACTGGTACGTCACTTATTCCTTCCTGTTCACACTGTTCGTCTATTACCTGATATATTTCATCAATTAGCGATTCATTTACTTTTTCGGAACTGTATCCCTGGAAACCTACTTTTAAATATCCGTTAATGTTTGTTCCAAAGCTGTTCACAGGACCACCGAATTCGACAAAATACGGAAGAATTCCCGTATCAGTACTATGAGGGTTACCAAGTGACTGACTACACTGAACAAGTGAATCTGTCCATTCCACTTTTTTACTGGCATCTGTAATTACAGGCATTGTTCCTCGAGCAGCTACGAACAATGGATCCTTCCTAGCTTCTTCAAAAACCTGGGGTCCATAATCAGGTAATGGAAGATCTTCTTCTATGTGTGACCACATGAAGACCACGGGTACTTCACTTACACCTTCCTGTTCACAGTAGTCGTTTATTACATGATAGATCTCATCGATTGTTTCTTCATTTACCTTTTCTGAAGAATCAGACTCCAGTTCCACTATAATATAACCCGCACCCGCATAACTAAAACCTATCACAGGATCATCAAATTCAGTAAAAAATTGATCTTTTCCTGTCACATTATCCCAACATATACAAACCGGATTTGAAAAGAAATCCGTTGTTTCGTAATCGCCTGATACTTTAGAAAATGACCCCCTGCTAGCTATGAACTGTGGATCCTTTTTAATCTCGTCAGGAACACCCGAATCCGAACTCAGCAGTAAAGGACTTCCATCGACGTATTCAGAATCAGTAGAGTTGTTTTCGCTTAAATCAGAAGGTTCTGCCAATCCAATTCCAAGAAACAAAACTGATAGAATCAGTATGCTTACAATTGATTTCATGCTAATTTTCACGTAGCTTCCTCTTTAGTTCATTCTAATAGTTTTACATACTTGACCTCAAAACCAAGCGCCTACGAATTTGTGAAAAGCAGCATATTTAGATAGTTTGATGTTTTATGCTACGGGTTCAGAGCTCAACTGTGCAGGTTCCTTATTTAAGATATAGGCAGAGCATAAAACACTTTTTAAATTTTCTTTAGTTTTATAAATATTCGCATAAAACAGGAATTTTTAAAAAAGATTCTTATTTCCGCTTACTTCGACTTCAATGATGCCGAAAAACTGCATCAGTACTGCAGACAGAGAAATTACTTTCAGAAGGACTGAAAACTGTAAAAAAAGAATATTTGGAATATATGAAATGTCACACATCACTTTTCAAAAAACAGAGGGGGGATTTTCCCCCTTTTATTCACTGCGTTTTTCTTCCCTGGCGTAGAAAGAAAAAACTTAACCGCTTATTATTTTCTTGCCTTTATCTTCTCAAAGAGCTGTTTTAAGGTGTCTTCGTTGCTCTTCGTAAACTCGAAGGGCGAGCTTGTGAAGGGTTCGAAGTGCACTGCGACATCGTCGAGCCTGTAGAAAGTCCCGTCACATTCCATGGCGTCAATGACTCCAGGAAGCACAACATCCGAAGCGGCTGTGCTCGGGCAGGGGGCGATGTCCAGGCAGACCATTGGGATTTCGGCAAGATAGGCTGCACAATCCGCAGGGATGTGGCAGACAAGGTCGGCACACATAACGAGGGCTGCATCCACGTCCTTTTCTCGCAGCACGTCCACGGTTGTGTATTCGCCGGGGTTGTAACGGGGGTGTCCGCGCATGAAGTCGAGCCCGAAGGGGTAGCCGTACATGTAGGAAGCTACCTGGTTAAAGCCTGCAACGTTGCAGTGACCACGGAGAGCTCCGAGAGTGAACTTGGCGTAGTTGTTCAGCTCCTTTACCAAGTTCATTGCAATTTCGGCATTCCTGTGCTTTCCAATGGAAGATGAGAGCCCGAGCCCAACGGAAATGGCCCCGAAGTTGCAGTTCTTCATCATATCGAGCATCTCTTCCATGACCGGGATTGGGACCCCTGTGATCTCTTCTACTGAAGGGTGAGGAGTTTTTCCGTGGAGCATGGTGAGGAGAGCACTTGCCAGTTCGTAGTCCGAGCTGGGTTTGAGCTGCACGTGCAGATCGGAAGCAGCAGCAGTTGGAGTTCTTCTCGGGTCCACGGTGATGACCGTACGGTCAAAACGCCCGCGTTTGGTCCAGTAACCTCTCGGGAAAACCCCGTACCTGGACATCTGCCTGGGCATGGACTCGAGAGGATTGGTTCCCCAGTAGACAATGAGGTCACCTCTGTTTTTCTTCTGCCCTTCGGTTGCACCGACTTTTCCGGACTCCTGAATTCCCATTGCGGTCGGGCCGTGGCAGATAGTTGCGTTTGAGTCAACAAGTGCACCCAGGTATTCCCCGATCTTGAGCCCGATTTCATGGGCTTCGCAGGAGGTCTCACTGCCCATGAAAAGGAGGGGGCGCTTTGCCGAGACGAGGATATCGGCAGCTCTCTCAAGAGCTTCGTCCCAGGCTGCAGGGGTCAGTTTGCCGCCATCTTTGATAAGAGGCTGCCTGATCCTGTGGGAACTTACGACCTCCTTGAACTTGGCATTCCCCATTTTACATGCATTTCTGGCCTCAATCTTTCCGTCCCCGTACTCGACCTGAATATCATCACAGGCTGCCCCGCATACAGGACAGACTATGTTTTTGTAAATCATGCTCACTGCCCTCCGATATAAATTTTCAATACTACATCTTCGGCGCTGAGAACCTCTTCTCCCGAGGGCTCAACGTTTACAGGGGCGCCCTTATAGAGGGGAGAACCCGTAGAAAGGGTGTCGGGATCGATGATAACGTTCGACCAGATAGCCCTCGGCATGAACACCTGTCCCGGCTGGACCGAATCCGTACATTTCGCATAAACAACAATCGAATGTTTCCCGTCCCTGCTTGTTACTTTTACTTTTTCAGGGGAACATAGGGACACGAAATCCACAGGAGAAATCCAGCAGGATGCACACTCCATGGTGTACTCATCCGTGAACTTGTCCCCGCCTTTGGCAAGCCTGCCTTCGTCAATCGTACTTCCGGTAATGAGTAATACTTCCATGCCTCTCACCTCAGAGCTCCGGGTTTGCGTCTGCAGACACATAGAGAGCTCCTTTTGCCCTCTTACTGATCGCATAGTCCCCTGTGAACTTCTTGAACTCGCCTATTATCTCAGTCTCACCCGAAGTGACTTTGTTTTCCATGGACACAAATTCGAAACCCGGGGAGAAGCGCTGAATTTTACCCCCTACAACTATGGTTCCGCCTGCCATTTCTACTCCCACTGTGCGGAGAGCCCCGCCTTTTACGACAATGAGCCCGCCGTTCTGGCGAATCCCGCAGAAGCCTTCAACATTGCCTTCCACAAGAATTTCGCCGCCGTCCATGCCGCCTCCGAGCTGGTGCCGGGCCGACCCTTCGATAATTATGCACCCGCCTTTCATGCCGTGCCACTTGCCTCTGTAAGCACAGCCCACATGGTCCCCGGCATTGCCCTTGATGTGCAGGAGCCCGCCAAGCATTTCCATGCCAGCCCAGGAATCGGCATCTCCGTAAACGACGATCTCGCCTCCTTTCATTCCGGTCCCGACATGCATACCTGCAGAACCCTCAATTTCAATTTTGCCTGCACTCATGCCTTCTCCGATCCTTTTGATCCTCATTGCATCACCTTTTATGCGGATCAGGGTCTCGGCGGCAGAACTGCCTGCATTGCCTAACACTTCAAAGAAATCGGAAAGAGGATAGGTCGTAGGTCCCTGCCAGACGGAAAGCATTCCTATTTCTTCTGCACTTTTGCCTGCAAAGGAGTCAGGAGTAATCACGTCTGCTTCCAGTTTAATGTCAATTGCTTTATTAGGAATAAGCGTTACTTCTTCCATTTCTCCGGCACTTTTTCCGGTTTCGGTCATTTTATTAATAAGTACTCCCTCTGTCATGCCTTCACCTCTCACCGTTTACCTGTATGGGAGTCGGGTTTGCCAGGTATTTCTCTGGAGTCGGGTAGTTGGCAAAGCCCAGGGTATAGTACCTGAACCATTCCTTCACGTCAGCCAGCATCTCCTTTTCCCGCTCATTTTCTACGTGCACTTCGGAATAGTAAGTCCGCTTCTCAGGCAGGGAAACAATCTCTCCTTTAACCGCCACAATTTCTCCTCCCTTTACAGTGTATTCTGCCTTTCTGAAAGTCCTGAGGAGGGCTTCGTAGTTGTTCGGGTCAAGCTGCTGAGGGTTTAAGTTGTAGACTGTAACATCTCCGTCTGCGCCCTCTCCGAGAGAGCCTTTTCTGTGAGCCATGCCAATTGTCTTGGCAGGATTGGCCCTGGTCAGGATCGCAAGGTCGTAGAGGGAAAGCTCACGGTTTACGCCTCCGAGTGCACTCCTGTCATTTGCCCACTTGTGGCATTCACCGAAGGTCTGCTTCCTGAAAGCCTCGGACATTATCCAGGTCATTACCTCAGGATATTTCGTAAACGGTCCACCGTTGGGGCTGTCCGTGGTCATGATCGTCTTCCAGGGGTCATTGATAAGTAAAAGACATTCAAGACCCATTGCCCACTGCAAGCTATGCACAGGATTGGACTTGAGATAATTAAAGGGAAGAACACCTGAGCCGCACTCCATCTCAATGTCGGTGTTTGACCATTTGTTTCCTGTAAGAGTGTAAAGGTCGTGAATGGCGGGTCCGTCTCCTGTCATAACTGTGGCTTCTCCGAAAGGTACGCATCCACTATCGATTACCACATGGTCCCTATTATTGATGTAATCTGCAATATCTTTAACACCGGATTCACAGTCTGCCCAAGTTGTGCCTGCAAAACTGTTAAACATCAGGTGGGTAAGGTATACGGAACGATCTCTTAAAGGGTCGATTTTGGTTTCTGCCCATTCCACGTCCATGTTCTGCCTGGTCTTTACACCATCAGGAATTTTAAGAGAATCTTTGGTAATTGCATAGCAGCCGGGGTGTCCCAGGTTGTTTGCGTGCAGGTGGACTGGCATTGGCATACCGAGGGTTTCATTGATCTCAGTAAGCCCTTTAATGACCTCTCTTGGAGTAATTTCGAAGTGGATGTTGGCTTCGTCAAGATCACTTACGTTTTTACCCCAGGCCCAGTTTTCGACGCCTGCAGGGTTAACACATTTTATCCCGTATGTCTTGTGCGTCTTCATCATCCAGGCGACATATGCAGCAGCTTTTTCCATGTCCCCGTTACGTATATAGCGCATCAAAAAGAAGTTGTTTCCGAGTACCAGGTACCCGCCCATGTCAAGGAGAGGAGTTGCACGCATTTCTTCATGAGTGTGGCGAGCCTCAAGAGGAGGAACCGCAGCTTCAAAAACAGTTGTATAGCCCATTGCTGCGTAATCATATCCCTGTTTAAAGACAGATGGGACCGTATAACCCGAACCTGAATGAGTGAGTGCAGTTTTATTAAGATTTGCTTTATAGTGATCTTCAGGACGCATCGACCTGCCGGCATTAACTTTTGCGCCTGCAACGTGGGAATGGGAGTCGACTCCTCCCGGCATAACGGTCATGCCCGAAGCATCGATAACCTTTGCCTCTTTCATCTCGGCGGACGAAAGCTCTTTTACGACTTTTCCGTCTCTGATGAAGATGTCCATTTTCTCCCCGTTTATTTCGTTGAGGGGGTCAAAGACGTATCCGTTCTTGATTGCAATTGTTCCTGCCATTTATTCCACCTCTTTTTTCACAAGCCAGATAGCATTTACAGGGCAGATAAGGGCGCAGGTCCCGTCTCCTCCGCACACTTCCTGGTTTACAACCGAAACTTTCCCGTTCCTGACCTCAAGGAGAGCTTTTTCATCCATGTCGTTGAGGTACCCTGAAGCAAGTTCACGGTTATCGAGAGCGTTTACAGGACAGACGATCACACAGTTCCCACAGCCAAGACATGCAGCTTCATCCGTTTCCAGGCGGGTGCGGAGTAGGGCTTCGGGGACCGGGGCGTCAAGAAGCTTTTTCTCGAGAGGACCTTTTTTCTCCATCTCCGGCAGAATTGCAGTTTTTCGGACATCAATAGCATCTACAGGACAGGAAACCGCACAGGCTCCGCAGTAAATACAGGCATCGGGCCGATGAGTGATCTTTTCGACTCTTTCTCCGGATTTAGCCTTTTTATTGAATATGGCATTTGCAGGACAGACGTCAATACAGGTGTGGCATGTCTGGCAGACATTTTCATCCCGGGTCCAGGCCCCTGCAAAGGGTTTTTCCACGGAAATAGCGTTTACGGGACAGACCGCAGCACACCAGCCACAGTGGACACAGCACTCTGTATCAATATTGGTCTTTCCGACCAGTTTCAGGCTTCCATCCCCTGAAATCTCCCGGGTTACCTCAATACAGCCCTGAGGGCAGATATCTTCACAGAGCCCGCAGTGGACACAATTTTCGTTTACTGAAGTCGGCTTCACGGCCTTTGAGATATAGGATGTGTCATTGAGGGGCTTTCCTTCCTGCCTCAGTTCAAGGGCTCCTGTGGGGCAAACCCTTGCGCAGATTCCGCAGACAAGGCATTCTTCTTTTTTCGTCATTTCCAGGAAATCAGCATCCAGGAGCCCTCTTGCTATAACTCCCACGGCCCCCACAGCCAGGGTGCCTTTAGGGCATGCCTGTACGCAGGTCCCGCAGCCAATGCATATTTCAGGCTTATAGACCAGCTGTTTGTCCTTTTTTTCGGAAAAGACAGACAATCGCATATCATTTTGCATTTTGCTTACCTCTCAGCGTTATTCTGTGCATCCGCCGCACAGAAGCTCATTATCATGTTGAATGAACATTTCACCGCACTTGTTACAGCGTAGTATCCTCTTTTTCTTCCGGACCGGAACTTCCAGGTCCACAGGTTTCCAGGAATACACCTTTTCTCCTGCAGCCAGAAGGATGGGCACGACCTCTTCATGGTGAAGCTTTTCAGTGTTCAGGTACCAGGCGTGGAGTTTGGGATAGTCCTTTGTCTTCTCAGGATCAAGGATGATCCGGATACCTTTTATGCCGTGAACTCCTTCAGGCGCCTGTTTGTTTACCGTAACCGCCATCTTCCCCAGGTTATTGATCTTTAACCCGTTGTTTCCGATGGTAGCTCCGGCAAGGATCTGGAAAGGATCAGGCATGCAGCTTTTCGTTTCGCAGGTCACGTATATACGTTCCCCTTCCCGGACATCGAGCTCCCTTTTTGCAATATTGAGCATCTGGATGCCGATTAATGCCCCTGAGGTCAGGAAGCCGTGAAAGGGGACGACCTTTTCAATCTGCGAAAGCAACTCAGGATCCTTTACCTGCTTTAGAATTGCTTCCATATTGGCTTTCTCTGAATCTGAATTCTTATGCAATGTATACACCGCCACAGGTTCACCGTTATGTTTAAATAAACATAACGACAGAGATATTGAAGTCAAGACAGGGTAAATGCCAGATAGTTGTGTTATCTGGGAAGTTATTATGTAGATTTCAACATAACACAGAAGGATACACCGTACTTATAGTTGACTTCTTCTGGACAGAAATTTCTCGGATTTAGACGATTCAGATGGACGAAATTCCAGTTTAAGGGATCTAACTCCCTTGAGGGATAGAATCCCTCTTAATTGGCCGGCGAATCTGAACGAAACCCAGCCAGGTCTCTGCATCTTCCAGATATGTAGAGCTTGGCACATCTATAAAAATGGAAGACAGGACTCTTGCGTTCAAAATATATAAACAGGTATTTTATAAAATTATCGATTGAGAAAAGATTTACCTCCAAAGAACAGAACAGCAAAAACTAGAGCTTTAAAAGGCTTTTTTTCAACGGAAAAACAGAAATAGAGGATTATTTCGGAGCAATGGATTGAAATTATTAAGCTTTCTTGGTTCCCCCCGGAATCTTTTATTTTTCGATTCTACTTCTGACAGAGCTGAACTCATCTCTTCTACAATGCAAAAAAATAACCGGCGGATTCATACCTTCACCGGGAGAAAAGGGATTCAGAAACATTATCTCTGGCCGGAGAATACTTTTCTTGAGACAAGTGCCTCATTTTAATTACAGATGAAGATAGTGTCCCCACCAGCTTGTCTGACGGCTCTTCACAAAAGGAAAAAAGCAGAGTAAATGAAAGAGAAAAAAGACTGAAATATCTGCCACTTTGACCTTTGACCTGTTTAGTTCTTTTTCGTACTCCCAAACGCCTACAGCATCTGTCATTTTCTAGCTACTATTTTCTTCTTTTTTCCTTTCTCTTTTTTTGCGGGGAAGACCGCTCTCCTGAGTTTCTTTATTTTACCGTTGTTTTTAGTTAGTCCTCTTGAGCGCAGCGAAAAAGACCTCGTGCTGTTGCACTGCAAGTGCAACTCCCAGAAAATCTCCGATTTCCTGTGATCCCGAAGCGAAACTCGGGCTGCAGAGCCACAACCCTGCTGCCGGGACAAAAACGGCACAATACAACGAATAACATTGTATTGGACAGAAATCATAATTTAACCTTCTTAAGCGATACTAACTGTAAAAACCCATCAAGTAGTCCGCTTGAGCGAAGCGAAGTGGAGCGAAACGGACCGCGTACTCCCGAGGCGCAATTCGGGTGGCTCAACTCTGCCTGGATAGCAACCATGTAAAAGTAGACAACCGAAGATCCAGTGCCTGAATAAAAACTGTTCAGATTCTCACCCCATCATGAATGAGAAAACTGAGAGAAAATTTGGAAAAAGCCTGAAGTAATATATCCTCGAACGTCATTACTCTTTTTGTAACTATCTTCACTATAGTACTGCAACTTAATACTACGAAAATATATTTTAATTACAATTAGTATTACAAAATAGAAAATTATTAATTGTAAGATATGCAAGTACTGGTTGATGTCTTCATCAGAAATCCAGATCAAAGAAATGGTAGCCAATAGGTGGGACCTTGCTTCCGAGACTTTTGATACCCATGCAGGACACGGAATTCAGAGTCAAAAAGAAAGAGATGAATGGAAACATGCTTTTCGAGGGATTTTTCCGGGAAAAGGCTTGAGAATTCTTGATGTCGGCTGCGGAACAGGAGAATTAAGCCTGCTCTTTGCTGAGATGGGGCACAGAGTCACGGGAATTGACATTTCCAGAAAAATGCTAAAAACCGCGAAAACAAAGGCTGAAGCCTGTAGGGCTAATGTAACCTTTGGAGAGGGAGATGCAGAAAACCCTCCTTTTGAACCTTCTTCTTTTGACATTGTATTCAGCCGCCACCTGCTCTGGACCCTTCCTAACCCAAAAAAGGCTGTGGAGAACTGGGGACGGGTGCTCCGAAAAAATGGGAAGGTTGTGATCGTTGACGGAGTATGGGACAGAGGAACCCTGGGAGACAGGGCTCGCAAAAACGCAGGCGCCCTTTTGACCCTGATTCTTGAAAGAAAAGACCCACGAAAGGGACACGCCGGATATTCCGAAGAACTCAAAGCCCGGCTCCCGCACGCCGGAGGAGCTCCGCTTGAAAAAGTAAAGGAATACCTGGTAGCTTCAGGTTTTGAGGAAGTCCGGACTTTTGACCTGAAAGAGGTCCGGCAGGCTCAGAAAGAGAACATGCCATTAGGCGAACGGGTTGTACGCAATTATCAGTACTATCTCATCTGCGGCCGGAAATAAAAATCATCAAAAACAGTGGAGATTCCGAAATGAAGAACAAAAATTCCCCCCTGCTTATATTGTTAATTATCCTGCTGACCTGCGCCTTCCTGGTGACTTCCGGGTGCAGCAGCACAGAAGAAAGTAAAGCACAGGAAGAGGTCTCCGGGATGGAACTTGTCTACGGATCGGAGGCCACCTCTCAGGCAGATGGTGACTCCGAATCGAATACCCTTATACTTGGAGAGATGTGGGAAATAGACTCGATTAATACTATTGACGGAGACGGCGGAACGCTGATCTGCGAGAAAGCTGCAGTGACCGAGACTCTCGTTGGCGCAAACGAAGATTTTTCCCTGAAGCCCAGGCTTGCAAGTTCCTGGGAGCAGCTCGATGAAAATACCTGGGAGTTCAGGCTAAGAGAGAATGTTACTTTCCATGACGGAAGCCCGATGACTGCAAATGAAGTCAAATTCACCCTGGAAAAAGTCATTGAAGTAAACCCGAAGGTTGATTCCATGCTCAAGATAGACTCCATGGAAGTCGTTGACAACCATACCCTCAAAATCAAAACCACGGAAATCAACCCTATCCTTCCCGGAATTCTCCATTACCCCGATACCGCCGTAATAAGTCCCTCTTCTTTTGACGAAGCCGGAGAGTTCGTAAAACCCATAGGGACAGGCCCGTATAAGTTCGAATCCTTTGACGAACAGACCAGAGTCCTCACTGTAGTCAAGAACGAAAACTGGTGGGGAGGAGAAGTCGGGCTTGATAAGATGATCCTTAAAGGAATCCCTGACCCGAACACAAGGGCGATGGCAATCGAAAACGGAGAAGTTGACTTTACCGTAGATGTACCCTACAGTGAAACGGACCGGATTGACGCTATAGAAGGCATTAATGTTGAAAAGTACAAGACTCCCAGGGTTTACAAAATCGATGTCAACCTGAAACACGAACCTCTTGAAGATGTCAGAGTCCGGCAGGCGATGTCCTATGCAATTGACAGGGCCGAAATCGTGGAACACGTGCTCTACAATGTAGGGGAAGCTGCTACAGGCCCCTTCCTCCCCACAATGGTCTGGGCAAATCAGAGCCTGAGCCCTTACACCAGGGACCTTGAAAAAGCCGATGAACTCCTGACAGCCGCAGGCTGGGTGGACACCGACGGGGACGGGATAAGGGACAAAGACGGAGAGCCCCTCAAGCTCAACATGATGACCTATTCCGCAAGGCCGGGCCTTCCTCCAATGGCTGAAGCTATGGCTGCCCAGTTGAAGGAAGCAGGCATAGATGTGGAGACAGAAGTAATGGAAATGGGGTCAATCAGTGACAGGAAAGAAAAAGGCAACTGGGATCTTTACCTTGCCGCCTACAACATTGCAATGGTTCCGGACCCCGAATATATTCTGACAAACTGGTACATGACAGGCGGGCCTGACAACGGACCCGGCTACTCCAATCCGGAAGTAGATGCCCTGATTATGGAAGCCAGGAAGATAACGGACCTTGAAGAACGCTACAAGAAGTTCAATGAAGTAGAGGCTATTGTGTACGACGAACAGCCCATGATCATTGTGGCTTACTACGGCTGCGCAATAGTCAAGAAGGACTATGTAAAAGGATACGTCTTCGATCCGACAGCTCATGACTACCGTATAAACGCCGATATGTATCTCGAAAAGTAAAGTAGGAGTAAAAAGAGGAAATCTCAAAAGGGTGAGGGTTTCAAGCCCGTACCCTGAGTTTCTCCTCATTCAAAGTAAAACGTAAAGAACGAGGGGACTGCCCTCTGTTCGCATGAGGATGAAGCATGAAATATTTCTTGAAAAGGGCAGCTTTCATGGCACTTACGCTTTTTGCAGCCTGTGCCCTGACCTTTTTTCTTATGAACGTAATTCCCGGGGGTACAGCCGAGCTAATTATCAAACATACTTTCGTGGGGCTGGAGGAAAGCGTAACCGAAGAACAGATTAACCAGATCTCAAGCCGGTACAACCTCGATGACCCTCTTTACCTGCAATTCCTCAGGTGGGTAAAAGAAGCAGTATTGAGAGGAGACATCGGGACTTCCTATGTCTTTAAGAAACCGGTCCTTTACCTCCTGGCCTTGCGGCTGCCTGCAACGATCCAGCTTGCAGGGGCAAGTATGGTCCTTTCAGTACTTGTTGGAGTAAGTCTGGGAATTTATTCCGCCCTCCGGGAAAACAGGATTTCGGACCACGTCCTCAGGATTGCAACGCTTTTTGGGGTTTCAATGCCCGGATTCTGGGTGGCTCTGATTCTTATCCTGATATTTTCCCTGAAGCTGAAACTTGTCCCCGTGTCAGGGTACGGGAGCCTGGAAAACCTGCTTTTGCCCGCAGCAGCCCTGTCCCTCCATTCCGTTGCTGCGGTTATGAGGGTCACCAGGACAAGCATGCTTGAAACCCTGGGACAGGAATACATCAGGTTTGCAAAAGCCAAAGGGCTCCCCGTATGGAAGATCATAAGCCGGCACGCCCTTAAAAATGCCATGCTCCCTGTTATCACGGTTATCGGGTTTCAGATGGGAAGCCTGCTTGGAGGAGCGGTTGTGATTGAGAAGATCTTTGCCTGGCCCGGGATAGGAAGCCTGCTTGTGGACTCGATCTCAGCCAGGGACCTGCCCATGGTCCAGGGCTGCGTGCTTGCCATTGTTATGATGTTCCTCCTCGTGCATTTCTTTGTGGATATGCTCTATACGCATCTGGACCCACGGATAAGGTACGGCTGATACTATGAATAACGCATTTGCTGACAGGTTAAGAAAAAAAAGTTTTCTGCTGCCGGAAGCTTACGGAAGCGAACTTGCAAAAAGAGTCTTTCAAAGAAAAGATATGCTTTTTGCCCTGGCAGCCCTTTTGCTTTTTGCCGGGCTTGCCCTTTTTGCTCCCCTGATATCTCCTTACGACCCCAATGCCATTGACCTGAAAAACAAAAACCTGAACCCTTCAGGAGAGCACCTTCTGGGTACCGATTACCTTGGAAGGGACCTGCTCAGCAGAATCCTGATAGGGGCACAGACCTCCCTTTCCATTGCTTCGGGAGTGGTACTGATTTCCCTCTTGCTTGGAACTGCTCTTGGCTGTGCAGCAGGTTATTACGGAGGAATTGTGGACGAAAGCGTTTCAAGGGTTATAGACATCTTCCTTTCTTTTCCAGGAGTAATTTTTGCCCTCACCATTATGGGAGTGCTCGGGAGCGGGGTTTTCAACCTGATGCTTGCCCTCTCGATTGTCCACTGGGCAAAGTATGCAAGAATGATGCGAGGACAGGTCCTTTCCATCAAAAAACAGGAGTTTGTCCTTTCCGCCATAACAAGCGGAGCAGGAGACTTCCATATAATCCGCAAGCATATCGTGCCCAATGCCATTGCCCCGCTCCTGGTACTTGCAACAATCGACTTCGGGCACGTAATCCTCTCAATTGCCACCCTGAGTTTTCTCGGAGTGGGGTTGCCTGCAGATGTTCCGGAATGGGGGGCAATGCTTTCCGCAGGAAAAGAGTTCATGAGAACGGCTCCTTACCAGACTATCTTTCCGGGGCTTGCCATAACCTTCATCGTGGTCATCTTCAGCATCCTGGGCGACGGCATGAGGGATATCCTTGACCCGAACCATGACGGAGGGGAAATCTATTGAGTCTGCTGGAAATAAGAGACCTCTCAATAGAGTTTCCTGCAGGAGAAGACAGCGTAAAAGCCGTATCTAAGGTCTCTTTTGAGGTCAGGGAAGGAGAGACCTTCGGGATTATAGGAGAAAGCGGGTCCGGAAAATCCGTGATAGGGCTTGCCCTGCTAAGGCTTCTTCCGGCAAATGCAAAGGTTTCAGGAACCGTCTTTTTTCAGGGCCAGGACCTTTTTTCCCTTAAACCTTCCGAACTCCGGAAAATCCGGGGTAAACGCATCTCGCTCATGCCCCAGAACCCGGCTGGAGCCCTCAACCCTGTCCTGAAAAACGGGGTTCAGGTGGGGGAGGTTTTCGAGGGAAGTAGGGCTGAAAAAAAGGAAGGAATGAAAAAAGCCCTGAAACTCATGAAACAGCTCTTTTTGAGAGACCCCGATAGACTCTGTAACCTTTATCCCCACCAGCTTTCCGGGGGCATGAGGCAGCGGCTGCTTGCCTGTATGTCCCTTTCCTTTGAGCCCGAACTTTTGATTGCGGACGAACCCACAAAAGGGCTGGACCCTGAGGCAAAGGAAGGAGCGGTGGAGCTTTTCACGAAAATAAAAAAAGAGTATGGGAAGACAATGCTCCTGATCACCCATGACCTCGACCTGGCTCTTGAGGTCTGCGACCGCATAGCCGTAATGTATGCAGGAGAGATTGTGGAGCTGGACGAAGCTTCAAAAGTCCTCGGCATACCCCTTCACCCTTATACAAAAGGGCTTGTCAGGGCTCAGCCCAGAAACGGGCTTGTCCCTCTGAGCGGACAGACCCCAAGCAGGATAAAGCTTCCTGAGGGCTGTTTTTTCCATGAAAGGTGCAGATATTCACGGGCTGAGTGTTCCAGGAAACATCCTGAAATTAGAAACCACAAAGGAGGCTGGATCAGGTGCCACTTCCGGTCCTTGCAGTAAACGAACTGGCAATGAGGTTCGGGACTTCAGAGGTGTTCAGAAACGTCAGTTTCTCGGTAGCCCGCGGAGAAACCCTGGGACTTTTTGGGAAAAGCGGATCCGGAAAAACCACTATTGGTAGGTGTATTGTAGGGCTTGAAAAACCTACAGGGGGAGAAATTCTGGTTCAGGGAGCGGATATCCTGAGCATGGGCAAAAAAGAGTTTCGGAAACTTCGCCCTAAGATCCAGATGATCTTCCAGCACCCTGAAACTTCCCTTGACCCCCGAATGAAAGCCTTTGAAAACCTTATCGAACCCCTGAAACTTCATTCCGGGCTCAAGCCGGATGCCCTTCTGAAACGAGGAGAAGAGCTGGCAGAACTCACCGGCCTCCGCCCGGAACACCTTGCCCGCTATCCGGGCCACCTCAGCGGGGGAGAGATCCAGAGGATAGTACTTGCCAGGATCATGGCTTTATCTCCTGATTTTATAGTCGCTGACGAGCCCACTTCCATGCTTGACGTCTCAGTCCAGGCCCAGATCCTGCGCCTTATGCAGAAGCTCCAGAGAGAAACAGGGGTCTCCTACCTGCTCATCTCCCATGACCTTGAAGTATTAAGGAAAGTCTGCCACAGAATTGCCTATCTTGAAAACGGGACTATTACCACAATTGAAAACATAAACAGAGGCATTAAAACATGACCATTCAGGAAAACCAGATCAAACAAAATATTGCTCGTATCTGGGATGTCTCATCCGAGACCTATGACAGCCATGAAGGACACGGGATTCAGAGTGAAATGGAAAGGGAAGCCTGGAAACGTATTTTTAAAAGCCTGCTCCCCCCGGGAAGGTTAAAAGTCCTGGATGTGGGCTGCGGGACCTGTGAAATCGGGCTCCTGTTTGCGGAGATGGGACACCAGGTTACAGGCCTTGACCTTTCGGAAAAAATGCTTGCAAAAGCCAGGGAAAAAGCATCCAGAAAAGGGTTTGACAGCGTATTCGAAAAAGGAGATGCAGAAGCCCCTCCATTTGAAGAGGATACCTTTGATGTTGTTGTCAACCGCCACCTGCTCTGGACCCTTCCGCACCCTGATACCGCAGTCATGAACTGGAGAAATGCGCTGAAGAAAGGAGGGGTGCTTATTGTTGTTGACGGGGTTTGGAATGACGGTTCCTTTGAAACGAAGGCCAGGAGGTTTGTCAGCGACTTCTGCACTTTGCTTGCCGAAAGAAGGAACCCCAGAAAAGGGCACTATTCCAGAGAGATAGACAGCGAACTTCCTAACCGGCATGGGGTCCCTCCTGAAAAAATGCTTGAATATTTCAGGGCTGCAGGATTCAAAAATGTAAAGGACCTGGATCTGAAAGATATCATGGAACTTCAGAAAAAGAAGATGCCGTACCGAAAACGGATAGCCTATAACTACAAATATCATCTGATTTGCGGGGAAAAATAAGTGAAAAAGCAAGTGAAAAAGCAAAGCTCAAGGAAAGAAGTTTATACTTAAATATTGATTACGCACCTGAAAGAAGAAATAGATAGTGAGAGACGTCAAAGAGTCCAGATATCTATGATGGATCTCATATGACGATCTTCATGCTTTATTTTTCTCCCCAGGTGCTTAAACCTTATCAGGAATATTTTACAGCCAGATTTTTCATTTTTTCATAGCTATTTCATGAGAATCCTTCAGTATATTTTACAGTCAATTCTCATGATTTTCCACATCAATCCTCAATGGTTGTTTCTCCATTTATTATAATTTGTTTCCCATTTCCTGTGATTGCTTTCCCATTTGTTGTACTTGCTGAGCCACATGTAATAATTATATAACCAGGAATTATATTTATTTAACCAGATGTTATACTCATTGCCCCTTTTCTTCTTACTCCACTGCTTCTTCTCTGTATCCCACTTCTTCTTCTCGTTGCTCCAGGTGTTCTTCTCCTTATCCCACGTCTTCTTCTCCTTATCCCACGTCTTCTTCTCCTGGTTCCATTTACTGGCATCATTTGACTCTGCACTTACCGACACAGCTGTAAATGACATTACAAAAAAAACCAGTGTAAACATACACAGGGTCTTTTTTAGCCTATCAAATGTTAGTTTACCCATATGTCCTAACCCCCTAATTTTTGTAATATTTAATACAATTTGATACACTTTAGAGTAGTTTTTGATACACTTTAGAGTGGTTTTCGTCTCTCAGGACTTTCTCTCATAGAACTTATGCACATGATATGCACTGAATGGTATGCACATGAGGTCAAAAAGAAAGCACAGACAATTCTGTCATAGATACTAAGATTTCGACATTATGGAGTCTTATGCTACCATTTCCCCCAATTCAAAAGCATAAGTCCTGCTTTGCCCCAATTGTCTTGCCGACTATCCGCCGGTCGACATCCCTGGAATTATCCGGATAAAATAAAAGCATACTTATAAAAACAGAGAATATTAGCGAGATTAATTTATAAAATAAGCTTTATAATACGATTAATTTGAAATCTAACTTAAAGTGATGGGATTAAAACTTATCGAAGCCTCTAAATGTCTTATATTTTAACAGGAAAAATTAACAAAGGACTCAAAGAAGTAAATTTTGAAGTTCAGCATAAGAATTTAAATTCAGTATCAATTGCACATATGAAACTAAAAATCAAGCACAATCGAGATTAGGGACAAAAGCCCTAATCCAACAGGTGATTATTATTGCTATTGAACTCTTATCCCCATCATATAAGTCCGATTGAAGAAAAAAGTTCGAAATAACACCAATGAAGCTTTTTGGAGATACTTAACCCAGAAATGCTAATGTTGAGGAGAATTAAATAGCCTGATAAGAAAAAAAATGGCACTTAAAGAGTGGATCGGAAATTGAACCCAAAAACCAACCTGAAAAAGAAAGAATACTCTTATTTCCAAATCCATACACGATATTCTGTCAAAAACAAGCTAAGTTTCCGCCCAAAAAAGTGTTAAGCTTTTCAAATTTCGAACCTTTGCCGCCCTTGCGGCAGACCCCCTAAGACCAGGACTTCCCTGAGACCGGAGCATAACAGACAGACGGGGAAGCGGATCTGCGAGTCGTATTCGCATTCCGGACAGGCGGTTTTCAGTGGTACACATGGACGCGAGGAATACGATGAATATTATCTGAATTTTCGGAAAGCACTTTTTGCTCCCGGCTTGAACTCAACGGAAGCTCAATAGCGCTACCGGATGTAAGACAATTAAGCAGGAAATAAAAAAAGAGACTCTTCGCTGTTTCCTGTGGGTTGGAAATATTTGCATAGTTTTAAAGTTGCCAATCCAAAAAGAAAAACATCAAGCTTGAATATGATTTTCAACCATAAGTGTTTCTAAATTTTAGATATGCTACTTCGACATTTAGAAGATGAATGTAAGTTACCCACTCAAAACAGCGAAGATCCAAAAAAGATTTGACCTTTCCATTTTTGCATTTATCGTTTAATTCCTGCCACAAGCTTTTGGAATATCAATCGGCAAGTTTGACAATAGTTTTTCTTTTGGCGATCACATTTCTGCCTTTACCGTCAACAACATTTAGAGTTATTTCAGTACCTGCTTTAAAACCGTAGTTGTCAGAGGTGTTATAGTTCCCATCCACGCCCACTTTTACGCTGGATTCTACAGCTCCTACTGCACTGTCCTGCCCACAGAGCACAAGTCTTTCTCCGACACCCCACAAGCCGTCTTCAAGAGTAACGCTGTTGTGAACAACGTAGCAGGTGGAATTTTTCCCTCCGGAACTTAGATCCCTGTAGAAGACGGAGAGTTCCCCGCTGAGAGGACTACCCCCATTTCCGGGGACACCCTGATAGGAGTTTCCATGTCCGGAAATCTTTATAGAGACAGAGTCCAATGGGAGGGGATCTCCCCCCTCATGCATGAGGACAATCTGATTTTCTTCAAGCCGGGCTCTCTCCGAGTCTGGACCGACCCCGTAGAGCCCCCCTTCACAGGATTCAAGAGTTATTCTCGCCATAGGATACTGAAAATTTGTCCTGGAGCCGGAGAGATTAATGCTGCTTGCAATTGCGCCCGCAAGCACAAAAACCATTAGTAGAAGGAGAAGGGAACCGACAATAGGAGAGAGACCCTCGGGTGAAGATTTTAGGAAATACAAATTTCTATGCCGGAAACTTCCCCACTCCTTCACATTAGCATAATATGCCGAGATTGAATAAATAGGTTATTGTTTGATGAAAAATAGACTAGTTTTGAAAAAGAAATCTTAGCAAAAAATAAAGGGAATACTTGCCCCTTGTTTATTTCTTTTTCCTACGTTCTTTAGCTTCATATTCCTTTTCGAGTTCAAAGACCTCTCGAACACTTTCCAGTTCTTTTTTGCTTTGCGAATAACGTGAAATCACCAGTCCAACCCCAAAGAGCAGAGCTACGATTGCGGCGAAGAAATACATTGGAGCGGATTCGGTATAATATTTAACCTGAATAGCCTCTTCCCTTTCTCCCATCTTGGAGGAGATCCACAGAAGAGTCTGCCTTCCTTCCTCATCGACGCTTACATCATAAGGCTCTGGCCTTGCTATCCCGAATATTCTGTTCCCTGTAGCAAACCCTACCGGAAGGACTACCCGGATGAACTCGGAGTCAGGTTTCATAAAGGCAAAACTTTGAGTTGCCGGGATATCAAGGGTATATGCAATAAAGCCCGTAACAGGTTCCTCAAATTCAAGGTTTATCACCTTCATGTTCCGGGCAATTTCCTGTGTGAGAGTATAATTGAGGTCCGAAACGTTGCTGCTGTTTGCAAGCCACATAAAAGTTTTTGGACTTGCTACGGTTTCGTTTGCAGGCTCTACCAGAAGTACGAAATTTCGAATCGGCTCTTCACCGGACCCTCCCCCAAGGGTATCAGGCGGGTAAATCTCAAGCTTACTGCTATTTATGACAATGTGGACGACCTGTACTTCGGTTTTGTCTTCCAGAATGTAATATGTGGTGGTATTTGCCGGAATATTATTGTCCCAATCATCCAGGAAAACCTCAAATTCATAATTCGAGATATTGCCGGGCTCGTCCAGAACGATCTCTTTTTTTTGATCAATACAGCCCGACATGAAGACCACCAGGAGGGCAAGGAGCATAAATATACTTTTTGTTCTCATTTTCACGAAAGAATTCTCCCTTGGGCTTGAAGCGATCTCTTTTCAACCTGCAGTAATTTTCCTCTTAATCCTCTTAAACTGAGTCTTCCCCATATGCAGAGAAGCTTTCAGGATCTGTAACAGATCAGCCTTTATCCTATGCTCTCTCTTCTTAATAAACAAAACGGATAACCTCACAAAAGAAAAAACACAAAATCGCTCAGGCTCAGCTAACAGAAAAGTAAAAACTTATAGTGTAAGAACAGCTCAGGTTTCTGAGTCACCTGAAGCATTCAGATACCTTTCTACCATAGGCCAGTCAATTTTTTTGATATATTTTGCCTGAAGTTTGGAAACGTAAAGAACATTACTCCCAACAAGGATTTTCATGTCAGAGGGTTTGAAGGAGGATTCCCCAAGCGGGAGAAGCACAGGACCATTCGGGGAAGTGGAAAGCCTGAAGTTCTGCCCGCTTTTTCTGATGTAAGCTCTGACTTTTTCGTCGATTGAAAACGCCGGAATCATATTGATACACCGTGCAGAAATTGTTCAGGAAAGATAAATAGTTACAGGTCATCATTGCAGATTATCACATCAGGAGGAAACCCGGAATCTTCACATTGATGCACCGGGAAAAAGAACCTTCAGAACTTCAGAAGCTGCCGGGCAGTTTTAAATTTGATGAAAGCAATTTAGAACGAAGATAGCATGATGATGAAAGATAAGGGAAAACTTGTAATCTGGCCTGCATATATCGACCAGACCAGATCCAGAAGCAATGGGAGGATAATCTCTCGAAAAAATGCTGTAAAGGAGCCGCACCTGAATGAGATTAAAGATGCTGCAAAGAATCTGGGCCTGAACCCCGAAGTGGAGCCTGAAAAAGCCTATCCCAAATCCTGGTGGGAGGTCAGCGGGAGAGTGCTAGTAGACGACAGGGGCCCAAAATCCGTCATTGCAAAGCAGATCTCACTGGAGATAAGAAAAAAAAGAGGGAAGGGAGTACCTGCAAAAACATGAATAATAATGCTGAAAACTAAAAAGAACGTTTATATCATTTGAAAACAAAACCTGCAGATATGTCTGAAAATAACAAGAAAATACTACCTGTCGTAAATAATGGATCAGGTAGTCCCAAAAAAGTGGTCCATCCCCCATACAAAGAAATAACTATCGGATGCGGATGCGGATCTGCTTCCTGTGAAAACTGCCCCGGTGCCATGGGAATAAAAGCGGGATCAGAGAAGGATGTAGTTTACAGAAACGTTTTTGTATACCTTATGATCGCTGCAGTGATCCTGATTGCTACCTACGTTGTAAAAGAATTGTTGACAGCACTGCTAATATGATCCGCAAAGATAGGCTACAGACCATAGTCTTTACTTTAATTTTTTATAAGGATATCTCATTTCTTTTCCGCATTGTTCGCAGGATATGACAAGATACCCATTCTTCAACCTGTAACGGGCATTGCTACCGGGCACCAGGAAAGCATAACAGTGCTTGCAGATTCTGCTTTTGATATCCCTCGGGATGCTTATCCTGTTTCGCATAGAGATATTTCGTATGAGCTGCACGTAACGCCTGCTGCGCTCAGGGTTTTCTGGAAACTCGGCTTTTGCAAGCTCAAAAAGCCTCTGCATACGCTGGACTGCTATATTCTGGATAAGGTTTTTCTGCTGTTTTCTGGCTAATTTAGGCATTGGTAGACCGGTCCCTGAGTTATTCTAGTCTAAGAATTCTGTTTCAGTCCTTTGCTCAAAAAGCAAGATCAGGAGTAAAGATTATACATCAAGAATGATTACATTAATATCCGGGTTCTTGCTGTTCACAAAGGCTTTAAACTTTTCGGGGTCTCCGTCGATCCCTTCTGAACCGTAGTGCATTGGAATGACAACCTTCGGAGAAATAGCTGCAGCTGCTCTGGCGGCTTCTTCCTCATCCATAGTATACGTACCCCCTATTGGCAGAAGAGCTATATCGGCTCTGATATCCTCCATCTCCGGGAAGAAATCACAGTCTCCTGCATGGTAAATCCTCAGCCCTCCAAGCTCTACGATGTACCCGACTCCAAGTTCCCTGGGGTGGTAGGGCTTATCAAGGTTATAGGCCGGAACAACATCAATTCGGACCCCCTTGATCTCAAGTCCGTCAGCAAGGACATCCCCTTCGGCAACCCTTCTGGCATCGCCTCTGAACTCAAGGGAACAGCTCTCAGGGATCAGGGTGGTTGTATCCGATCTCCGTACTTTCCGTATATCCTCAGGGCTGCAGTGGTCAAAGTGCTCATGCGTAATGAGGAGAATATCTGCCCTGTCATCAAAAGCCGGTTCTGCACCGATCTGATACGGGTCGATATAGATTTTTTTGCCGTTCCCTTCAAGCAGAAAACCGGAATTTCCGAACCATTGAATATTAATGCCTTCTATTTTTACACTATTCATATTATACACCTTATACACCTGCTAGCTATGGCCCCCATACCTATGAAAAAACCGGATATAGAACTCTATTTTCAGATAATATCAGACCATATTATAGTGTAGAATTCATATTAGATCATATTAGTAGTAGCCAAATTCATATCAGACCATATTATAATGTAAGAGTCTTTTTAATTTTTTCTGGTTTTTCTTCAATTTCAAGACAACCACAAAATTTCATCCCAATTTGAGCAAATCAATTCACTCATTTAAAAATGTTGATTCATTTACACAAGCATTCACCAAAATTTTCCAAATTGTGGAACTATTTTTGTGGGAATTTCCGACAGCTACAGCTATAAGCCATCAAGTTTAAGAACTAATTATTCTCCAATTCTAGCATTATCCATATTGGAATCTTGCTCTCATTAAAGGTGAGAAACCTTTCCATTTTCCAGTGCTGAAACACCGTTTGTTGAAAAAAGTAAATAGATTGTAACAAAAATTAGTTAGTCCATTATCGGTTTTGAATGACCTTACTTTGTCTACTATATCACATATCAAAGAAAATATTTGTTCCATTGTATTATCTGTCTCAGGTGTAAAACCTTTTTTCAAGAAGCTCACATTCTTGCTGAAAATCTCTTCGGCATAAGAAATCGCTTTATGAGACGCTTCAGAAAGTTCAAGATCAGAGTTAAATTCTCGTATCTTCTGAATATGCGCAACAGCACTGATAACCGTATCAGAAAGTATCAATTGAGATATCTCATTGTAGGTAATCTTATCGTTATCTGGAATCTCTTCAATAGAACTGAATTCCTCATAATACCTCTTACTAACGTTTTTTAATTGATGAAACACACAAAAAGAATGAGTCACTTCAGGAAAGACCATTTTTACGGCTCCAATGATCGCTTTATCCTCATCAGAAACAATCTTTTTGATTTTATCTTCAGGAAATCGGTTCTTTATTCGTATAAAAAGAGGCATCAGAGCCTCAATTGTTGGTAACCTCTCAGTTACTTCAAAATCTAAAATGACCTTCTCTTTGGTAGCAACAACGTAAACAGATTTATATCGCATTTTTTTCCATTCTTTCTTTGTGAGTTTCGTTCCAATAAATTCTTCAAGCTTTTTTTTCCATCCATTCTTGATCCAATTCCCATCAACATACAATGTTTCTTCAAAGCTAACTCCTTGGTTCAAAAGTTCTTGCTTTGAAAGTTTTGCTAGTTTCTGTTCATATAACCACAATGAAGTGGGACAAGGAGCTCTTCCACAGACATTTATTACTCCTTCTGTATATGTTTCCCCAATTCGCCGAGAATTGTGCAGACTGCATCGTCCATCGTATCTGACATTTATTTGTGTATCATAATATTCAGAACTGTAATTTGCAGAACCCTGAACACCAATAACCCGATCATGATAATGTTTCTTACAAGTGGGACAAAGCCAGTATGTAACATTGAGAGATATAGTGCCGTAACGTGATATAATAAAACGAGTGTGATGAGAGTTAACATGTAATTTACTTCCACAACTATCACACTGAGTAGGGGAGAATATAGAGAACATAGGATAGTATCGATTTTCAACCAAAACTTTTGGCAAAGGAATTATTATTTTGCCGTCAACTATCGTTTTTATCATTGATTTATCTATTGCAATGTTTCCTTTTCCCATAAATAGAAAAAATATATCAATATAATTAAAATTTTATTGTTTTGCACGATATAGAGGGAAAACGAAAAACCAGAAAATAATAAAAAGTCTCTAATGTAATGTAAAATTCATATTAGATCATATTAATAGTAGCCAAATTCATATCAGACCAAATAATAATACAAAGACCAATTAATAATACAAATCAATAGTATCCGAAAGTAGAACTTCTTGGAATATGCAAGCTGTTAAGGTTCTCAGACAGAATTTCGCTCCTTATTAAGAAAGCTCCTTTTTAATAAAATTCGGTTCAAGCACTCTGTCATAGATCATTTTCTGCATGTAACAAACCAGTGGAAGCTTGATTACGACTGCTTCCTTTGTGTTTCCCGCACTGTGGACTCCAATTGATTCCTTTCCATCCGCAATCATAAAGAATTGTTCGTCGTACCGAACCCCATCAATTACAATATTACTTATGAAGTCCGCAAACTCTTTTGTAGGCACTCTAAACTCAAAGGGCAGGGATTCGAACCTCTCAAGGTCATTCACAATAAGGGTTAAACGGCAGGTTTTTTCCAATCTTTTAAGGTCAGCCTCAAATTCCTGGAAGAACTCCAGGCTGGAAGAAAAAACAATCAGCTCTTCCTTGACCCCGCTGAGAATTTCTCGGATCCTGTTTTTAATACCCCACTCACTCTGGATACACCAGACAGGAGAGGTTTTAGGAAGTTCGTAACTCAACTCGTTGAGCTGGTCAAGCGTTTCTATTGCACAGTTGATGAATTCGTCTTTTATCTTGCCTATTACCTGCTTGGGGTCAACAGCCCGGAAATAGGTTGGAGAGCCCTGGCGGATTTCCAGATAGCCCTTCTTTGCCAGCACTTTGAGGACCTCGTATATTTTGGCTCTCGGCACATTCGTAAGTTCATGGACTTCCCGGGCTGTAGCCTCTCTCAGACTGACAACCCCGACATAGGCTTTTGCCTCGTTTTCAGTCAGCCCTAACTTCTCTAGATTGCGAATTAACTGAGGATTAAGCGGCGAAAACATCTGTTACCCCTAAAGTAACAATAGATTTAAATCTTTTCTACATATAATACCAAACAGATAGAGAACAGTAAATAACTATTCATACAGTACAGAAACAAAAAGATGGATATTAATAAGCCTTGAGAGGTAGTTAATAAGCCTTGAAAGGCAAATCTCCTGCCAGAAGGGAGAACTGCCGTTCAGGATATGCATCAAGGGCCCAAAATTGTACTTCATATTAAAAATTATGAGGGGAATCCGCTATTAAAAATGCTTTTGAAAAACTGGGATTTTTTATTCAGAATAACCGTTTTTCCATACTCCTGGTAGCTTTCCTGTTTATAGTCATCTCAATGCAGGGTGCACAGAAAATAGAGATGGCTTCAGGGACAGAGACCTTTGTAGGGAAAGACTCCCCTCTCTATCAGGACTATGATCACCTTTATCAAAAAATATTCCAGACACAGTCGATTGTGGTGATGGTAGAGGGGAATGAGGTAAAAAACGCTGAACTGATGGAAGCCGTAGACAGGCTCGACCATCAGCTCCAGTCCACGGAGGGGGTCATAGAGACCACAAGCCCTGCTTCCCTGATTAAAACGGTCAATTACCAGATGACAGGAAGATACGTGATTCCTGAAACCGATGAGGAAATCGGGGCCATAATAGACCAGAACCCTGATGTCTTCAGCCAGCTCATCCCTGACAATACACACATGCTGATCTCGGTGGTTATGGCCGGCTCCGCCAGTGATACTGCACAGGAAGATATCCTTCATGCTACTGAAGATGCAGTTTCATTTGCTGAATTTCCACCTTCTTACAACATTATCGTCACAGGTGATCCGGCTTTCATGGTCAACATGAATGCTGAGATGAATTCAAGTATGGGCGTACTGCTGGGGCTTTCCGGCATTTTCATGGTCATTGTACTGTTTTTCGTATTCAGGCACGTCCGCTGGGGACTTCTTCCTCTGCCGGTGGTTCTCCTGGGGATCGTTTACACCTTCGGAGCCATGGGATACATAGGGATTCCTCTTTCCATGGTTTCCATGGCTGCATTCCCCATCCTCATAGGCGTAGGGATAGACTATGCCATTCAGTTCCACAACAGACTCGAAGAAGAACTGCACAAAAACGAGGGTAAAAGAAGAGCAGTTGTGGAAACCATAAAGAATACCGGACCTGCGGTCTTAATAGCCCTGGGGATGACAGGACTCGGGTTTATTTCGCTTTTTACATCCTCGGTGCCAATGATTCGGGACTTTGGAAAACTGCTCTTGATAGGCATTATTATGTGTTACCTCTCGTCCATATTTGTAGGAGTCGTAACAGTCTCGCTCTTTGACAAATATTCAGAAAAAAATCCTTTGAGGAAAGTTGCTCAGAGGATAAAACCGGCAGGGTTGGGGAAAAAGGAGAAGCTGGAAAAAAAGAGAACAGGAAACAGCAAAGAGATACTTCTCCAGAAAACTACGGACTTGACGATCAGATACGATATTATTGTATTAGGGATTGCGGGCTTGCTCTGTCTTGGGGGTCTTTATGCTGATCAATCCGTAGCTATTCAAACTGATGTCGAGACCTTCGTGCCGCAGGACATGCCTGCCCTTGTAGATCTCCAGCATATGGGAGATATCATGGGCGGAACTGATGAATTAAACCTTATTATCAAGGTTGAAGATACCGCCAACCCGGATGTCCTGAAATGGATGGACCAGTTTTCTGAGCATGAAGTTGAAGGCAGAAAATATATTTACAGCGCATCAAGCATCGTATCCCTGGTAAAGGAAAAGAACGGAGGCACAATTCCCGACACCAGTCAGGAAATAGAAGATATATATGCCGAGATCCCGGAAGCGCAGAAAGAGCGCTACATGTACGGAAAGAACATGCTCCTCCTGAACTTCAACATAGGAAATGCGGTTTCGGATATTAAGGTTACAGGAATCCAGGAACTGACAGATGTTGTCAAGCAGGACATGCAGTGGATGCCAGCCCCTCCGGGCACGACGGTCACGATTACCGGGAATAACGTTGTATTTACGGAGGTCATTACCGCCCTTACCAGCGGGAGAGTAGCGATGACTTTCCTCGGGCTTGCCCTTGTGCTAGCAGGGCTTTATGTAGTTTACAGGGACTGGCTGAAGGCAATAGTCCCTATCATTCCCATGTTCATAGTTATCGGCTGGTCAGGCGGAGTCATGTACTACCTGAACATCGAGTACACACCCATGACAGCAACCCTTGGGGCTCTGATTCTTGGGGTGGGTTCCGAGTATGCCATCCTCATGATGGAACGCTACTTTGAAGAAAAGGATGCAGGAGCAAGTCCTATGGAAGCGATCCATATGACCAGTTCCAAAATAGGAACTGCAATCATTGCCTCAGGAGCCACCACCGTGTTTGGGTTCCTGGCCCTGGTCGCGTCCCCCTTCCCGATGATCAGCAATTTCGGAAAAGTTACGGTCATAGATGTCCTCCTGGCTCTCCTGGCAACCTTTGTGGTCTTCCCGCCGCTTATAGTCCTGCTTGATACCTGGAGAGACAGGAGAAGAGGAGCCACGACGGCAGAAAAAGAGACAAAAAAACAAATTCAGGGGGCAGAAATATGATTCAAGCACCCGGAAAAACCAGACAGAAAATACTGAGAAAAACTTCCATATTTGTATTAATCCTGTTAATAGTCTCAACCACTGCATTCCCAGCCTTCGGAGAGGATGATGATGAAACAAACTTCATTATTCCTGACTATGGGTACACCGTAGACTATTACAGGAGTTACGGAGAGCCTGTTCTGCAGGCATCAGTCACAGGAGATCCCGAGTTAAGCAGGGGAGAGACTGCAGCCCTGCAGATCAAAATTGTAAATAAGGGAGTGGTTGAAAGTTTTCAGAGGCTGAACGTAAATCAGACCTGGGTTAGTGATTCCTCTGAAGAGCTGCTTGCAGGGGAGGAGATGGAAGAAGAAAAAGAATGCACAACGGCAAAAAACATCAATGCCTACCTTGTTTCCGAAACAGAGTACATTGAGGTTGAATCCACAACCAATGTCCAGAATGTGGAAGAGCTTGAAACCGGACATACCGCAAACCTCCAATACACCATAAGTGTCGACAGTGATACTCCTGCCGGGAATTATGTACTCCTCCTGCCGGTAAGCTATGACTACCAGGCGAATGTCCGGACTGCAACCGGGGCAGTAGCAAACCTGGGGCTTACGGACACGGAATATACCAGAGAATACAAGACAAAAACAGAGACGCTCAAAATACCCGTTTCCATAAAAAGCGAACCGAAATTAGAGGTGGCAGAGGTTAAAGGCACCCTCAAACAGGGAGAGAATAGAGTCATTGAGGTCACCTATACGAATACAAGAGAAAGTGTAGCACAGGACACAATGGCCCGAATAATCGTGATGACACCCCTGAGCACGGAGAAGTCCATAGTTAGACTCGGCGACATAGGACCCGGAGAGAATAAGACTGCCAGCTTCGAAATCGCTGCAACCAGAGACGCTACCGTAAAAAACTATGGAATAGATAGCGAAATAAAATACGTTGATGAAGACGGAGAAACCGCCTTTTCAGATAACCTGAAAGTACACGTGCCTCTTGAAGCTGCTGAGAAAAAGATCAGCACAACAGGCATAGCAATTATACTGATTATCCTTATCGCCCTTTACCAGATCGTAAATATGCACCGGAAAAGAAACAAGAATGATGATGAGAACGCGTCAGGTGATGAGAATGAATAAAAATGGACTTTTTACTACAATCACAGCCCTTCTGATTCTTTGCTCCGCTGCCCTGCCCGTACAGGCAGCTTTTCCCGAGAATTTCGATATCAGTGAGAACTATTACACCGTCTACGGAGGACCTGACCTTACCGCAACACTCGTTGGAGACAACGAATATTCAAGGGGAGATACGGTAACTCTGAGCATTAATATGATGAACAAAGGAGCAGTCACCGGATTTAAATCCGAAAGTGACGTAGACCTGGGAGACTATACAGAGGAGATGCTTCAGCAGGCTGAAATGCAGTACGAAGCACAGGCTGTAACGGCAGTGGGTATCCTTGCAACCCTCAAATCAGACGACCCGAATGTCAAGGTGAAATCCGGACCCCAGGAAGCAGGCACCCTCAAACAGGGCAAGCAGAGCTCAAGCCCGACAAAATTCACCATTGAGATTAACAAGAACGCCACAGCCGGAACTTATCCCTTAACCCTTGAACTTACATATATGTACCAGAACAATGTGCAGGTAGGCGGGGATGATTTTGACAGTACTGTTGGACTTGTGACAAACAAGGAAGTAGGCATCTGGTACGAAAACAAGACCCAGACCCAGACTATAGAGGTACAGGTCAAAAAAGAGCCTTACTTTGAAGTTACTGAAGTGAAAGGAGACCTCTACCCGGATGAAGGCGGACTACTCTATGTTACATACAAGAACACGGGAGAAGAACCTGCAAAGGACGCAACCGTCAGAGTCAGTGCAGGAGATCCCTTCAGTACGACCGATGACCAGGCTTACCTTGGAACCCTGAACCCGGGAAAAAACGCTGTTGCCATTTTTGACATGGATGTGGACGAGGATGCAACCCCCAAACCATATTCCCTTAACAGCGAGATCCTCTATGAAGACGTTGACGGGCACGACCAGGTCTCAGACAGCATAAAGATCAACACCGAAGTCCTTGCTTCCGAAAAAGGTCTTCCGGGATACCAGCTTGGAACCGGTGTTGTATTCATGGTTCTTGCTGCCTGCTTCGTCCTTTTCAGGAAGAAACAGCAGAAGGACTGAAATAAAAAGGGAAAATGAAAAACTAAAAAAATCAAGGAAAAGTGCTTGTAAATATAATTCTTACAGGCACACAGTCCCTTTTTGATTGAAGATCTTAAACTAAAGATCTTAACCACAAATTTTTGTTACCTGAGTACAGATCAAAAGTATACAGGATATAAAGAGAAATATTCAGTCTGAGGGACCGGACTTTTTCAAACCCGGATTTACGGACTCTTTTTCCCTGACAGCTTTTGCTACCATTACCTCAGTGGACTTTATGACCGCATAAATCCGGTCTCCGGGCTTTACATCAAGCTTTTCCACTGCCTCTTCCGTAACTACGGAGGTCAGGACTGAAGGTTCCAGTTCGATAGTGATCTTGGAGACTAGCCCGCTTTTCTCTACATTAAGTACTTTTCCTGGAAGCTTGTTTCGGGCTGAAAGTTTGAAACCCACATTTTCCCAGGAGGTTTCGTCTTCTACGGCTTCATAAATTAGTTTTTTGTTCGCGTCGTATTCAGCCAGCAGTTTTCTTCCGAGGTCGGTCAGGAAGGTACCCTGATCCTTCCCCCCTCGAACAGTAATTACTGCCGGCTCGCCGAGAGCTTCATTCATTTTTTTAAGCATCATCCAGGCGTGCTTGTACGAGATTCCGAGTTTCTGGCAGGCTTTCCGAAGGGATTTTTCCTCATCAATTGTTTTCAGCAACTCGGCTCTGCCAGCACCCATAACCGTTCTTCCATCTTCAGTAAACCAGAGCTTTGTTTTCGCTTTCACAGACCTTCACCTTTTCAACGGAGTACATGGACAGAACTTGCCTTGAACCGGGCATAGATCTGGACCCCCGGAGAGAGCTCCATTTCTTCTGCCGACCGCCGGGTTATGAGGACGTTCAGGGGAACCCCACAATCGACTTTCACCCGCACAAGAGCTCCAAGTACCCAGGCTTCCGTAACCCTGCCCTGCAGAGAGTTTCTGATGCTGGATTGCGTGGAGCTTTTACTTAAAGCTATGTTTTCAGGCCTCAGAAAAGCATAGACCTGGTCTCCGACCTCCATATCCCCTGCAGCATCGATCACTACTTCCCCGACCCTGATCCGGAGTAGCCCCTGTTCGGCAGAGATAACCCTGCCTTTCAGCACATTCTCAAACCCTACGAAACTGGCCACCCGGCCTTCAACAGGTTTTTCAAAAATCTCTTCAGGCTTCCCTACCTGTATAAGTTTTCCGTCCATTACGACTGCGATCCTGTCAGCCATTATGCGGGCTTCAGTCTGGTCATGAGTAATATGCAGCACAGTCAGTTTATTTTTTTTATGGAGAACCGAAAGCATCTCCCTGGCATTTTCCTGCGTACGGGGATCAAGCGCACTCAGAGGTTCGTCCAGAAGCAGAATTTTAGGGTTGGTAACAAGGGCTCTTGCAAGGGCAACTCTTTGCTGTTCTCCTCCGGAAAGCGTCAGGGGGTTTCGGTCAAGAAGATGCTCGATTTTCAGGTCCCGGGCAGTATCCAGAACCCTTTTCGGGTCTTTTATTTTTTTCATCCGCATCCCGAACTCGAGATTCTTTTTCACGTTCATATGAGGAAAAAGCGAATAATTCTGGTACACGAAAGCAATGTCGTGTTTTTCCGGGGAGAGGTCAGTTACATCTTTTCCGTCAAGCAGGATCCTTCCCGAATCAGGGACATGAAAACCTGCGATCAGTTCGAGGAAAAGGGTTTTTCCGGCTCCCGTAGGGCCGAGGATCACAAAATACTCTCCGGATTCAACTTTCAGGCTAAGGTTATCCAGGGAAAAGTTCTTCCATTTCCGGGAGAGGGATTCAATCTCTATCATATATACTCCAGCCTGCGGAAAGGGTTCTTATTACAAGGAATATAGAAAGCGTAACCAGGATGAGCAGTACGGCTATAGGTCTGGACGCTGAGAGCCCGTAAGAAATAAAACGATCATAGATAAGCGTAGGTCCTACCATCGGGTAGTAGGCAAGAATCACAACTGCCCCAAACTCACTTATAGCCCTTGCCCAGGTCATGACCGAACCTATTAAGAGATACCTTGCCGAAAGCGGGAGGGTTACAAAGAAAAAGGCTTTCCAGAGAGGAGCTCCCAGAGAACGAGCTGCATTTTCAAGCCTCGGGTCCACACTTTTGAAGCCTTCCCTTGCAGAATTTGCCAGATAGGGCATGGACACGAAAAGCATTGCGACAACAATTCCCGGAAGAGCATCGCGAAACTGGATATAGGATTCAAGGGGCTCGCCGATAAGTCCCCTTGACCCGAAAACAGTGAGGAGGGCGATCCCTGCAACCGTGTGCGGGACTACAACCGGTACATCAATTATGCTCTCGACCAGCCTTTTCCCCGGAAAATCAAACCTTGCAAGAATGTAACCTGTAGGGGCTCCCAGGAGAAGAGCAAGAAGGGTTGCAAGAAAACCCGCATATAGAGAGAGGAAAATCGAACTGATCACCGACCGGTTTCCTGCGGCTTTTACCAGGCCTGAAAAGTCCTCCGTTATTTGCTCGAAGATCATGTTTGAAAGAGTCAGGAAAATAAAAAGAAAAAGTACCAGCAATAAAAAGGAGAAGACGAAAGTCAGAGGCTCGAATTTACGGGTTTTTCGGTTTTTGGCTTTCATTCTTATACCTTTTTACTGCTGTTTTTATTACTAAATGATTCCCTGGGGTCTTGAGGGCTGAGCTTCAACTCAGTTGTTTGAAACAGCTTTTCGGACGCGGAAAAAGCTTCACTTTTATACTACAAGGGCCTGCAATTCTTCAGGCATTGAGTCCTTTCCTTCGGCAATGGCAGGGACAATAGGTGGCTGTCCATTCTCAATGAAAATCTGCTGACCGGTCTCACCAAGGAGCAGGGCTACAAACTCGGTAGCAAGTTCCGAATTTTCCGCATTGTTGGGGATGGTCACCCCGTATACGATAGGAGAGCCGGTAACCACTTCTCCGTTTACCATTTCAACCTGCACCTTTGAATAATTGTCAGCATATTCGAGAGAGCTCAGGTCAATTGCAGGTGGGAGTGCCACATATTCAAAACCGTGCTGTTCAGCTACACTCCGGTAAATGTAGAGATAATCTATTTCCCCGGTCTCAAGGGCAGAAGAAAGTTCGACTTCCATGCTTCTGAGCATAATTTTACTGGTATTCGGAGATATTTCTTCGGATGCAGGAACGTGTATAAGGGCTGTCCCGTTTTCTTCGGTGGTAAGAGTCATCCCCGTATTAGCCAGCATCAGGTCATCATAGATCATGTCATCATTATAATAGGACTCGGCTAACTGGGTTACCATCTGCGACCTGTAGCCTGCAGGGTCATCGTTGGGGTTGGAAAAACCATATCGGACATCAGGGCGCCTCAGGATTTCATACCAGTTGTCCGTATTGATCTCATCACCGTACTTGCTTTCATTCGTGTAAGCAAGTATCATCTGGTTCCTTGCAAAAGCGGCGTACCAGTCAGCGTACTCAGGCACCATCAGGGACGGAATAAGGGCATAGTCTGCAGATGCGAGCACATCAGCCTTTTTCCCAAGTTCGGTGATCTTTCTTACACTCTGTGCACTGCCTGCAGCTTCCCGCTGAACATCAACACCAGGGTGCTGAGCTTCGAACTCGGCTTCAAGCTCTTCGAAAGGTACACTCAGACTTCCCGCATGGAAAACGGTAAGGACTTCCCCTTCACCTGCAGAGGTATTCCCGGGCTCTGGCTGGTTATCAACGCAGCCAGGGCTGGCAACCACTACAAGGATTAAGAAAACCAAAAAGAACCTGAAAACTCTGGAATCGACATTCATGGTTATGTCTTCTTGAATATAACATATATACCTTTGGAAGTCCGGAAAACTATTTCTTTACATTGAAGAAGTAGAATTCAGGGAAATAAAAAGAATTAAAGGCAGAATAACGACTTTTTACTCATATAAACTGCAAAAATAAAAGAAAAGAAAGAAAAGAACCTGAAGAGGACTTCAAGGATATAAAAAAATACAAGTAAAAAAATAAAAAAATGTTTTAAATCAAGTTGGCTTGTATAGGAAGTAAAAAAGGAGTTCATCAAGCAGAAAAGAAGTAAATAAAAATTATAAGTAAAGTAAAAGTTTATTTATATATAAGTCGATACAATGAGGATATTTAAATAGTCATAAATTATAGAAATAGAAATTAAATTTCAGAAATAGAAATAATATTCCTTGTTTCGATAGGGAATAAACTCGTAGACATTAATTAACCTTTCTTGGTGTGTCCTTATGGATGGTTATAATATCTTCATAGTGCTGCTTGCAGTCTACATAGCCGGACTTGTGGCTATTGGCTGGTACTTTAATAAAAAACAGAAATCCGTTACGGACTTCTGGCTTGCAGGACGCAGGATCGGACCCTCGGCCCTTGGATTTTCAGCCGCAGCTTCCTGGCTGACGGCCGGAGGAATTCTTGCAGTCATCGGGTATTACATGCTGCAAGGAATGGGGTCAATCTGGGCTTTTGTTGCCCCGAACATCCTCGCCCTCCTTATCATTGCTTTGCTTGTGGGAAAAATCAAAAACCTGCCTGCAATCACACAACCCGAACTTCTGGAACAGCGCTATGGCAGCGCAGTCCGATGGCCGATTGCCCTGATCATTACCGTGGTGATGATTCTTTTTGCGGTAGCCGATGTTACAGGTTTCTCCCTGGTGCTTCAGGTATTCTATGGCGTTGATCCTCTTTATGCTGCAGCTATCGTTGCAATTGCAGTCTCTCTTTATGTAACCATGGGAGGGCTTTCGGCAGTAGTCTGGACCGATGTCGTCCAGTTTGCTTTCCTCTCTATATTCACAATAGCAATGGCTTTTGCCGCAGTAGGCACAGTAGCTGACGGAGGCCTTAATACTCCTGCAATAAGCAGCTCCGAACTTTTCGGAAACGTATCTTATGACTGGTGGAACCCTCTCTCGATCGGCATTCCCATGGTCCTTATATTTGTGTTTGCAATTATCCCGGGCTGGATTACGGAACAGGACCCCTGGCAGAAGGTCTGGGCTGCAAAAGACGCTAAATCAGCCCGACTCGGGATGGTCTTCGGGTCCCTCATGATCACTGTAGTTTTCGCGGCATGTGCTGTAATCGCAATAGCCTTTAACAACATTTACCCTGACATCGCAGGCATGGGCTTCCCTGCAGGTATGGCTCAGGCAGAACCCGCACTCCTTGCTTTTGTCAGCGAACGTTTCGTCTCAGCCCCCCTGATAGTAGCCCTCAGCGCAATAGGGCTTGCAGCAGCCTCCATGTCATGTGCGGACACTTTTGCAACCTCAGGAGCTTCCTGTATCTCAAGGGACATATTCCAGAGATATATAAAGCCTGATGCTACAATGAAGGAGATGCTGGTTGTAAACAGGATCAGCGTGCTTATTATTGTGCTTGCTGCAACCGCAGGCTCCTTTGTTATCCCCAATATTATTGATGCGATTCATATTGCAACCTTTATTGCAAGTGCTTCCTATTTCTTCCCCCTCATGGGAGGCCTTTACTGGAAAAGAGCTACGAAAGAAGGAGCTTTTGCAGGGATGGTAGTCGGATTTGTTGTTCAGGTCACCCTTGTATCCCTGGACCTGATAAAGACCCCCCCTATGGCAGCCAACTACCTTGAAAGCGTCCATCCAGCCCTGATGAGCCACGGAGTTATTGTAGGAATGGGGCTGAGTGCCATTGCTTTCTTCGGAGTTTCCCTTATGACAAAGCCCTCAAGCAGAATTAACCTTGCACCCTTCTTCGAAGAGGAAGCCGAAGAGCTTGCCCATTACGAGGCACGCGAGATCGATGAGAAGGATCCTACATACGGTGCTTTCCTCAAAAACGTTGATGAGAAAGTCGCAGGAGAACGCGCCCACCTCCAGCTCAACCTCCGGGCTTCAGGAGCTCTCAGCTGGCACGAACTCGTAGAAAAGCTGAAAAGCAGCTCACCGGCATGGGTCACTCCAACAGGGCTTGATTCCGTATACAGGCTCACTCATGGAGACATGCTCGCCTGCGTCACTGTTACAAGGGGGAGCGAAGAAAGAGATATATGGCTCAAAGCCGAACCAAGACTTGAAACCGTGGGGAGGCAGAAAAAAGAGCTTTTCACAGCTTATGAAGAGCTGAAAAAAGTGCTTGGCCAGAAAGGGGTTAATCTGGACTTCTACTAAAAAAGATAATTAAAAGGTGAAGTACTGAAAAAGGCTGAGGTTCTCAGAGGAACACGGCCATAAATTTCTTTTTTTAGATTTAATTCCCATTGGTCATCGGTTAAGAACTTGTTTCCCTCTACTAATAGTGTTTGTCATTTCATTTTTCATCTCTTCTTCCGTACTTCCCGATTTTGTATGTGGTATCCTTTACGAGTTTACTAGACTTTGAGGACATGTTTAACAGAGAAGTCCTAAGTTGTCGAACTCTTTTCTGACGATCCGTAGACCCCCATTACAATCTTCCTCACATTTTCCACCTGTGATAACCAGCTTGCCAGAGCTGAACACAAGCACTACTACCTTGGGAGCCTCGACTCTATAAATAAGCCCAGGAAACACCTCTGGCTCATATTCGACATTCTCCAGACCAAAAGCTATAGCAATGGTGTTCAGGTTAAGGGTTGTTTTCAAATCAGCACTGGCTACAATGTTCTGAACATGTATCTCAGGTTCGAGATTTATTTTATCGCAGCCGATGTCCTTTAGTTTGTTAGCCAGATTGGTTATGGCTTTATGGGCATTATTGATAGTTTTAGCTCCAGTGCATACCACTTTTCCGGAGGTGAAAATTAGAAAGGCAGCTTTGGGGTTATCAATTCTGTATACGAGGCCTGGGAACTTCGTTTTGTTATACTCTGCACCTTCCAGCCCAGAATCCATTATTTTTACCAAGTCGAATTCTGTCGCCAACGCGGTAGATGCCACCACGTTCTCTATAGTTATTGTGGATTCCATGCCACACGTATTTGTAAGTTCTATAGTTCTGATTGTCGGTTCAAGGCAAAAAATAAAAATCTGCGGTATTCAATCTATTGGTCTGCTTCCTAATTTTACTGCATACGTCTTCGGTTAAGTGAGGAATCAGGGCAAATTACCTCTATTTGGCAACAGTTTTCAAAAATTGTATCCCATTGTTGATTGGAACTGGGTTTCGATTTCATGTAATAAGGCCAAAATTGAAGGTGACTTTTGGTGCAAAATCGATAGCTTTCAGGCAAGAAAGTTCCTTAACCGATGACCAATGGATTTAATTCAAATTCTGAAGTTAATTCTAATTCTGCGGTTTAATATTAAGATAGAGCCTTTTCAATGATTTGTTTCCCAAACTTGACATCTTCCAGGGAAAAAACTTCCAGATTATAGATGCCCCTGTAGCCGGAAAGCAGTTTAAGGACCGAAAAGTCGGCACATCCTTTTCCCGGGGCCATGTGTTCATCACCATCGTATTTTTCAGTCCAACTCCCGCTATTGTCGTGCAGGTGAAGGTGAATAATATGTTTCTGCAGGGTCCGGACAAAAGTCCTGAGTTTTCCAGAGTCTCCCCCGCAGGTGAGGTTTGCGTGCCCGATATCAAAGGTAGCTTTAAGGTGGTCTGAATTCACAATTTCAATGGCCCCGGCAAGTTCCTCAGCTTCACAGCAAAAGTTCGAGGGGTCTGTACCCTCCTTATTCTCCAGTCCCAGCACAACCCCATGGTCTTCAGCCCTAGAAGCAAGAAAGCTTAGGTTTTTGACCATTGAAGCAAAGGATTTTTCTCTATCAGGTCCGATTCTGCCAGGGTGCAACACCACTACATGAGCCCCTATTCTGTTTGCAATTGTCATGGACTCTTCAAGGAGAGTGAACTCTCTGTTTCCCATTTTTGCAGTATTTACCTGCAGGGCTGCAGGATATCTGGGATCAGCTGCGAAATAGGGAGCATGAACCGTGCCTGCAAAACAGTATGTTGACATTTCGTCAAGGATACGTTCAAGTTCTTTCTTTTCAAGTACCGAACCGGTATAAATTCCCAGTTTGGGGATATATAATTCTATAGATCCTACACTTTCCTTCAGTTCCGGCAGGGAACCGGCAAAGGATGATGCTCCGAAAATCACGCATTAAGCAAGGAGCCCAGATATAAAGTTCTTTTGCGATGCCCGGAACAATCGGGACACCAAAACTGAATAAATTTATAAGAATTGACCGAACCCCGATAGAAATAAAGATCCGGTTTACATTTGACTTGGGGCAGAAGGCTTTAGAGAACTATAAAAATCGGAAAATAGCCAACATATTTATATATAATAGATTGTTATCGACCCAACTCACGAAATAAATACATCGATAGTTTCTGAGTAAATATATAGTTTAGTCATTGAGAATATATTTTCAAAGAAAAGACCGACAATAAAAAATAATTATAATTTATGAAGTGGAGAAAATGTCCTTTTTGTCCCTGAAGAAATGAAGAAAATTACTGGGATTTGATTTATATAAAATTTAGAAATATAAAAACTACATCGGGAAAACTGATTATTATAAAAATTGTTAATATATTTTTAAAAATAAATAAAAAAATTCATTAGTAATAATCGGAATCTTTATATGATACTGGAAGAAGTATAATTTATTTTCTTTTATATATATAGGATTTTGTTTATTTTAACCGGTATCACACATCATATAAAATTGATTGTATATTGTATAAATATATAATAATATTTTAAAAGCACCCTTATTTCGAAAGGTTTATGAATGATCCTCTCTAATCCAAATTTTAACGCTCGTCATCATCATTTTTCTTTGCAATGATGTGGCAGACGATTCTAAAAAAATGTATTGTGTTTTTGAATCCAGCTTATTAACATGTTAATAACTATAAAGGAGGAAAATGAATGGAACCACTCATAGGCATGGGAGTGCTGGCACTTATTGGCGTAGCTGCAACCATTGCAGGTGCCTCAGAAGACCTAGAATCCGATGTCGGATCCCAGAGTAACCCGAACTCACAGGTCCAGTTAGCTCCCCAAATGATGTTTCCGCACAGAATATTTAACAAAGCGGTATCAGGGGAACCCCCCTCAAACGCATTGATGTGTTCGGTCGGTGCAGCCGTCGCTACAGTATTAATAAGTGAATTCACTTTATCTCCGCTCTTTGCACTGGTCTTGGGTGCTCTTATTGCAGCATGTGTCCACGGTACCTTTGCCGTCACATCTACAATGGGCCGTGCAGCCAGTCAGAGTCGCTTCAAACAGCCAGTTTATCTGGATATGATCAGAAGCCACACCCCCGTAATTATGGGATATTCGTTCATAACGACTTTCTGTATCCTTGTGGTGTCATATCTGATGACCGTTGTACTCGGACACCCCTTCCCGCTAACCATGCTGGCCTTTATCTGGGGTATTACAGTAGGTGCAATTGGCTCATCCACAGGTGACGTCCACTACGGTGCAGAGCGCGAATTCCAGCAGTTCGAGTTCGGTTCCGGGCTCAACGCTTCAAACTCGGGAAACATTGTTCGATATGGAGAATCCGGGGTCAGAAACGGGTATGACAACTCCTGGTTCTGTGCCAAGTTCGGAGGCCCTGTCACAGGTATGGCTTTTGGTATGACCGTATTCCTTGGAAGCTGGGTAACCACTGTTTTTGATCCTGCAGTAAGCATTTCCAGAGGCTGGATCTCTGTTGTTGCTGGTGTCATTATTGTCCTTATCTTAATTTTCTGGAACTGGAAGATTGAAGTCAAAGCCCGTAATGCTTACGGACCCTACAAGGAAGACAAAACCGAGGAGGCTTCAGCATGATTGACGCTCTCATGGCAAACATCCTGTGGTTGGTATTCATTATAATTGGTGGCGTCCTGATTTCCTGGAGTGTCCACTTCGTACCCGTAGGTGGCGCACCTGCCGCCATGGCTCAAGCAACTGGTATCGGTACAGGTACCGTGCAGCTGGCAGCCGGAGCAGGACTGACAGGACTTGTAAGTGCAGGGTTCATGATGAACGTAACCGATAACCTTCCGCTGATTCTCGCATCGGGTGCAGTGGGAGCAATGATTATGATCTCTGTGACCATGATTGTCGGAACCTGGGTCTACGTCTATGGTGTGGGCTGTGTGCCTTCTTCAGCAAAAGTAAAATACGACCCAATTACAAAATACAGGCAGGACCTGTATGTATCCCAGGGTACTGAAGGACACGGACTTCCAACCGTTTCTTTTGTCAGTGGTGTTATTGGCGGCTTACTTGGTGGAATCGGCGGAGCCCTCGTATATTATTCTCTTATTGAAGTGGGCCTTACCGCAGGACTCAGTACAGGTACAAGCTCTGGTGTTACAGGACATGAACTTGTAGGAATTGCTGCAATGTTCGCAATAGGCATCTTCTTCGTAAACGCTGTGATTCCTTCCTACAACATCGGAGGTACAATTGAAGGGTTCCACGACCCGAAGTGGAAGAAGTGGCCAAAAGCTGTAATTTCTTCCTTTGTAGCAACGATACTCTGTGCCATCGTGGCAGTAATCGCAATTTCACAGCTTGGAGGTATCTAAAAATGTCTGCAGGTGGAGCAGGAGGAGAAGCTAAAGGCGGATTTCCTCCACAAACAATAATGGCTATCGGTGCAATAGGCGGCCTTGCAGGGATTTACCTCGGCAACTTCATGCCAGCACAGTTTTCCTTCTTTGGAGGGCTTGGAGCAATCTGCGCCATGGTCTGGGGCGCTGATGCGGTCCGCCGTGTTGCAAGCTACGGACTTGGGACAGGAGTTCCGTCTATTGGTATGATTTCCCTTGGTATGGGGATTGTCGCTGCCCTCTTCGGGCTTTCCGTAGGAGGCATTGCAGGACCTATCGTATCCTTTATTGCAGCTGCAATTATAGGCGCTGTTATCGGTGTCCTTGCAAACAAAGTAATCGGGATGGGCATTCCTATAATGGAACAGGCCATGGTGGAAATTGCAGGCGCAGGCACTCTTGTAATTATCGGATTGAGCGTCGTTATTGCCGGAACCTTTGATTATGCAGAAGTCGTCGAATACGTGGTCGCCAACGGATACATCGCACTGATCTTTATCATCGGCGGCATGGGAATCCTTCACCCCTTCAATGCAAACCTGGGCCCTGACGAGAAGCAGGACAGGACTCTTTCTGTAGCTGTCGAAAAAGCAGCTATTGCATTGATAATTACAGGTTTTGCGTCTTCACTCCATGAAGGACTGATGGCAGCCGGATTAAACATCGCTGTAGGAGTCATTATCTGGGCTTGGGCCTTTATGAAGTACTATGGATATGTTAAGAGAGACTCATATGCGGTCGTTGGAACCGGGCTGCTGCCAAGCGCGGAGGAATTGGAATGAGCATGATTCGCATAGCTCCCGAAGTACATCTGGTCATGGACCCTGACACTGCAGTTGTAGCAGAAGAAAGGGAAGACTCGATTCTCTATTCTATGGACCCTGTCTTTGAGAGAATGGATAAACTGGACGGGATTGCAGAGGATCTGCTGAATTCCCTTTCGCCCAGCAAACCGCTCCTGAATTCCTGGCCCGGCCGTGAGAACACTTCCTATATGGCAGGAATTTACGGGAACGCTTTCTATGGAATCGTTGTAGGTCTTGCCTTCAGCGGGCTGCTTGCCCTGATCATATTCATACAGAGACTGATCGAGGGAGGTATGTAAAATGGTAGATAAAAAAGAACCCGCATCAGGCTGGCCAATCCTGAAAGGAGAGTATGAAGTGGGTGATGTAAAGGGCTGTGTTGCAGTCATTACCTGCGCATCACACCTCCCCGGAAAACCCGTACTCGATGCAGGAGCAGCAATTACCGGATCCTGTAAAACCGAAAACCTGGGTATAGAAAAAGTCGTCGCCCACGTAATTTCGAACCCGAATATCAGGTACCTGGTTGTAACAGGAGCTGAAGTCAAAGGGCACGTTACAGGGCAGGCAATGCTCAGCATCCATGCAAATGGTGTAAAAGAACACAGAATTGTAGGTGCAGTTGGCGCTATCCCTTATGTAGAAAACCTGAACGATGATGCAGTTGCCCGCTTCCAGCAGCAGATCGAGACCGTAAACCTGCTGGACACGGAAGACATGGGCGCAATCACAGCCAAGGTAAGGGAACTTGTAGCAAAGGACCCTGGAGCCTTCGATGCAGAACCAATGGTTGTGGAAATCAGCGAAGAAGGAGAAGAAGAAGAAGAGGGCGGTGTCGTCAGGCCGGTCTCCGGAGAAATTGCAGTCATCCGTAGCAGGCTGAAAGCCATTGAAGCCCGGATGCTAGATATAGGAAACTTGAACAAGTTCCACTCAGGGGTTCATGCAGGAAAGATTGAAGGTGCCATGATCGGGTTGACAGTAACCATATCCCTGCTTGGGTTATTACTGCTCGGGAGGTAATGAGAATGGCAGAAGAATACGGAAAAGGAGTCCCAATGGTGCTCAACCCTCAGATGGGCGCAATAGACGCTACTGTTGAGAGCATTCGGTACAGAGCACAGCTGATTGCGAGGAACCAGAAGCTGGATTCCGGGGTAATGTCCACTGGAATAATTGGCTTTGCAGCAGGCTTCCTCTTTTCACTGCTGATGGTGATTATACTCCCGTTAATGGCCGGTCTCTAAGCTTGAGAGGTGAAAATATGGATGGAAAAGCACCAGCAGCGTATGTAGATCCAGCTGAGTTTAACGAAGTAATGAAAAGGCTCGAAAAGATCGATGAAAAGGTTGAGTTCGTCAACAGTGAAGTTGCACAGAGGATCGGAAAGAAAGTAGGAAGAGACATCGGAATTCTGTACGGTGCAGTTGTAGGACTGCTTCTCTTCCTGATCTATGTCTCGGTATCATCAATGTTCACAATATAATGAGGGATCAAAATGTTCAAGTTTGACAGGAAACAGGAAGTTTACGAAGTAGGTGGAGTTAAGTTCGGCGGGCAGCCGGGCGAATACCCTACCGTGTTAGTCAGTACCATGTTCTACGCAAGGCACAAGATCGTGACCGATGAGGACAAAGGGATTTTCGACAGGGCAGCCGCAGAAACTCTCTGGAACACCCAGGTATCACTGAGCGATGCCACAGGAAACCCCTACGTAAACCAGATTGTAGGGGAAACCCCTGAATCCATCAGGAAGTACATCGACTGGTTCATAGAGATCGATGACAAGACCCCCTTCCTTATCGACTCTTCAGCCGGAGAAGTGCGTGCAGCTGCTGCCCAGTACTGTACCGAAATAGGTGTTGCTAACAGGGCAATCCACAACTCCATCAACGCAAGTATCGAACAGAGCGAAATCGATATACTCACTGAGAGTGATGTGGAAGCTGCCATCGTCCTGGCTTTCAACGCAACCGACCCAACCGTAAAAGGAAAACTTGACATCCTTGAAGTCGGCGGTTCCGGACAGACAAAGGGTATGCTTCAGGTTGCCGAGGAATGTGGAATCAAGATTCCACTGATCGACGTTGCAGCAATGCCCCTTGGTGCTGGTTCTGGCGCAACAATCCGTTCAATTCCGACAATTAAGGGAAAACTCGGCCTACCTGTAGGTGGCGGATACCACAACATGGCTTCAGCCTGGGACTGGCTACGCAAGTTCAAGAAGACTCAGCCTGACCCGAAGGCAATCTACATGCCTGCTGACATAGGCACCAACCTTGTCGCCCAGATTGCAGGTTCTGACTTCCTGCTCTACGGTCCGATCGAGAACGTCGAGAAGGTATTCCCGGCAGTCGCAATGGTCGACATCATGCTCGGAGAAACCGCAAAGGAACTCGGTGTTGAAATCGCAGATTCAGAAAACCACCCTGTTACCAGATTGACATAAGTTCAAAATTTATTAAAAGGATCGAAAGATCCCAGAGCAAAGAGACATTTTCTCTTTGCCCTTTCTTTTTTACTACGGAATTCTGTAATTAATTTTAAATTCTTTTCATCATCAGTTTTTTATCATCAGTCTCTCATCATCTATTTATTTCATTATCAGTCTTTCATCATCTGTTTTTTCATCATCAGTATACCCATCATTAGGTTCTCACTATTAAATCCAGCTTCCTTGTAGGCAATTGTGGATTTGTACAGCCCAAAACAGTTCTTAAAACAGCTCTTTAAAGATTCCTCTTCTTATGGATCTCCTACAATATTTAAAGAAAATTGAGGCCGAGACCGGAAAACTCAATCGTAAAAAATTGAAAAAGGTGTTGTAAACATTGGAGAAAAAGATGAATAAAAAACAACGTGAATAAAAAACAACGTGAATAAAAAACAACGTGAATAAAAAAACAACGTGAATAAAAAAACAACGTGAATAAAAAAACAACGTGAATAAAAAACAACGTGAATAGAAAACAGCGAAAAGGAATGGAACTTAAAGAAATTTTCGTACATTCACATATTTTGGAAGGAAAGTACCTGACAGGTGAGGAAGTATAAGAACCTGCCAGATACGATGAATCCACTCCCAACTCGCTTTATAGGGAGAACAAATATACCCTGGAGAAGACCAGATTATTGAGGATGTTGTAGAGACCTGAATGAGTGTATACGGGACCCCCCACTCAATCGAGGCACACAAATCCATTTCCAGGCTCACCATTGTTAGAGTTAAACAATGTCTTCCATAACTTGAGAGAACAACAAAGACATGCAAACTGTGAGCATACCGGAGATCAGCAACCTGATTTTCAAGGTTATTTGTGCCCTATTCACATTCTAATTTATTTGATTTACATTGCGTACACTGTCTTACATATATATATAAAGAATTGTGAACCGATATTACCTGTTTTAGACACTTTACCACTTCCCACTTCAGTAAACAGGTGGAAAGTTATGCCTGATATGAACCGTAAAATAACAAATGGAAAAGCACAAATAAGAAAAATTTCAGTGAATTTTTAACAGAGGAGATTATGTGCAACTGCAGAAAATTTACCTACCTGAAAAATAACATAAGTCGGCAAAAATTCTCAAGATAATGGCACTAAACAGAAACATTTAATATTTGGTAGCACTTACCAACATATAAGCTACTGGCTAATGTTTTTAGGCTTATAAATTATATTTTGCATATTAAAAAAATAACTTTTCTAAGCTTTGAGTCAGAAGAGATAAAAAGCCATTATATCAGGGGCACAGATCATGGATCGTAGCATAAAGGAGCGAAAAACCAGACCATCTCGGGTGAAAATATGCTGATCAGAAAAAACATATCCCTTGATGACAAGTACCTCAAAAAGTTGCAGCCCCTCCTGGATGCCAATGACGGGAATCTTAGCGCCGCAGTAAGGGACACAATTGAAATTGCAGACACAGCACTTACATATCACAAAAGCATTGACGAAGCAATCAAATTTTTAAAAGAAACTCCCGCAAAAGAAGAACTGAGTGACACAATAAAAAACGGGGAAAATACCATAATAAATCGAACAATGCTCGAATGGCTTTTCAGGTATACAAAAGGAAGGCTTACGGATGAAGAGCTGGTAAATGAGCTTATCAATCCTTTTGAAATCAGTGATATGAAAGAACTCGAAGACTACCTTAACCAGATCTCCAAAAACTATCAGTGGACAATCAGAACATCAATCAAGTGTGAGGATATCCACAATCCTGACTCTGCACTTTTACTCCTTTCCAATTCCACCATAAACAGCAGGGAGTTTTTTGCCCAGCTAATAGCCCATTTTCTGGCCAGATGGAAACAGCTGGACGTAGAACACATTTTCAGGCGGGCAAATTCAACCCAGATCTCATTCAAAAAGAACCTCTCAGTTTCTCAAAATGAGACTATGCCTGGAATCCGAAAACACTTTGGCTACCTTGACATTGTATGCAGAGAACTTGACGATAATACGGAGTTCTGGACCCAGCTAATGTATACATATAATGTTGAAAGGTACAACCTTGTGACTCTGCACAGAACCCAGTTCGAAACTTTTGCAGCCGGGGAAGTCCCAAACCCGACAAAGATACTGGAACGCCTGTGCAAACAATCCGTAAACGAAATGGCTCTTCCCGATTTACTGATGTACTTCAGGAAGATGTACCTTGCAACCCAGCTGGTAAAGAATATAGAAATCGGCCTCGAACCTGGAGATGAATCAGTAACTATCTTCCATGATTTCAAAAATGAAAAAGTAATCAACAGCCTTGTCGAATATTTCTCAAAAATATTTAGAGAGCAGGGTACACCTTTCGTAACTTCTTCATATTCAAGCATGATCGTGTTCAGATTCCATAAGGAACACGGACCTGCAGACAGCTCTGACTTAACCGGAGAGGAAGAATTCAAAGAGCTCGACTTCTTTTCAAAAGAATGAAGCTCCTGGGAAAGAAAAGGGGCTTAAATCTGAAAAAAATTGAAGAAAAAGAAGGTAAAAAAGAAAACCGAAGAATTCTGAAATTCCAATCAGTTTAACCCTTTGCGACCCCAAGAGGGATGACTCTTGCAACCTTGCGGGCAATACCAAGCTCGTGCACGACATTTACCACCTCACTGCTGGACTTATAAACCCCGGGAGCTTCTTCGGCAATTACGGAGGGGTGAGTTGCCCTAACAGTGATTCCATGGGCTTCAAGGTTCTCTTTTACACTTTGTCCGCGGAACTCTTTCTTTGCATGGGCCCTGCTCATAACCCTTCCGGCCCCGTGGCAGGCACTGCCAAAAGAAACGTCCATAGCATCTTTTGCCCCGCAGAGTATGAAAGAAGGCGTACCCATGCTTCCGGGAATTAAAACCGGCTGTCCCACGTCCCTGTATGCGGCCGGAACTTCCGGGTGCCCGGCAGGAAATGCTCTTGTTGCCCCTTTTCTGTGCACGTAAACCTCTTTTTTCCTGCCTTCAATGTTATGTTCTTCCAGTTTTGCCACGTTGTGGGCAACGTCGTACAGAAGGCTCATTCCCATTTCATCGGCATCCCTGCCAAATACCTTTTCAAAAGACTCACGTGTCCAGTGAGTGATCATTTGCCTGTTCGCCCAGGCATAATTTGCAGCGCAGAGCATGGCTTTGAAATAGTTTTGGGCTTCCCTTGACTGAGCCGGAGCACAGGCAAGTTGCTTGTCCGGAATTTCAATCCCGTATTTCTTCACAGCCTGAGAGAGTTCTTTCAGGTGGTCAGTGCAGATCTGATGCCCTGCACCCCTTGACCCGCAGTGAACCATTACCGTAACCTGGCCCTCTTCAAGCCCGAAAGCCGAAGCTACTTCCCGGTCATAAATCTCGTCCACATACTGGACTTCAAGGAAATGGTTGCCACTACCGAGAGTTCCTAACTGAGGTTTCCCGCGGTTCCTTGCCTTTGTGCTTACATAAGAAGTATCTGCCCCTTCAAGGTAGCCATTCCCCTCACAATGCTCCACGTCCGCATCCACACCATATCCGGCATCTACTGCCCACTTTGCCCCCTCAAGAAACGCACTGTCCAGTTCCCGATCAGAAGCCCTGAACCGGCTTTTTGACCCGACCCCGGCAGGCACATTAGTAAACAGCTCATCGGTCAGCTTTTTGATTTCAGGAACCACATCTTCCTTCTGGAGGTTTGTGCGGATTAGCCGAACCCCGCAGTTGATATCAAAACCCACTCCACCGGGACTGATAATTCCCTCTTCGACATCAAAAGCTGCAACACCCCCTATAGCAAAACCATAGCCGAGGTGGGCATCAGGCATTGCCATGGAATATTTCTGAATGCCAGGAAGAGTTGCAACGTTTGCAATCTGGTCTATAGTGCCGGGCTCGATGCCTTCAAGCAAACTTTCGGATACAAACAGGCGTCCCGGAACCCTCATATTGGGGATATGACCTTTCGGGATTTCCCAGTTATTATCGGAAAGCTTCCGGACCATACCTCTTATATCCCGGTGTCCACTTTCCGCGCTAGATTCCTCGCTTAAGATGTCTTCACTCTCTACCATAATTGATGCTCCCTGCTCCTTTACGTTTTATGAATATGGTTTGAATATTATAATCCTGATATAATATAATCCCAAAATGACTCATTTACCTTGCGTTCCCCAGAGCAACTGCAGATTACTCCGGAAATCCATAAGATACATTTTCAGACTGCGTAACTCATTTAACCCGTTAAAGCGTGAAAGGTTGATTTGGAATATCAAAATCTACTCCGGATTTATAGCTCAGGATAGGATAATAATTCACGTACATGAAGATTTGTATGGCATAAAGTAGCAGAAATGAACAGGAGGCAGACATGAGGATTATGCAGTGCAGCCATACATTCCAGCCATGCACAGAAAAATCAAAAACAACTGCTTCTCAAATATCAACAACAACCTGAGCCTTCCAGCCATCTGCAGTCTTCTCGAGTTCCAGCTGGTTATAGGTGACAGCCTTAATTTCAGTTTCAAAGGGGTGGCTCTCAGGATAGTATTGTTCACCTGATGCTACGGCTTTTATTGAGTATTCCCCTTCTTCTTCCCGGATTTCCTCTACCCGGAACTTCCAGAAAACAATCTCATCAACTTCGAAAAGATACAAAAGCTCGGAAAGCCAGTCCACAAGCAGAGATTCGAGATCAGGGGACGTAAGGCAAACCTCTCTTGCCGTCTCTCCTGAAACCTTCCCCGTATCAATTATAACATTGAACATGGCAAGAGCTGCATTTTCAAATACCTCTTTCAGAGTATTTCCGTAGGCCAGGAACTTTATGTCTGCGGTATGTTCCAGATACTCATACTTTTTTCCTTGAGACGGCATAGTCCAGTATTGGGTTTTGTCTTACATTAACCTATCCGCCTCAGAAACCGGTTTTCGGGCATAAAAAAGAAGCAAAAAATATTTTGGCGGACTGAAATTAACAGGCTAAACCTCAGGGATAAACATAAGAAGCCAAACCTCAAAAAACCGAAACTCGAAGACTAAAATCGAAGACTAAAATCGAAGACTGAAAACCAAAGACTGAAAACCAAAGACTGAAAACCAAAGACTGAAAACCAAAGGAAGGGGGCTCAGAAAATGGCTGGAACAAAAAGCTGAAGGGTATCAGTCCAGCCTTCTCCAGATATACATAATCCGCTGGATTGCAGTAATATGACTGGTTACAGCAATCAGGATAACAGCCCAACCCAGGATGGGAAAGCCTGCAATCGAAGCCGGATAAACCGAATTAGCAAAAGCGGCAAGGATTATGACTACGAGACGGTCAGCCCTGCCCATGATCCCGCCGTAGTACCTCCCGAGATTAAGGGCCTGGGCCTGAGTCCCGAGATAACTAGTAAGAAGCACACCCACGATTGCCGCAACCCCTATCTGCCAGGACACATAACCTGCAAAAAAAATGCTGCAGATAATGAACACGTCCGAATAGCGGTCGATTACGTGGTCGAGGAAGTCTCCTCTCGGGGTTGCCCTGTTGGACTTGCGGGCAATTACCCCATCCAGGGCATCGAAAAGCGAGTTAAACACTACCAAGATGCCTGCCAATAGGGCAAGTTCCTGATATGCAGGAGAGTAATAAAAACTGAGTCCCGCAAAGAAAGCACAGATAAGGGAAACTATGGAAACCGTATCAGGAGAGACCTCATATCTTATGAAAAAATCTGCCAGCGGGTCGATAACTTTCGAGGCAACGGGTCTCAGGGCATTAAACGTCATGGTATTTGGGATCTTCCTTTTAGTTGTATTTCCGTTATATAGAAGACAGGCCTGAAAGAATAGTAGCTTTATCCTGCGCAGCTTTATCCTGCATCTTATGCCGGATTGGATCCACTTGGGTTGGATTTACTTAGGTTGGATCTGCTTATTTATATTAATCCTCTGTGTACCTGTCTTTTGATATTTATACTTAAGGCTGTATGTTTGAATATCAGTGCACTCCATAGATAATACTTACTTATATCACTTTTACTTCCTATTTTCACTTTTTTACGGCTGCAAGCTCATACAGGTACTTTATTCTGCAGGAGTGCTCAAGCTGCGTGGTCACAATATAAGCTTCTCCGAGAGTCCTTCCGATGGCAAAAGTTCCGTGGCTGAAAACCACAGCCCCTCTGTGTCCTGAAAGCTCACCTGCAAGGTTTTCGGCAAGTTCCAGGCTCCCGATTCCGCCGCTTACCACCGGGATATTCCCGAGGAAATACTGACCCTCACTGTCCACAGGAACAATCGTTCCCGCAGGACCGGCAAGCAGGGACTCAACCACCGAATAAGGGCAGTGAGCGTGGATTATTGCCAGAGCAGAAGTTTTCGTGTAGATCTCCCTGTGCACTACCGTTTCGGAAGACGCAATTATATCCAGAGACGAGGTATCCTGAATCTCCACCTCAACAACGTTATCCCCGGTGATTTCATCAAGAGCAGTCCCACTCCGGGTAATAAGCATCCGGTCTCCGGCCCTGACACTGATATTCCCGAAGTTTGATTCCACAAGCCCGTGTCCCACCAGCTTGCGCCCGTATTTTGCCATTTCCTGCCACATCTATGCGAGATATGGATAAAGAATGCCATAAGGCTTATGCACCGTCAAAACGGTAGAAAGCTGTAAAAGCAGATCATAAGCCTACAGTTAAAGCAATTTAGAATATGTCGGGAAAGGAGGGTTCTGCCATAAAGTTTATCTGTGAGTATTGTATTTAGATAAGTCTGCAATCAGTTTCATTACGCCTCGTTGGCTCAGCCCGGTAGAGCGAGTGACTTGTAATCACTAGGTCGCGTGTTCAAATCACGCACGGGGCTTTGTACTTCTTAATTAAGGTCTGATTCCAGAGGATCTTTTCGGGACGGCGGCAGATATTTATATAATAGAGTTTCTTGTTTCTTTTTTGGAAAGCTTCAGGGATTTTTTGACAACATTCTGAATCTGTTTTTTGATTCCGGGATTTTTTCGCTACCTCACAATTTTCAGAGTTTTTCGAGTTATACTTTGTAGTCCGGTTTTAACCATTGCCTTCTGTCCAACTGTCCTAACCCGGTTTAATCTGAGTTGTTAACCCGGACTCGGACCAAATTTTAAACTCCCATTGAAAATAGGGGAGTGAATGACGTGAAGATTATCGAACCCTATTAATACCAGAGTCTGGAGAAAAACGATTTTAATTGTGAACCTGCTTTATGGAAAATTATTATATAAAAATTGTATATAGAATTTAACAAGAGATTCCGGAAATAATATGCAGATCTCAAAATCTGGCGGTATAAATGAAGTTTTACAGGAGTATTGCAACCAGTATCCATAGAAATTTGCCGAGATGTTGCATGAGGACAAAGGAGTGGAGTGTATGTTCTGGAGTAAAGACAATATCATAGAAAGGTTGAGCAAAATACCTCGGACTCTGGAGGATGTTTCAATAGAGATCTTTGAAGGCATACCCTCAACGAATGATTTCATACATAAAGTAAATCTTTCAAGGGGAGACTGTACAAACACCTCGTATATCTGCAGAGATCTGCTGAGGAGTGTAAGTATAGAACAGGAACTTATGTACCCTTATATGGATGACTCTCTGTCTAATGAATTTGCTATTAACTCCAGCCAATACCGGTTTATGCTCCCCTATGAAATACTCGGTAACAACGTAAGAAAAGAATACAGAATCTTTCAGCCAGAAGAGATGAAAACAAGGTTTCCGATGGCTTATAAACGGCTTAGGGAGATCAAATATAAGTTCAGGACAGATGGAGAAGGGTTGAATTCAGCTGATTGTTACCGCCTGAAAAATGAAAGCTTCCTGCATTACATTAACACGCCTAAAATTATCATTACTGACCACTATCGTCTGCAGGCATCATATGATTTTGCCGGAAACCATGTATTTGCAGAAGGAATTGGAATTGTCCTCGGAGACCCCACAATCTACCATTATGTAACAGCGGTACTTAACTCCTCGATATCAAGGGTTTTTCCGGAGATCTGGAACCGCGAAAAAGTGAGAGAGAACAGCAACCTGTATCCCAAAGTGCTCAAAAGGTTTCCGATTGTATTTCCTGAATGTGAGACCGTAGAGACCCTGATAAACACAATATCGCGCTACCTGATTTATCTTAACATTCAAAAACATACAGCAAAAGTTTATTCCTTATCAAACTACCAGAGACTAATCGAATTTTATAAAAGAATTGCAGATCTTTTGATCCTGGACACTTATATTACAAATGATCTCGACCCAAAATTCATCGAAATCCTTGCCGAAAATATAGTCTCATCAGAAGATGAATTCGAATATAGTAATGATATGAGCCTTTTAATCGCACTGCAAGGAATAAAGAGAAATATTCTGGAAAATCCTGATTTCCGGAAATGTAAGTTCAGCAATGAGTTCACAAATATTCTTGCTACCCTGAAGAACAACGGGGTATGGTAAAAGAAAAACTCACCTAATTCATATTAATACTTACATATTTTCTTTTCAGATATCCTGTTATCTGACTTTGCCCTTGAGAAGTCAAAGATTGTAACCAACAACAGAATCGATAACCAACTAAAAATCACTATTTTTGAAAAATAATCTCCTGTAGCTCACGATGAATAAAAGAAAGGAACCTGATCAGGAGAAAAAAAGATTCCATATATTAATCAAGAATTATCGTGATGTTATTCCTGCTTGAATGGAAAAAATTCAAGCAAGTCATATAGAGGACAGATGTAACGTTAATTATAGCTACACATCACTCTACAGAACTAGGAGAACTCCTCAGGTACTAAAATAACCTGGGGTTATTTATCACCTTCAAGGTAGTCTCTCATGATTTTTATGGCACAGTACTCGCCGCACATGGAGCACGGGCCTGTCATGGGGCAAATATCCCTTGGCCTGTCAGAATCAAGGGCAAGCTCCATTTGTCCTTCCCAGTCAAAACGGGCACGCTTTTGTGCAAGCAGCAAATCTCTGTTGCTCATCCCGTATTTCATGGAATCCCCTATATGGGCAGCTATCTTGAAGGCTATCAGCCCTTTTCTCACCTGCTCTGGACCTGGAAGGGAAAGGTGTTCTGCTGGTGTAATGTAGCACAGGTAATCGGCTCCTGCCCCGCTTGCCATGCTGGCGCCCACTGCACCTGCAATATGGTCATACCCAAGGGCAATGTCTGTGGGCAGGGGCCCTGCAACAAATAGAGGAAAACTTGATTTTGACTTATATAACTTAACGTGAGCAGGAATATCGGCTGCCTGTATGTGCCCACCCATGCCCTCTATTATGACCTGTACACCTGCCTCATTAGCTCTTTTTGCAAGCTGGACATTGGTATTGATCTCCATCATCTGGGCACCATCATTCAGGTCATGAATGCAGCCGCTTCGCATGGTGTTTCCAAGGGAAAGGACCACATCCTTCTTCCGGAGAACATCAATCACCTCGTCAAAGTTCTCTATGAAGGGATTCTCACAACCGTTTATGAGCATATAAACACTGGTAAGGGAACCTCCCTTGGATACCATCCCCATTACTCTGCCCATGCCTTTCAATTTTTCAAGGGTAGCTTTTTCCACACAATGCAAGACCACAGAACTCATACCTTCATCCACTTGAGCCCTGAGATATGAAAAAATATCGTCAGCAGTAACCTCCTTCATCCCGCATTCAACAATCGTTTGATAGATCGGAACCGTGGTAATGGGGAGTTTGCTGTTTTCCAGTACGCCTGTACGTATGGCCCGGATATCCCCGCCCATAGAAAGATCGGTGATCGTATCCGCTCCATATTTATCCGCAATTCTTACCTTTTCTATTTCGGCATCCACATCAATTTTTGCAGCAGATGTTCCCAGGTTAACATTTACTTTAGTGCTGGCACCTTTTCCTATAGCCACGGGAGGACAGCCTTTCCTTGTCATTATAATAAGACTTCCTTCGGCCACGCGGGAAAGCAGCGTATCCTCATCAATATTTTCTTTCCCAATAATTTGTTTCATCTCGGGAGTAAGTATTCCATTACGGGCGTAATCAATCTGTGTGTCTCTCATGGGGTTTTCCGCTCTCTGTATTTAATAGTGTAGAAATACCGGCTTGGCAGTTCATCCGTGCAAGTTTGGTATTATATTTATTAAGAAGATAATATGAGAAACAATTCCCTGGTTATTAAGGCATAGGTTAACAATAAGCCAAAAACAGGTTAACAATAGACTTCAAGCTTATTGGTTCCGATAAGCTGAGCGGCGGGATCTAACATAAAAAAGAATTAAACAGGCCACTTAAAAAGGAACATTTCCCACTTGCACCCGCAAATAAAAAAATGCAAGCAGCGAAATCGTTATCGCTACCTTACTTCACCGCGAGTTATTTACTCTTGATTCAGCTCAACATCTTCGCTAAGATAATGCTTCAGACTCTTTTTTCACTATTGAGCTGAAAGTAGATTTTCCAGCTCTGGTAAAGATATGAAGTTCAGTGACGGCACTTTTGGAGTTTACTCCCCCGTCAAAATCCTGCTACAGGAGTCCGTTTTCAAGCATGCACTCCTGTCAGGAATGTAACATAGATACTACCGCAATCTGACCAGACAACGATGTTGTCGGATATAACCGGGGTTTGTGCAGTGTTACCCGAAGACAGTTGTATGCTCTTTCCTGTAGCTATGTCATAGAGATATACATCACCAGAATCCATATCTGCAAGGTCATTGTGTTTTAGATACACAATATTATTGCCGTGAATATCAGTCGAACCCCCTGTATCGTAGCCGGTCATATCATCTCCGGTTGTGACTTCTGTCTGTTGCCGGGTAGCAAGGTCATACATGCGGATATTGCCAAGCCGGGTGTAAAAATCCGACCATATGACTTTATCGCCATAAATGTGTGAAAACATATTATCGCCATACTGGCTGACGTCTATTGATTTTTTAGTGGTGAGATCATATACGTAGATCTGCGAGGTATTTTTAGCAGAAGCGTATTCATATGAGATTTTGCTACCATAAATGTCAGGATTGTTCCCAGCTGCTATCCCGGTCTGTGTGGAGGTAGAGACATCATACATATAGACACAGGAATTTGCACTCCACACGATTCTACTGCCGGAAATAGCGGGAACGCTGTCGTGGTCCACGCCCTTTGTAATATAAGACCTGGCCCGGCTCTCATGGTCATATAAGGTAAGTCTCGGCACTCCGGTACTCTCGTCATGCCATACCAGGATGCTGCCCGAGATAGCCGGATGAGACGCTGCAGAAGAATTGATTGTAGCGTCTTTTTTGGAGGCCAGGTCAAAAACATGAACTGCTCCCCCACTTACCCACACTATATTATTAGCATCAATAGCAGGCTCAGATCCGCTGCCAATTTTTGTACATTGAGCGGCTGACGCCGCAGTCGATGCCAGAATCAAAAACATAAGAACCGACGATATCGAAAGTAACCTACCGTTCATCTTTTCCCCACCATATGACAATAAAGTCCAAATCTCCTCACTTATAATGACAACATAAACCAATATTAATATTAGGATAATTATAATAACTCGATTTATATATTGATTTATTTTTCCACCAATAATATTAGAAAAATCAGTCGCCGATTTTGATACGCGTCCATATTTCGTTCCTACTTACAATTCTTTTTAGAAACCCACAGGAGTTTTTTGACACCCATTGCTCTGCAGGGAATAGAGCTAAATATATAGAAGTGGTTTTATAATTAATATAATAAGCTCTCCAAAGTTCTACCTAACAATCCATTCAAACGCCTACCGTTGCCGAAAATGAGAGATAACTGTATTAATTTTATTACAAAAATACCAAAAATATTTTATAACAGGACTGCGTAGACTCTGAATGTCAGCTCGGTGATTCAATAACAGGTGAATGAAAACTTTTTCAAGTAAGAGCTGACCTGGCTGAAGGCCATGAATAATCGAAACAGGAGGTATTGACCGAAGGAATAAAATCCAGATGGTCAGTAGCAAATTTTGATTTGTAGAAGTCAAAACTTCTAACTCCGCCACCTCCAGTACTGATCCCTATAATGTGTTGGAGAGTGGAGACTCTGTGTGCACGTGTCCGCCCGCATAAATCGCAGAGAACCGAATTGGATAGGTTCAAAAGTATTACGCAGACGTAATATGAAATTTTGAATAAAACATAGAGCCGATCTGGTTAGAGAAATTAAACCAATCTAATTAAAGATATCGGAAAAAAGGTATTACGAGTACGTAATATGGAATTTTAAGAAATATTTGGGAAAGTAGAGAATTACCCTATAAATTTTGATTTCACTGAAATCCCTATAAAAATCCAACCCAAAGGTGATACGATGCTGAAAAAACAGCTAGGAACCCTATTCCTGGCAACATGTCTTATTTTAACAACCTTACCTAACGTAATGGGCGCTCAGAGCACAAATGTGATTACTGTTGCTGGAGATGGAAGCGGAGACTACAACTGTGATGGAAAAGACGATCACGTCCAGATTAACCAGGCACTGGAATATGCAGCAAAAAATCCAGGCACAACTGTCCACCTTAAAGGCCCGTTCACATATGTCATAGGTGACAGTCTTCTGATAGGCAGCAAAACAATCCTTGAAGGAGAGTCAGGTGTAAAAATTAAGCTTGCATCTGGATTACCCGTATGGGGTGGGCGCGAGAGCAGTATTGTAGATAAGAAAGCCATGCTTATGATTAGAGGCAGTTCTGCAAACGATATTGCAATAAAAAACTTAACTGTTGACGGAAGCCAGAGCGACTATTATCCTAACGTCAGGCTCGGAACTTCCTGCTATAACATGGCAACTATAGTAAATTGCAATGGATTAACAGTAAAGGATGTTACATTCCAGAACGGATGTAATGATGCCATGCTTATTTCAGATTCCAGCAACATATTAATAGATACGGTAACCGTAAACAAATGTGGGCATGATGGGGTATATGCCTATCACGTAACAGGCATTACAGTTAAGAACTCCAAATTTATTAACCGAACCAATTCGTCCGTTCGGTTCGATTCCGTTACCAACGGAGTCATGAAAAACAACGAATGTACCACATCTGGCGGCGGATATGCAGGCCTGGAATTACAGGGAACTCTTAAAAACATAGAAGCTTCCGGCAACTATTTCCATGACTTGCCTGCTCCTGCAATAGTACACTTGAATACAAAAGAAACAAATGTAAACATCCACGACAACAGAATTGAAAATTGTGCATAAGAAACTTAATACCTGGAAAACTCTCAGTTCATTAACTGAGAGCCAATCCACTTATTTTTCAAAAAAACACACACGACTTCGAATAGCAGGCACAAATAATGAAAGTAATTGAAAGTACTTTCATACCAAATCGGTTTTCCCGGCTTAATCATTTTTGTTGAATCATTTTTGTTGAATCATTTCTGTTGAATTCAATCATTATCGTTATTATCTCCCATTGCCCTCAGAATGTACAGGAAGAGGTTTACAAAATCCAGATAAAGGACGAGGGCTCCGAGGAGTAGATCTTTATGAGCTGCAGATCCGGCTGCAATCATTTCTGGGGATTTTATTTCTCAGGCTTTTTTTTCGGATTTCTCTTTTCCTTCAGGTTTTGCATCGGTCTGATTTTCACTTTTCTCTTTGTTTTTATCATTGAAAAACCCAAGTTCGTTAAGCACCTCAAGATCTCCCTGGCTCAACTTTTTTAGTTTCTGGGTATCATAGGCTGTAAGCCTTGAAAAGGTAAGGACGCCGATACTTGAGATAATGAGATCAAACTGCGAACTTTGTAAGAGTGAACTACCACTCAGCTAAAGACTGAGTTGCTTCTTGGTTCATTCTTCCCTCTATTGAGGGCAAGTCCCCAAGCTCTTCCCCACGTTCCGTAGGTGTTACAATCCAATTAGATTTTGATCTATGAGAGCGAATTTCTTGATATTGATAGCGGCATTTATGTCTCTATCATGTTTTGTTTTACAATCAGGACAAGTCCATTCTCTGTCTTTTAACTGAAGCTCTTTATTATGGTATCCACACACGTTACAGAGCTTAGAAGAAGGTTCAAATTGTCCTATCCTTAATACGCCTTTTCCAAACCATTCTGCTTTATATTCTAACTTTGTTACAAAGCTGCTCCATGCAGAATCACTTATAGCCTGTGCCAAATGATGATTTTTAACCATACCTTTAACATTCAGAGTTTCCAGAGCTACAGCTTGGTTTTCGCTAACAAGTCTAAAAGAGAGTTTGTTCTGGAAGTCATTCCTCTGATTTGTTATTTTGTCGTGGAGTACAGCAAGCCTCTGTCTGGCTTTTGCCCTATTTTTAGAGCCTTTTTGTTTCCTTGATACTCTTTTCTGAAGGACCTTTAACCTTTGCAAAGAGTTTTTCAGGTATTTAGGATTCTCAATCTTTTCTCCTGTGGAAAGGACGGCAAAATCTTTGATACCCACATCTATTCCTACTGTTGTTGATTCTGAGAATCCCTGTTTTTCAGGAAGTTCTTTACCGTCTTCAACAAGGACGCTGATGTAGTAATGCCCTTTACAAGTCCTTGATACCCTAGCTGTTTTAAGCTCTCCATCAAATTTTCGGTGAAGAACTGCTTTAATCTCACCAATTTTAGGAAGTTTAACGGTATGGTTTTCAAAATTCACAGAATAGTGTTGGGGTACGGGAAAAGACTGGATAGGATTTTTCTTTGACTTAAACTTCGGAAATCCATTCTTCTCTCGGAAAAATCGAGTGAAAGCAGACTCAACCTGCTTAGTCATCCCCTGTAATGATTGAGAATTGACTTCTCCTAACCATTCGTTAGAGGTCTTCAAAGCTGGAATTAATTTGTTTAAGTCAAATCTGGAAATTGATTTCCCTGTTTGTTCGTATGTTTTAATTTTCTGATCAAGTGCCCAATTATAGACAAACCTACAGCTACCTATATGTTGATTGAGTTGATCAGCTTGTGTAGTTGTAGGATAGAGCCTAAATTTGAACGCTTTCATCATACAAAGAGATCATATGCTTTAACAATTCATATATTTTTTTGTAAATATGAAATATGAGACAAGGAATCATAGCAAATTTCTGTTAATGTATCATATTATCTTTGTTTGCAAATATCGAAAAGCTATACTTGAACCAATCAGCGAAGAACTCAAACAAATTGTGATTGATATTTCAAAAGGGTCAAACTTTGAAATTCTTGAAATGGAAACTGACAAAGATCACATCCATTTCTTAATTAAGAGCGAAACGAAAGTCAGTGTTCTATCTATTGTCCGAAAACAGAAACATGAATCTACGAACAGAATTTGGAAAACACAAAAAGAATATCTGGAAAAGTATTATAGGGGCGAAAACACATTGTGGAGCGATGGATATTTTGCTTCTACCATCGGAAACGTTAGTAAAGAAGCCACAGAATATTATATACGGAATCAGGGTTGAAGTTGACGCTTATATCCCCTGAGCTAAAGACTCAGGGGTTTTACGCTTCTTTATATAAATTGATAATCAGAGCTGCTATCAGGCCCACCACAAATGTCATAAGCAAATTACCCACGCCACTCAGGTCAGTATTTGTGGTGCAACCATAAAGGCTCATAGCCCCGAATACAAAAGCTAAAACCCAAAATAAAGAAAAAATGGAAGCTTCCGTGTAAATGAAAAAAGAAAAAGATTAGAGAAGGGATAAGGGAAAGAAATAAAGAAAAGATCAGAGAAGGGATAAGGAAAAAAACCAGAAAATGAGAAGAAGCCTCTCTGACTCAACTAACCCGCAGCCTATCAATCCCGTTATACAGCCTTCTCAGGGCTATGCTGAGTCTGCGGACTTCGACCTTCCATATATTTTTGCTGACATGGACGTCCCCTCCGGCTTTGACACCTGCAATCCAGGCATATCTCCGGGCTAATTTTTCATTGTTAGAGGGGGAATGAAAAACCTTTCCCGTTTTCTGGTTACTGTATTTTTCATTAATAAGAAATTCATAGATTTCCTGGACTCTTTCGAGCAAAGTCTGTTCGTTTTCGGATCCTTCGGCCCCAAACAGGACGAGATTCCAGAGGCGGAACTGTACCTCATGAAGTTCGGATATCAGTTTTTTTGAGTGGGGAATCTCAAGCATCTGTTTGAACTCAAGATAGATATCCGTATTTCCAAAACCCGCTGGCAGGGTATTTCCAAGCGAGATCATAAGATGGATGCACTCGTGAAAAAGGATTCTGGCTATAAGGAATTCGACTCTTTCCTGCAAGTTCCAGAATCGGGTTACAAGGGATTCGTCCCAGAGCTGATAGGGGTTAACAAGGATTACGGACCTGTAAACAATCTTTTTTTCATTTTGGGAAACCAGACGTTTGGGATAAAGAACAATCCCCTGCATTTTCCCGAAAAACTGAATCCTGACTGCAAGGTCCCAGCAGTATTCCCAATCCCCGGAGTTTACACACTTTACCCTATAGTATTTTCCATCAAAACGGACCTTCTCAAGCAACCGGTACATATCTTTGCTGTGAGCCCTGATCAATGACTTAACCTGGGATTCCCGACAGATCCCAAGGTCAAGATAGGGAAAATTAGGGGCAGAAGCAGAAGAGAAATAAGGGGCAGATGGGTTAAGGTCGTGAAATCCCTCAGGCAAGAAGCCTGAACAGTCTTGCCGGTTAAAGCCTCCGGTTTCAACTGGCGGAGCCTTCCTTTTCATGAAATCTCCTCCTATGACATAAATAACTCATAAGATATTATTACTGAGGATATATAAAAAATGATCAATGGGGAGGGAACAAAGGATTATGATTCCTTAGAACAGGAAAAAACCTCATTTTTTCATTTATTTTAAGTTATTTTCAGATATTTAGATGATTTTCAGAAATTCTCAGAGATTTCCAGCTAATTTCAGAGATTTCCAGCTAATTTCAGAGATTTCCAGCTAATTTCAGAGATTCCCGGTTGTTCTTGGCTATTTTCATGTAGTTTCATTTATTTTCATCCGATTTGTTAAGAAATCCGCAAACAGGACAACTGTTTAACTTTGAGAGAGAGATTTCACTGAAATTCCCCGAAAATCCATTCCAGAACAGAAGGCGACCTTCGAGAAGTTTTCCTTTTCCTGTCAGGAATTTAATTACTTCATTTGCCTGGATAGAACCTATAACTCCCGGAGTTGCCCCTAAAACCGGGAAAACTTCTTTTCTGGAAATCCGCGGAAAAATACAGTAAAAACATGGAGTTTTACCGGGAATTATCGTAGTCACCTGCCCATCGTATCCGGTAACTGCTCCATGAACCAGAGGAATTTTCCTTTTTACGGCAAGCCTGTTGAGCAGATGCCTGGTTTCAAGGTTATCAAGGGCATCGACAATAATATCACATTCGGGAATCAGGGATTCGATGTTTGATTCGGAAATCATTTCCCCGATGGTTTCAACCTCAATCCCTGGGTTCATAGAAAGAAGCTTTTCCTTCGCAGATTCGATCTTGGCTCTCCCAATATCCTTTTCGTGATGGAGAAACTGCCTGTTCAGATTACTGAGCTCAACCGAGTCAAAATCCGCAAGAATAATTTTCCCGACCCCGGCTATTGCGAGATATGTGGAAATAGGGCTTCCGAGTCCGCCTGCACCTGCAACCAGCACTCTGGAATTCTTCAGCTTTTCCTGCCCCTCCTCCCCAAAAAGAAGGATCTGCCTGCTGTATTTTTCACGTTCTAAATCATTCATTTAAGATCTTCCAGAATATTCCTCTCGAATATTGATTCTACCGGCCAGTTCCGGATAACACCAGTTTGTCTCCTAACAACTCTACTATCCAGAAAAGTTAGAACATTTCAGTAATGATTAACTTCCTTATGCATAACATCTTCGGACAGCATTCGAGTGATACCCAGATTTCGTACTTTAAGGTAGAGAAGCATATAACTGAGAAGGAGATATAACCCGCAAGCATATCCGAAGTTACGAACAAGGGTTATAAATAAAGGTTACGAACAAGGGTTATAAATAAAGGGTTGCGAACTAGAATTTTTTTGGAAAAATTAATTAAGGCGAGACCCATAAAAATGGTTAATTATTTTTAAGATTTTTTGAACCGGGTACTGCTGCTTATTATTGCATAGCCCTTTTTGCATGATTACGGATGAGATGCTGGAAAAGAGAGATATAAAAAGGTTTGAAATTCATGAAAGTTCTGGATTTGAAAAATACTATCCTCAATATTAAACAGGAATTTTCTGGTTACTTTAAAGAACGAGACGCTGAAATCAACGGTTCCCTGCTGGCGCTGCTTTCAGGAGAGCACGTTCTTTTGCTGGGCCCGCCGGGAACTGCAAAAACCCTGCTTGCAAACAAAATCTGCGAAACTATCGAGGGAGGGAATTTTTTCCATTATCTCCTTACCCGGTTTTCCACTCCGGAAGAAGTATTCGGACCGCTTTCTCTAAAGGCGCTTGAAAAGGATGAATTCAGCCGAAGAGTAGAAGGCTACCTGCCGACTGCTCATATAGCCCTTCTTGACGAGATCTTCAAGGCGAACAGCTCTATTTTAAACAGCCTCCTGACAGTCCTGAACGAGAGGAAATACCATAACGGAAAGGAAGTTATGGATGTCCCTCTCTTTTCCGTTTTCGGGGCTTCCAACGAACTGCCCGAAGAAGATGAAAGCCTTGAAGCCCTTTATGACAGGTTCCTTTTCAGGTACAGCGTGGACTACATCCAGCATGAGGAAAACCTTGAAGCCCTCATTTTCGAAAATACCGAAGACTTCACGCCTTCAACGAAACTCTCGGTCGAAGACATAAAGGAAATCCAGAAGAAAGCCAAGGATATGCGTGTAGACCCAGAGGTCCGGGCAACTATCAGGGGGTTAAGAAGAGAGCTTAAGAACTCAAATATCTTCGTTTCGGACAGGCGCTGGAAGAAGATTATAAACGTGCTCAGGGTCGCTTCTGCCATCAACGGGCACGAAAGCGTAAACAGGATGACTGTTGTCCTGCTCCAGCACATGCTCTGGGACCTCCCTGAGCAAAAGGAAACTATAAGGAAACTTATTCTGGACAGGGTCGTCTCCGGAGGCACTGATACCGGAAAGCTCAAACAGAACGTGCTTGATCTTAGAAATTCCGTCTACAGCTGCCTGCAGCAGGAACTTCCGGACCTGATATACTGCAACAAGTGCTTCGAAGAGGAGAAAAAAACAACCGGTGGTATGAAGAGCTCCAGATTTACGGCAGTGAAAACCCCGAAGAGTCTCACATTCAATAATGCCCTTGATTTTTTAAAGCACCATGCAGAGTTTCCTACCCACACCTACAGTTTCGGGCTTGAATACAGAAACAACATTAACGGTTCACTGAGCTTCGAAGCAGTAGCAGAGCAGTTCCGCCGGAAGTACGGGTTTGAGTTCAAGCTCAGCCTGGACTACGGAGACAAGAAGCTCTACGAAAAAGAGTACGAAAACCTTGAAGAAAAGCTGAACTACTTCAGAAAACAGGTGCAGGAAGAAGAAAAAGCCCTTGAGGAGACCCTCAGGGAGAACATCTGGGTTTCCGGGCAGGACAGCAAGGAGATCCTGATGAAATACCGCTCCAAAAACACGGATATTTACGAGATCGCAAACTATCTGAACGAAATCCGGGCCCTGCTCGAAAAACCGAAGATATTTGACGTGGAACTCGAAGAAGCAGAAGTTGCCTGAGAAAGGGTTCTCAAAAACCCGAAAAAGACAGGAAATAAGAAACTATGCAGGACCTGAAAAGCTCGAAAAGAGATTTCAAAGACCTTTCCGGATCAAACAGGGCGTTATCTTTTGACCAGGCATTTAACCCTTATACGATATTGAATATAGAACTCCGGGAATTTCTGGCAACCCCCCGAAAAGTCCCTCACAGGCTCAGAGAAGAGATTGCAGAAGTACTTATTTATGAACTCCTTTCAGGGAAAGACTATGAAATAAAGGACGAAAAACGCTTTATGGAAAAATTCGGGGTTTTTTATCCGATCTTCCTCAGCATGAGAAACCAGAAGGTCTGGGAAGAAATAAAAACCCTTGCAGGAAGCAACAGGATGGCAGGAATTTTTATCCTGAGAAGCCTGCTGGAACATCTTTTTACGCTCCTTGGAGAATACGAAAAAATAGAACCTGATCTGTTGAGGAAATCCCAGAAAGGACTGGAAAAGAGCCTGAACGCCCTGAAAGAGCTGATCAGTGAAACTCAGGCAGCATGGGAAAGAAACAGGCTGGAAAAGTCTGAAAGTCCTAAATACCCTGACTGGCAGAAAAGTCCTGAAGAATTCCGGGAAAAAAAGAAAGAAGGTGAGAATAACCGGGAAAGTTTCCTTAAAAATTGGGGAGCCCGGGAAGAAAAAGACCCGAATCTGAGAACTGAAAACGGAGAAGGATCGGAAAGACTTGCCTCAATGACCCGGGAATTCATGCTCAGTGAAAAAGCCAGGGAAGCAGTTGACTCCTTAGTAGAGGAAGAGATAGCTGCAGAGCTTGAAGAGCTTATCCCTGCCCTTGAAGACCACCTTGAAATGCTTGAGATCCTCTCCATGCTCTTTCCGGGGAGAATGTGGGACTATTCCTTACAGGCCCTGCACAGGGAATACTTCGAAAACCTTGAGAAATATGCGGCAATCCTCAGGAAAAGTTCCGACCTGCGGAAAATTCTCGAACAGGTTGGCAGGATGGAGCTTGAGTACGGCTCAAAAAAACTGCAGTTATCACCGCACAGCAGAAGCGAAGTGCACTCAATCACCTTTTCAGGGGAAATCCAGACTCTTCTTCCGATAGAAGCCGTAAAACTCAAAAACCCCATCCTGAAGCGCAAGTTCTATGCTGACATGCTCGAGGAAAAGCTCCTTACATACCAGCTGCGAGGGAAAAACTGGAACTCGAACTCCGCAGGCAAAAGGAGAAAAGGGCCCGTTGTCGCCCTTGTCGATACCTCGGCTTCCATGCGGGGAGCCCCTGAGATCCTTGCAAAAGCCGTGGTCCTGGCAATTGCAAGGAGGATGTTAAGAGAAAACAGGGATGTCAAAGTAATTCTTTTCTCATCGAAATGGCAAACGGTTGAGATCGAACTTACGCATAAAAAGCGTATGGGTAAAGAGTTTCTGGACTTTCTCAAATACACATTCGGAGGCGGGACAGATTTTAACACTGCGCTCCGTTCAGGGCTAAAAGCAGTAAAAGGGGAAAAAGCCTTTCAGGGCGCAGACCTCCTTTTCCTGACCGACGGGGCCTCCGAACTCTCGGAAAGACCCCTTATCCGGGAATGGAATGAAATAAAAACCGAAAGAAAAGCCCGCATCTTTTCCCTGATAATAGGAAACTATGATGCAGGAGGGTTGGACCAGGTCTCGGACCAGACCTATATTATCCCTGATGCAGGAAGCTGGCAGGTTGAGGAAAGCCCTGCAAGATTTATAAGAGCAGTCAGCAGACCTGCGAGGATGTTTTAAACGGAGCAGAGTTTAATGCCTGCGCTTAAAACGCCTGTTCACCTCGTCTATGAACTCCTCAAGATCTTTCCTGCCCGGCGGTTGATGCCTGTAGATGCTTGACAAAACAACAAATGCCGCCCTTCTACCTTTAGAGGAATTCCTGAGCAACCCGATTTCAATCACTGTGATAAGGACCTCGGAAATCATCTTGCGATCGTTGGGACTTAGATTACTCCACCTGTCATTGAGTTTTTTCGAAGAGACTTTTACCGACTCTTTGCCCCCGGAAGCTATTGTTGAAGCTTTCGAAGATACTGTTTTTGAAATCTTAATTACTCGGGCCTTTCCGCAAGAAGCTGTTTTCGTAAATGTCCTGAAAGCTCTTCCCGGAATCTCCTTCATCCGTATTTTTTCGCAGGCAGAAGAACCTCCCATTGAGTCTCCCGAAAACCGACCTTCGGAAGTTCTGCTTTCCAGGATTTTGCGAATTTCTTCAAAGATTTCGGTGATTTCCTCTTCAGACCTCGTCCGGAGGTATTCCCTGAGATTTTCTATCAATTCAGGGTCCAGCTCGGGAGAATCGTCATCGTCAGAGGCTTCGCAGACCTCGACAAAATCAGCATCAATTACAGGACAGGACCACATGAGAGAGTCATGTAAGGAACCCTTCCCGGACCCGGGGCTTTTCCTGACCCTGCAGCCGGAGCTTGAAAATTTCCTGAATATGTCCTGTTTGCTTTTGAGCAAGAAAATCACATCCGTACCTGTGTTAAATCAAGAATTACTCTGTTTCTACTAATTTCTTCTGAAAACGTTCGTAGCTGAAAGTGGTTTCAGCAAACTATTTCCCATTATATCTTTGCATATAGGCACATATATGGTTTAACATAAACAGGTTTCATTCTGAGGTTAAATATCTTTTTCTGTTTATGCTGCAGCTAAATTCGGATATCGTGCTGGGATTCTGGAAAAACAGTATTTAATAAGGGAACTGAAAAAAGCACAAAAAGAATTTTTTCCCTGAATAAGCAGATAAAATAAACCTATATGTGTAAAAAAACGTTTAAAATCCTTATTTTTAGAAAATAACTACAGATTGATTCGTAGTTTAAGTAATTTTTTTATAAGTCCCATGCCTTAGTTAGTATCAGGCGAGGTGAAAAGCATGAGTATGCAGAACATGAAGACATTGAAAATAGTCATATGCGGACTCCTTCTCGTATCCATTCTCTCGGTTGCCTGTGCAGGAGCAGGGACAGAGAATAGAGCAGTGGCTGCAGAACCTGCAGAGATTGGAGTGATAGAGACAAAAATGGTAGCCGGTTCAGGGGTTGTATCCGCGAGTTATGCTGAAGACTTTTATCCCGAGTTTGAAAAAATCAGTGTAGATCCAGCCTACCAGTACCTTGAACTGAAACCCGGAGACGGTAAAAACTTTACCGCAACTGTTGAAAACAAAGACAATAAAACCATTGCACTGGATCCCAGGCTCGTAATCATCCCTTATACTGAAAACTTCATAGATGAAAGCTGGGTCAGCATCAGCCCCTCCGCAAAAGACCTGGATCCGGGAGAAAAAGCGGAGTTTGAGATCGAAGTGGACATACCTGAAGATGCGGATTTAGGGAACTATGCCGTACTAATCGCCTTTACGGAAAATGTGCCTGAAGGAGACGTAGCAGGATATTATCCGAACTTCCCGGGCACAATGCAGCTGAACCTGCAGGTCTGGACCCCACCTGCAGTCCAGATCCTTACACCTTACGTCAACGACCTTGTAGAAGCAGGAAAGACCTACACTTATGAGATAAAAATCCGGAATACGGGCAATACGGATATTGCAATCTCCCCCGAGCTTACAGAGGAAGGCGACATAATCTATTATGATAGTATCTCCCCTTACGGAGGGGGAACGTATGCCTTCGGAAATGATGCGATAAATGTCGACGCCCCGGAAAAAGTAAAAGCAGGAGAAACTGCCATCGTAAAGCTGACACTTAAAGTTCCGGCTGATGCAAAGGGAAGCTACACCGGAAGCCTCGACCTCAACATCGATGACCCGGGAATCAGAGACTATGCAGGGAAGGTTTCGCTGAATTTCCGCATTCTGCCTATCCCCGAAGAGCCTTACGAAACCACCTTTAAAGCCGGAAACAACGGCACTATCAGCATAGAGGTCAGCTCCTACCAGTATGGATACGGTCTCTACACCGCAGGAGGAAACCGGGACCTTACCCCCTCTTTTGAGGTAAATCTGAAAGACCCCTCAGGGAACGAAGTAACACCTACTCTCGTAAGCACGAAATACAGCGGTTCTGTAAGCATAATAGATGACACATACCCGCAACCCTATCTTTCATATGTCTCCGCAAGAATTGCAGGCGGCATGGAAACTTCCAACCAGGGGAGCTACCAGGCAGGGACCACAACCTTCGTAGAAACCTATACGGTTCCGGGAGCTACAGGCGACTGGACACTTTCAATCCTGCCCAAAAACACTGAAAACTTTGAATATTCCGTCACAATAGGGGCTGTAGAAGAATAAACTGCCCCCTTTCTTTCTTTTTTTTGGTTTATTTATCTATAAAAGGCTCATTTCCCTTTTTTATATATTTTCCTTTTTTTTATTTATTTTCTTCTTTTTTTATTTACTTTCCGTATTTTTGATTTATTATTCTATGAAGCCCTATGCTCTTTTTCGGACAATTTATCCTTCCATCAGAGATTCAGAATGCCCTGGACCCTGAGACTATTTCCCGGTCTCTGAACTTCATATTCCGGAACTTGACGGACAGATTAGAAGACTCGATTGGCCAAGGGTAATTATATGGTGCAGCGTATAATATTCAATGGCATATAATCAAAAATAGCATACAAATAAATT